>DASZRP010000054.1:0-23971 GCA_035548895.1 Puia sp. | reverse complement strand
GCCATCATCACGACGGAATTCAATATCGAGGGAAATTGTCAGGAGCAGAAGTTCGTCGATCTCGTGCTCGCTGTTAAGCCGGACCAGGTAACCCTAGTGCCCGATGCGCTTGGACAGATCACTTCCAACCACGGCTGGGATACGATTGCTCATGCAGACTACCTGAAGAAGATCATTGCCGTTTTCAGGAATGCAGGCATCCGGGTCTCGATTTTCGTCGATCCTGATGAAAAGATGGTGGAAGGCGCGGCACGTACGGGAACCGACCGAATCGAACTCTACACGGAAGGATATGCGAAAGGTTTTGCAGTGAATCGGGAGAAGGCCATCTCGCCTTATATATCCGCCGCCGGGAAAGCCAGATCGCTCGGTCTGGGCCTGAACGCGGGTCACGATCTCGACCTCGAAAACCTTCATTATTTCGCATCCTCCATTCCCTGGCTCGACGAAGTGTCTATCGGTCATGCTCTGATCTGCGATGCCTTGTACCTTGGGTATGAGAATACAGTACAGCTATATAAGCGTCAGCTTCAGGTTGGATGACCGGTTGCTGAACCCTTTACTTATTTCCGATGGTCCTTTTATTTTTAATTCGGCAAATGCTGTAAGTTTGTTGAGCCTTTGGCGGTCTTCACTCTACTGAAACCTTCCCCACTCTACCGCGGCAAGTCTTTTTCTAACTTTAAAATAATGACCATGAAAAAGTCTACGGTACGCGTATTGTTAGCTGTGCTCATCTTGAGCTTCGCCAGCATCCGTTGCGGTTCCAGTTCCAGTCTGCTCAGCTCCGGCTCTTCCCTGATATCCTCGCTGGGCAGTAATCCCAACCTGTCCACCATTACCAGTCTTTTGCAAACACCGGGATTGAGCAAGGCGCTGGGCAGCTCATTGAAGCCGCCATTCACGCTCCTGGCGCCGACCAACGACGCACTAAGCAGTTCCGGCGCCCTTACCACACTGAGCAATCCTTCGAATGTTAACCAGCTTGCCGATATGCTGAAAAATCAGATCGTACCGGGTAAACTGGACGCCGCAGGCCTCGCCCAGTCAGGCGTCACCACGGCTGCCGGAAAATCCCTGAATCTCGGCGGCGCCAACCTCGGCCAGTTGATCAGCGGTGATAAGTTCAATATTATTCCGGTGGATAAGCTATTGCAATAAGCATTAACCGCTAACTCCCTCGCTTCCCCGGCTTTGGGCCGGGGATTTTTTTTGAGATTTCCTTTCGCATAATCTCTTATCATGACCAGCTTCGGCCTCATTTTATAACAGATTTTACCCGGATTTTAGTCCAGTTAACCCGATAATAATAGTGATATAACCCTGGTATAACCTGTATATAACCTGATAATTAACGGACTTAGTACAGGTTATATACGGGTTATCTAAAGGTTATTTACAGGTTAACTGGACTAAAATTCGGTACAAATCCTGCTCAAAACGAGAAATCCGGTCAACGCCGGGTGACTTTAAAAATCCGTGTTGTTTTGGGGGTGGCGACCGGCGGCAGGAGTTTGGGATCTGGCTGCGGGGATGAGCCGGGAAATCATCGGGTATCCAGCCCATACCGCTTCTCAAAATAAACAAGCGGGTCGCGAGCAGGGAGGATGAAGACGCCGCTATCCCGGTTGGCTTCCAGGAAACGAACCATTTCTCCAACCTTCTTGCGGGCCTCGACGGTGTCTTTCAATCTTGCCCGCTGTATTTCGATGTCATACAGCGCATAGTCAAGCGGCAGCAGGAGGCGCGACAGGTTGGCGCGTACAGGGCTCTTCGCGTGCTGCCGGGCGGCAAGCAGGCCCGACCTGGCTCTCCGAAGCTTTTGCTCCGCAGCCGCCAGTTCGGCAGCAGACTTCCGGGTGGTGTAAGGAATATTGCATAGGAACCGTACCGTAGTTTCGATAACCTCCAGCACATGCTTGGCCTGCACACAGGCATCTCCATATCGGGCCCGGCAGAAGACGCCGACCAGGGAATCCACCGATACGTCCGGGTTCCAGGCTAATTGGCCAAGCACATAGTGATTGAGCTCGTAGGTGAACCAGTCGCCCGGCTCTGCATAGGTGGAGATGCCCTGCACCGGCATCTTTTTATACCATCGCAGGTCGTGCTGCATATAATGCGGAATGATCACCGGCAGGGAACGCCAGGCATATTTCCGGTAGTAAGAATAGAGACCGATATCGCCGGTGAAGGTATTTCTCCATCGCTGAAGCGAAGTCGCATAGGCATGATTGTTAGCCGCAGCCGTATCGTCGATGGATTTTTCAAACTGCTGGTTGATGGGACAGAAATCCACCAGCACTTCCCGGTTCAGGGCTACCTGCGGCGGCGGATCCAGCACCGGCTGGTAGGCGATCATTTCGAGCCGGATCGAAGGGCGAACAGCGCGAATAGCGCTGTCTGCCCGGTTCACCAGCGCCGCCTGCCGGTCGAGCGGAGAGCCAAGCGAATCCCAGGCTTTGCAGTCGGCCCAGCGCGCACCGTCCGGCGGCCAGAAATCGAAGATATCGATCTCCGGACGCTGCCGGATATATTCGGTGAGGTTGTGCAGGAGATAGTTAACCGCCTCCGGGTTAGCGGTATTGAAGACCGAATACGGATCAGGCGTAGGATTACAGTTCTTATCTTCACCGAACCAGTCAGGATGTTTTTTGAACAGCGTGCTGTCTTCCATCCCCGCGTTCAGGAAGTTCTGGTAGCCATGACCGCCGACCTCGATCATCAATCCTCTTTTTTTCAGTTCAGGAATAAGCGCCTCCCGCCATTTATCCCATTTCACTTTCCCCCATCCGCCATAGTCCAGCGGAATTATGAGCGTGTTGAACCGGAGCCTCGGCATCCAGTCGATGAGTTGTTTCAGGTTGGCGGTATCGTGGGAACGGCCTTCTTCCACATCGAGCTTCCGGTATTTCAGCGCAGGCGTTTCTCTTATGGCTCCATGATCCTCATACCAGAGCTGCGGCTTGCGGGGAACATATTCCGCCGACCCCTGATAGAAAGAAAATTGCGGCGCCAGCCAGCGGCAACCCAGCCGGCCTAAAAAATCATATACGGCATAGAGCAGCGCGCGGTCGCTTGCGCCCTGCAAAAGAATATCTCCGCTATGAAAGACTTCGATACTATAAGCATCCGGATTTTCTCCCGAAACCGTTTCGAGACGAATGGCGGCAGAATTTCCTCTCCTGACAGTGAGTATGCGAAAAGAGGCGCCGCTGATCCGCCCCAGATAGCGGCTCAATTCCGCGGCGGCAAATTGCTGTCCGACAGAAGCATCGGAAGGCAACAAAACAGTCAGCGCGGCCCTTTTCTCCGCCGCCAGTTTTATTTTCTGCTGCGGCGCAGCATACAGATGATGCACGTTGAAAAGGATAGACAAAAGCAGGAATGCCCGCAGCGCGAAGGACAGGGAAAGACATTTCATGACATCTTATTTATCCACCACACAACGGAAACCGATGGTTCCCGACCGGTCGATCGAAGGAGCCATCAGAAGATATTTTCCATACTTATTCAGCTCGAATGCCCTGGGGAAATACCATTTGGAAGTGGTAGACCGGTAGTAGCCACCACCTTTCAGGATGGCGTTGCGGGTGTGATCGTCGTCGTATTCGTCCGTCCACTGCCAGATATTGCCAACCATATCTTTAATGCCAAAGGGACTGGCGCCGCCTGGAAAAGCATTGACGTCAGTGAGCGGGCGCATAGTGCGACTGCTATCCGGCGCCGGCATTCTGGCGGGGTCCATTTTGTCTCCCCAGGGATAGAGGCGGTTGTCGCTGC
The DNA here is from genome assembly GCA_035548895.1 of Puia sp. Taxonomy (GTDB): domain Bacteria; phylum Bacteroidota; class Bacteroidia; order Chitinophagales; family Chitinophagaceae; genus Puia. Next base: position 20,188 of record DASZRP010000054.1, on the reverse strand, counting down.
CCTGCGCGGCATATTGCCATTCCCATTCATGCGGCAATCTTTTTCCGGCCCAGGCTGCATAAGCCCTGGCATCTTCCAGCGAGACCCAGGTGACCGGCTTATTGGCCCAGCCCGCAGGATAGGTTCCGTTCACCCAATCCTTTAAGAAATTATACTTGTCCTTCGGTTCATAGTGCGCGGCATCCATGAATTTTTTGAAGTCACGATTCGTTACCGGATAAATATCCATGTAAAAAGCAGGAATGTCCATGCTGTGTTTTTGAGAACGTGACGGATGCTCTTCCCAGGGATGTTGCACGCCTACGGCTGTGGGCAGGCGGTCGCCTTCGATCATTACGCCATTCGACTCGAATTGGTAATTGCTGGTGGCCGGAATCAGCCGCATGCCGGATGGCGCTTTGGCTGCGGGGCGCGTTTTTTCGATAGCTACCAATTGCTGCGGCAACGGCTTCCAGCCATCGGAAAAACTATTCAGCGGTCTTTTCGCATAGTCACGCATGGCGCCCAGGAATGTCGCCAGGTTCTCATTCGTCATGAAATCCCGAATAGCCAGCAGGGCACCGAAGCCGCGGCTTTCCATGGAAAAGCTCAGCGTAGCTTCATCTCCCTGCACAGCAGGCTGCAATTCGGTTCCATGCCAGAGATCGAAGTATTTCATTCCCTCGCGGTAAGGCAGCCGGATCTGCTGCCCGTTCTTATCGGCGCTGTCGCGGTTAATGAAAGTGTACACCGTCTGATCCACGCCGGGAAAGGCGGAAGCAAAAACGCCTGATTGCAGTACCGGTACGGCGGGCTCCCAGTCAGCGCTGTTCCAGATGCCCGGGAACTGGCGGTAAATGGTGGCAATGCGACGGATCGCTTCGGCATAACGTTCAGGCACCTGGTTCCAGATCCCCCAGATATTTTCCCAGGGATTGTATCCCACTCCGTTGAAGAAAGCATACTGGAGGTCGTTCGTTTTGTCGATCTCCCAGCGATTCGTTTCGAAAGGCTGATGGCGCGGTTCAAGCCATTTATAGATACTCACGCCCGGCACCGGAGTGAAGTTCCAGTAATAACCCCAGCTGCTCAGGTTCCATTCCACCAGCTTCAGATCGTGCATCGATATTTCGGGTTGCAGGAGAACGGGATAGCCAAGGCTGTCGTACGCATTGCGAAAATCTTCCGTCACCCCGTTCATCGTATCGCCGTTCATGCCGTCGGCGCCGATCTCCTTCATCTCCTTCATCAGGGCTACGGCCATGGGCAGATCGATGGGTCGGGTGCCGCGATCCCAGATCATGATAGGGAAGAAGACCCTGACCCCTCTTTTTTTGAAGTCGAGGATCATTTGCCGCACGGCGTCGATGCCTCCCGGCATAGCGGCCAGCAGGTCGAACTGGTTCCGGTTATCGATGCCGATATTCGGATAGGTGGGCCAGATCAGCACGGCATCGATGCCTCCGTATCTTTTCTGCAGATCGTCGAGATAACGGTCCACGGTGTATTTTCCCGCGACGGGGTCGTAGAAGTAGCGCTCGTGGGCCATCATCTGAACATACACAAAGGATTTCTTCAGCCAGCCAAACTGGGGACGCAGGTATTCGGAATCGCTGAATTGGAGGCGTTTCCTTTCTTCGGTTCTCCATTGCCGTAATTCATTCAGCCACGCCTGTCGGTTCTCCGGTGAAGAAGGGCCGGAAAAAAGCTCCTTGAGCTGTCCCTGGGTTTTGGGTTTAGGGTTCTGCGCTGCCAGCGGCAGGGCAAACAAGAGGGTAAGGATAAAAAACAAATGCGTTTTTTTCATGTCGACAGTTTTTGATAGTTGGCAGTTCTTTACCGCTCGCGGTAATTCAGTTTAACGATCCGGACACTAAGTGCCGGCGCTGATGATTAGCCCCAGCCCGACCAGAAAGAGCAGGAACATGGCGGCGATCAGTCCGTTGGTTCCCTTCGGCGCCTGTTTGAATTCCTTCCAGATGAACACACCCCAGAAGGCAGCGACCAATGTGGCGCCCTGACCCAATCCGTAGGAAATGGCCGGTCCGGCTTTGCCGGCGGCGATCAGGTTAAATGCATTCCCCAGACCCCAGATGAGCCCGCCCGCCACACCGACGAGATGAGTCGGAAAATTACCTTTGAAGTATTCCGCATAACCTGTCGGCGACCCGGCAAAAGGCTTCTTCATGAGGATGGTATTGAAAAGAAAATTGCTCAGAAAAATTCCGATAGCGAAGATGAACATCGCGGTATAAGGCGTCATCTTGCCGGCAGCGGGACTGACGAAATTTTCCAGGTCCATCGACGCCGCCACAAAACGATAGAAGAAAGACATCAGTATTCCCGCCACCACAGAAAGGAGAATGCCTTTGGACGATACCTGCCGGTTACCGCCGCCTGCCCGGCTTGCCCGGTTGTAGGCCGCAGCGTTGATCAGGATGGCAATTGCAATAAATATCACGCCGGCGAAAAGCAGCACCGGGTTTCCTTTCTCCGCTCCGAAATAGTTGATCAGCACGCCGAGCACCAGGGCCAGTCCGATACCTACCGGAAAAGCCACAGCCATGCCGGCAATGGCGATGGCGGCCGAAAGCAGAATATTGGCCGCATTGAAAATGACACCGCCCAGCAGGGCGCTGCCGATATTGGATGCTGAAGCCTGGGCAAGATCGTTCGCAAAGCTTCTTCCCTGGGTTCCCAAGCTGCCAAGCGTGAGCGCCGACAGCAGCGAGAACAGCAGGATGCCGATTACATAGTCCCAGTAAAACAATTCGAAGCGCCAGCTTTTACTGGCTAACTTCTGGGTATTAGCCCAGGAGCCCCAGCAAAGCATGGTAATGACGCAGAAGACAACGGCGAGGGTGTAGTTTTCGATGATAAACATGATGGTTGGCAATAGTCGTTATAAAATCGGCGGAAACGGACCGCCCTTATTCCTCTCCGGTCTTCGGCGCCTGGGTTTTGGCTGCGGGCTTCACCCAGTTCTGCCATTGATCGTGCAGCGAAGGATCGTAATCGGGATTCGGCGTCGGCATATTCGCATTAACCTGCTTGCGCCAGGCATGCAGCATATCCCGCAGCTCCTTCACTTTTCCAGGTTCGCTTGCCGCCAGATCGTTCTGTTCTCCCGGATCATCCTTCAGGTTAAACAACTGCACTTTATAGTTCTCAAAATACTCGATCAATTTGTAATCGCCATAACGAATAGCGCCTCCTGGACTTTGTGCCCCATGATTGGAGTATTGCGGAAAATGCCAGTAGAGCGCCCGTTTTTCCAATGGCGCCGGATCGGATTGCGGGTCCTTGAGCAGGGCGGTAAAGCTCATGCCGTCGCCGGAATATTGCTTTGGCACCTGGATGCCGGCCATATCGAGAATGGTGGGAAGAAAATCGGTGCTGATCACGGGCACATTGCATACACCCGGTTTATCCTGATGAGGCCAGTGTACGATAAGCGGTTCGCGGATGCCGCCTTCGTAGAGCCATCCCTTGCCACCGCGAAGGGGCAGGTTTGATGTGGAGTAAGCCTTGTCGAGATTCGCCGCAGAAACTCTTCTCGCCGGGTTGCCGATATTCATGGCCGACATGCCGCCGTTATCGCAGAAGAAGATCACCACGGTATTGTCGTCGAGGCCGAGCGCTTTGAGCTTATCCAATACCCGCTTCATGCTTTCATCCACGCTTTCCACCATGGCCGCATATTGGGGGTTGTCCTGGAACTGCTTTACTTTGACTACACGGTCTGGCAGGTTGCCGAAGCCGGCATAGCGTTCATCCAGCAGCAGATCATTCAACTGATCGCTGCCCAGCGGGTCGGGCGAATCAGGGTTCTCTTCAAGGACGAAGGGTGAACCGTGTTTGGCCGGCATCTGTTTCAGCTTCTTTTCGTATTTCTCCACGAGATCGGGTCTTCCCTCAATCGGATCGTGCACGGCAAAATGGGCGAGGTAGAGAAAGAAAGGATGATCCTTATTGTTTTCAATCCATTTGAGCGCTTCGTCGGTGATGCGGTCGGTCAGGTATTCACCATCAGGTCCGCCTTCCAGTCCCTTCATGTGATAGGGAGAGAAATAAGTGCCGTTCGGCCATCCGACATTGTAGTCGGGAATATGCAGGTCAAAGCCCTGGCGCTGAGTGGAAGCGGAATCCATGCCCAGGTGCCATTTCCCGATGATTGCCGTAGCATATCCATTCTCGCGCAATATTTCCGGCAGCGTAAGCTGACCGTAAGGCAGATGCTGCACATGATCGGCATTTTTCAGTTTCTGGAAAGAAAACTCTTTCCGTCCCGGAAGCCAGTCGGTGAGATGAAGCCTGGCGGGATAGCTGCCCGAAATGATGCTGGCCCGCGTCGGCGAGCAGACATGGCAGGCAGCATAAGCCTGGGTGAACCGCACGTTCTCCCTCGCAAAGCGGTCGATATTGGGCGTTTCGTAAAACTTGCTGCCCTGGATGCCCAGATCCGACCAGCCCATATCGTCTACCAGGAAGAAAACAACATTCAGTCTCTTCTTTGCTGTTGTCGTGCTTCCCGGTTTGGAAGCAGATCGGTTAACCATGGCCGTTGACTGTGCCCTGATGCCTGCTGCAAAAGCCAGGAATAACAAACCGGTGAATAGCTTCTTCATATTCGCAATCGTTTTAACGTTTGGATAATTATTTTTTTCTCACAGACTTACCAACCGGTGTTTTGGGTCAGCTTCGGATTCAGGTCGATCTCGTTCTGCGGAATCGGCCATTGATAATTCCGGCTGCTGAATCCGTTTGTCCAGCCGGTCACTTCCACCGTTTGGAGGTTGCCGTCGTTGTCTATATAAGTCATTCCATACACTTTTCCTGGCATCACGGTCTCGGCTGTTCTCCAGCGCAGGATATCGAAATAATGCAATCCTTCGAAGGCCAGCTCCACTTCGCGTTCATGCCGGATAATACTCCGAAGCTCATCCTGGGTTTTCCCCTGGGCGATGGCGGGCATATTGACATCCGGCCGTTGGCGGATCAGGTTGATGGCATCGTACACCGAAGCGTCGATCTGGTTCAGTTCGGTTTTTGCCTCTGCGTAAGTAAGCAATACTTCCGGATAGCGGATGAGGATCAGGTTAATGCCGCAGTTGCCGGGCGCAGACAGATCTTCATTGTTTACATACTTTCTCAAATTGTATCCCGTGGGCGAAACGACAAAAGTAGAATACACCGCATCGCCGGTCTTGCTATCCGGTTTGGGATTGAACACTTTTCCGTTCGGCAGGGTGTCGCCCGGTACATAAATCGAATACCGGAGGCGCGGGTCGCGGTTGAGGTAAGGATTGTAAGGATCGAAGCCGCTGGCGGGATCTGAAATGGAATCGCCGTTGGTCATCTCATACGCATCCACCAGGTTCTTGGTCGGCACATAAATACTATTGCCGTTCACGCTCTTCGGCGCTGAAATGGCGAATGCATTATTCGCATAAGTGTCTTTGATGAACTGGATATCAAAGATCACTTCCTGGTTATTTTCGGCCGCATAGCTGAAGAGATTTTTATACGCCGGATAGAGGCTGTACACGTTGAGGTTCATCACCGCCTGCGCAGCGTCTGCCGCATCCTGATAGCGGCCGGCATACAGCATTGCCCGGGCCTTGATAGCCAGCGCCGCGCCCTTGGTGACCCGGCCCTTATCGGTTTGGGTTAACGGCAACAGGCCCGCTGCTTCGGTCAGTTCCTGAGAAATAAAATCCCAGACCTGCGATACGGGTGTTCGGTCCAGGTTCTTGCTTTCATCGAGCGTGATCTCTTTGGTGACCAGGGGTACATCGCCCCACAGGAAAGCGAGGTTGATGTAATAATAGGCGCGCAGTGCGCGAACCTCTCCTTTAAGACGATCGATCAGCGCCGTGTTTGTCGTCTGCACTTTGTCTACGTTCGCGAGGAAACTGTTCGCTGCGTGAATACCGGCGTAAGCCCGGTCCCAGTCATCGGACACCCTTCCGTTCAGGGCGTCGAACTGCCCCTGCAGAATAAAGGATTCTGAAGATTGCGGCGAATGGGTATAGCCGATATCCGACATGCCGTCCCAGCTCAGGTAGTGATTGGTGGCATTGGAAAGGGATGGCGTTTGAATCAGGAAAGCATACACGGCATTTGCGCCTAAGGTGGCATCCTGGTCTGTTTTCCAGAAGATATCCGTGGAGATGCGGTCGTTAGGAACTGTTTCGAGCAGGTCCTTCTGGCAGCTTCCGAACAGGAGGATGGCCGCCAGGCCAATCGTTATATTTTTAAAGTAGTTCATGTTGTCAGATTTTAGGAAGCTTAGAATTCCAGGTTAATGCCGAAAGTGTAAATCGATACCTGGGGATAGTAGTCCTGCCAGCCTGATGAGGCTTCGGGATCGAGACCCCATTCATTCAGGCCGGAAATGGTCACCAGGTTGGTCGCCGAGACATAGATGCTGGCCCTTTCGATAAAGGCCCGCTTCAGCAGCGACGGCGAAAACTGGTACACGAGCTGGAGGTTCTTAAGCCTTATGTAGGAAGCATCCAGGATCATGCGGTCCGTTGAAGCCTGGTTGCGCAGGTCCTGCTTGGTCGGACGGGCGAACCGTGCAAAGGGCCTGTCGGGCGTCCAGTAGGTGTTGGTATAAATATCCGGCGTAAATCCCTCGTAGTTGCCGGCTTCTCCCAGCGCCCGCGCATAACGCATACCAACATCCGCAGCGCCCTGGAGGAAGATATTTAAGATGAAATGCTTGTATGACAGGTTGAACGCACCGCCGAAAGTATATTTCGGAAAAGAGTTCTTCAGGAAGGTCATATCGTTCGGATCAATCTTGCCGTCTCCATTCAGGTCAAGCACTTTCACATCGCCAGCCTTAGCCACGCGCATGAATTGCGGATAAGATGCAGCTTCCTGATCAGATTGAAAGAGTCCTGCCGTTTTATACCCCCAGAAGGAGTTGATAGGAAGTCCTTCTGCGGTAGTATAGCGAGGGTCGATATCATCACCGGTAATATAAGGTCCAGTGCCGGCCAGGCTGACCACTTTGTTGTTGTTGATCGCCAGGTTCAACGTTGCATCAAGACGGAAATCACCGAAGGGCTGATGTACGCCAACCAGGAATTCCCATCCGGTATTATCTACGACGCCGGCATTTTGCGGACCGCCGCTCATGCCGAGAGCGCCCGGCACCGGCAGGGTAAGCAGGATACCGTCCGTCCGTTTTTTATAATAGTCGACCGACAGCGTGACATGGCTGTTGAGGATGCTTGCATCCAGGCCGATGTCGGTTTGCGTTGTGGTTTCCCAGGTGAGATCGGGATTAGCCAGCTGCTGCTGTACATAACCCTGCGCCAACGCACCGCTGAAATCGTAATTGACGAGATTGAGGGTGGGATAATAACTGTACAGTGCTACGGCCTGGTTACCTGTTTGTCCCCAGGAACCTCTTAGTTTGAACTCATTTACATAACGATCCAGATCGCCCCAGAATTTCTCCTGTGAGATACGCCAGCCGCCCGAGAAAGAGGGAAAGAAGCTGTATTTATTCGTACCGGTGAACCGGGACGAGCCGTCGTACCGGCCATTGGCCTCGAAAAGATATTTATCGGCAAAAGAATAGTTGAACCGGCCGAAATAGGAGCGAAGGCCCCACTCGGCATCTCCTCCATCATTGCTCTTGGTAGCATCGTTGGCGCCCTGGCTGATGGACTGCACGTCGTTATTGTAGAAATCCTGGCGATAGGCCTTAAGCGCAGTGGTCTTGTCGTAAATCTGGGAATAACCGAGCAGGAATTTCAGTGAATGACGCTTCAGCGACAACGAATAGTTGAGCAGGTTATTCAGCGTATACTCACGGGTGTTATTGCGGGTTTCAGTCAGCTTATTATGCAGGTTGGATTTCTTCACGGTGACCGAGTCGCGCGTCTGCCAGGTATTCACGTAGTCTTTCCCGAACAGGCTGGTGGAGCGCAGGGCGAACTGCGTGGTGAAGGTCAGTCCCTTCACGATCTCCCAGGAACCGCGGACATTGCCGATGATATAGTCGGTGGCTTCCCGGTTGGTGCCGCCCTGTTCGGCCAGCAGCAGGGGATTGTTTCCCTGGGTTCCGCCGCCGTAGTCGCCGTTCGGATATTTGGGCACATCCCAAATGGCGTTCTGCATGAACTCGCGGAATACTTCGTTGATATTATCGGGTTCCAGGTCGCTTTGATAACGGTAATCAATATCCGCAGACACTTTGATCTTTTTGGATACATTATAGTCCGTGTTCAACCGTACATCCGTAAGCTTGGAATCGGTGTTGGCGATGATCCCCTGCTGATCCTGGTAGCGCAGGCTGAGGCGGGCTTTGAAATTCTCGTTACCGCCGGCGACGGCAAGCGACTGGTTGAATTGCGGCGCCGTGTGCAGCATGATATCGTACCAATTATAAGGAAGCGGATGGTGTAAAGGATCGGTCTTCGTGCCCTGCACGTACTGCTGGATATAGTCCTCCGAGTACTTCGCAGGAGACCCTACGTTTTCGTAGGCTGTATTCTGCAGCCGCAGATAGCTCTCGATATCCATTGGTTTCGGGTTGGCGATCGATTTCTGCAGCGCATAAAAGCCGTCATAGGATACGGACACCCGGCCGGTCCTCGCTCTCCTGGTCGTGATCAGGATAACCCCGTTAGCTGCTCTTGAACCGTAGATGGCCGTCGAGCTGGCATCTTTCAGTACAGAAATATTGTCGATATCATCGGGATTGATATTCTGAAAAGGTTGTTCGACTCCGTCGACAATCACCAGCGGACCGTTATCGCCCACCGAAGCGATACCTGTCGGGTTGCCTCCTACAGGCGTGAATGGCTTGTTGACTCCGCGCACGAGGATCTGAGCATTTGGTGATCCGGGGTTGCCGCCATTATCCAGTACGGTAAGCCCGGGCAGTTGTCCCTGCAGCGCCTGCTGGATGCTGCTTACGGGTCGTCGGACCAGCTCGCCTCCGGAGATCTGGCCTACAGCGCTCGTGAGACTAACCTTCTTTTGCGTGCCATATCCTACTACAACGACCGCCTTCTCCGAATTCGACGACGAAGGGAATAGCTGGATGTCGGGATGGCCTTCTCCGCTATATAAGACTTCATGGGCCTCATAGCCTACATAGGTGAAGACCAGGGTCTGTCCTTTTTCAATGGAGATCGCATAGTTTCCTTTGGCATCGGTAGTGGTCGCTGTTGAAGTGCCTTTTACCGTTACCGTGACCCCTGGCAGGGGGTTGCCCTGCTCGTCGCTTACGGTTCCGGTAACTGTTGCCCATGGGTGGGCGGAAGCCGCGATCCCAATAAAGTTGCTTAGCCCGATTAAGCAGAGGATCAGCAGAAAGCTTCCGGGCTTTGGTTTTATTCTCATAACACAATCGTTTTTCGTGTGGGTTAATTTGGTTATTTACGTTATCTGTTATTGCCTAAGTAATTTTGGAAACAATGAGCTCATTGCGATAAGGAATGGATGATTGGGCGCCCATGCGGGTCACGGAGATCGCCGCTGCTTCGCAGGCGAATTTCACCGCTTCGGCCAGGGGCTTCTCTTCGGAAATGGCTACCGCCAATGCGCCGTTGAACACGTCGCCTGCCGCCGTGGAATCGATAGCTTCCGCTTTGGGCGCAGGAATGACCTGAATCTTTCCATCCTGGCAAAGAATGGCGCCGAGAGGTCCCATGGTAACGACAACATTCTTCACTCCTTTCTCCTGGATGGCTTTTGCCGCTTTCTTTGCCGTTTCGATGCTGGTCACTTTGATCCCCGACAACATTTCGGCTTCCGTTTTATTCGGCGTGATGATGTCGAGCCGGCGGAGCAGGGCTTCCGGCAATTCATTGGCCGGGGCGGGATTAAGAATTACCCGGACGCCGTGGCCTGCCGCAAACTCCGCAACATAAAGGACGGTCTCCAAGGGTATTTCCAGTTGCATGAGGATAATGCCGGCATTACGGATCTCGTCGAGTGCAGTTTTGAGATCGGGAGGAAAAAGATTGGCATTAGCCCCCGAGGCTACCACGATGCTGTTCTCACCGGCCTGGTCGACGGTGATCAGGGCGACACCGGAAGGCAGCTCGTTATCCGATAACATATAAAAGGTATCGATGCCTTCTTCATCCAGCAGTTGGAAGGACTGCTTGCCGAAAACATCATTGCCCAGTTTCGAGATAAAAACCGTTTCACCTCCCAGCCTCGCTACGGCTACCGCCTGGTTAGCGCCCTTTCCGCCCGGATTCATAAAAAAAGACCCGGATAGTACCGTTTCTCCCGGTACGGGTATGTGCTTTGTCTTCACCACCATATCCATATTGGTGCTTCCTACCACGATGATTTTTTTTGACGAACTGCCTGTCATGAGTATTCTGTTTTTTTAGCAAACTTTTTCGAAGGTATTTTTTCGAATATTGAAAAAGTTGCCAATTTTTGTTGGAATACGTAATCTTAAACCGGGCATTATTCCAATAGATAAAGCGTAATCATTTGTTAATCAGAAACAAATGAATTCAGAATTTGGTGAGTTTCAATTAAAGATTAAAAGGTATCCGGAGAATCCCGATGATGGAATCGATTAGCACCAGGCAGGTTGAGAGAGAAAGGTAAAATAACATCGGGCCGGATAAATAAATGATTGATCGAAATACATGCGCTTAGATTTTAAGGTCAAAAAAATTAAGGTACGGCAGCTGAGAATAACAGTATGGTATAAGTCTACCGTTTAAGTAGGGTAAAAGTAAGTATGAAATCGGAAAACAAAAAATAAGTTTAGATCCCGGACGATAGCAGCGTATTATCGCAAGCGAAAATCCGGTTCATTAATCGATTGCCATGTCACAAACAACATTGATCAGACTGATCAAATCATTGTCGAAATCGGAAAAGCGGCAGTTCATGTTATCTACCAAGAAGCAGGCGGGCGGCAAGGATTATCTCTACCTGTTCGACCTGATCGACGCCGAAGATTTTCCGCAAATGAAATTCATTGAAGCGGCATTCAGCAAGCGACACCCCGGTTCATCGGTGAATAATGCCGCGCGGTATTTAGAGAAGCTGGTGACCGACTCGTTAGTTCAGTCGAAAGTAAAGGACGATCATGCTTTTCGCCTGATGCATGGCCTGATGCGGGTGAATGTGCTGGCAGAAAGAAACCTCCAGGAGGAGAGCTATCGCGAGTTAAAAAAATTAGAAGAACTGGCCACGGCGTCACAGCATTATTTTTTCCTACCGCTGATACAACGGGTTGAGCTGAACTACTTAGCCGATAGCAATTTTGCAAATATGGCAGAAAAAGAGTTGGTTGAAAAACAGATGAAGACCCGCGAAACGCTGAAGACGATGCGGGATACGCATGAATTGTATTCCCTTTTTGAATTGCTCAAATTCCGGCTCACCCATTCGGGCAAAGTAATGTCGGATGAAGGCCGCAGGCAGCTGAACGATCTGCTGCTCAGCGAGGTCGGCCTGGTCACCGGTCGCATCAGGAATAATTTTGAATCCGGGAAACTGCATCTGATGTTCCAGTCATTTTTTTTCACGGATATCGGCGATTACAGATCGGCATTAAAAACCTTCCACGAGCTGAACCGCCTGTTTGAACAAAACACGGCAATCTGGAGCCATCCGCCGTTAGACTACCTGTTTTCGTTAGATGGGATACTGGATAGCTTAAGAACCGTGGGGTTGCACCAGGAAATGCGTTTCTACATCGACAAGATCAGCCGGCTCAGCCAGCCGGAATATCCGGAACATTTCTGTTTCCTGACAGAGAAACTGAAAGTGATCTATGACCTCGCGATCATGACCGATAGCGGACAATATTCCGAAGCGCTTGCCTACGCGCAAAAAGTAAATCCCCTGCTATTTAAAATGCACACGCTGGTGCATTATGAAAAGCAATGGGAGCTGCTTTTCTATTTTGCAAAAACTTATTTCGGTGTCAGGGATTTCAGCCGCGCCCAGAAACAAATTAATGCGGTGGTGCTCATCGGCAAGATTAACTATCAGTCGACGGTGTACCGGGCCGCGATGCTGCTTAACCTCATTATTCACTATGAATGCGGGAACCGGGAATATCTTGAATACGAAGTCAGATCTAATAAACGCGCTTTGCGGGCCAAAGGGAAGATGACCAAAACTGAGGCGCTGATCTTTAAGGTTATTGGCTTCAACCCTGCCAGAAACCGGACCGGCAGGAATCAGCAGTGGTTAGCGAAGATCACACCCACGATCTACGCTGTGGAAGCAGACAAATACGAAATGCAATTGCGGAAGTATTTTGATTTCACCGGCTGGATAAAAGAAAAGCTTGGGCATCCGGCGGATAATCCGAAGCAGGGACTGCGTACTGTTCGCCGGACAAAAAAGAATTCTCCCTCCTGATCAATTACAACCCAGCAATTCGCAAAGACGGGCGTCGAGCTCTGCTCCACGCAGGTTTCTGCCTACGATCCTGCCATTGGGATCGATCAGGAAATTTTGCGGTATCTGCTGGATATGATATTTCTCCGCTACGGCATTATTCCAGTATTTCAGGTCGCTTACCTGCGCCCAGGCAAGACCATCAGCGTTGATGGCTTTGATCCAGGGGGCGCGGGTCTGGTCGAGCGATACACCGAGCACCGTAAAGTTCTTTGCTTTGAATTTGCCATAGGCAGCTACTACATTCGGGTTTTCCATGCGGCAGGGTCTGCACCAGCTCGCCCAAAAATCGACCAGCACATATTTTCCCTTATAGGAAGAAAGCGTGACGGGATTCCCCGCCGTATCATTTTGCGTGAAATCGATTGCCTCGGTGCCCACCGCACCAATCTTGTCGTTTGCTATCTTCTCTTTCAGGTATTGTCCGTACATGCTGTTTTGCACCTCGGAGGCAAGCGACAGATATCTTCTCTCCATCAGCAAAGGATCGTCGGACAACTGAGCTGTCACGATCAGTACAAAGGGGCTTACATAGGATGATTTATGGTTTGCAATAAACTGATCCAGTCTCGTTTCAATGTCCGAAGCCAGCGCATTGTAGGCATTGACCACCGAGTCGCGCCGTACACTGGATGCCGGATCGTTAGCCTGCTGACTGATCACATTCAGCCGGGCGAACAGCGGATTGAACTCACGCTGAAAGTCCATGAAATCGTTGTGGCTGGATGAACCGGTGACCTTTAGCGCGCCGAGATCGGATACCGCCCCTTCGATCTTTACCTGGTCATTACCGATATACAGGGCCGTTTTTTTCTGCGCCGAGTGAAAGGTGAGCTCGAAGATATTCGGTTCGTGAAGCTGCCCCTTCAGTACAAAAACACCGTTGTTAACTATTCCACGACTCAGCGTATCCTCCGGCTTATTGGCATCGGTGAGCGAGACTGCGGAATGCTCTTTCAACCCCTGCACATGACCGGTGATCGTAAAACCGGCGGTTTTGGTTTCCTGCGCACGGGCAAGACTGAACAATCCGGTTATCAGTATTAATAGCGTTTTCATATTCCTGTTTAAACGGGTTTATTTTTTTCGTTCTCTGAATATTTTCTTTCCTCACAGGTCCGATGCAACCTGCGAAGAACGTTTCATTTTCTCTTCGTGCCGCCGCTCAAGCAGATCGCTCACATCCTGGAGGCGATAGCCTTTGGCCTGCAACAGCAGCAGGTAATGGAACAGCAGGTCTGCCGCCTCGTTCAAAAAAAGATCGGGATCATTGTCCTTTGCCTCGATCACCAGTTCCACGGCCTCTTCACCTACTTTCTGTGCGATCTTGTTGATCCCCTTTTTAAACAACTCAGCCACATAAGAGTTGCCTGCCGGCTGATTTCTTCTGCCCTCGATAATTCCCTCCAGCTCACGCAAAAATCCGGCCGGTTCATTCTTTTCGTTCCAGCAGGTGTCTGCTCCGGTATGACAGACCGGCCCGTCAGGTCTTGCCTTGATGAGCAGGGTATCCCGGTCGCAATCGGCCGCAATATGTTTCAAATGCAGAAAATTTCCGCTTTCTTCTCCCTTGGTCCAAAGTCTTTTCTTTGAACGGCTGTAAAACGTGACGCGGCCGCTGGCCCCGGTCTTCTCCAGCGCCTCCCGGTTCATAAAACCCAGCATCAGCACCTTCCCGGTGCGGTCGTCCTGCACAATGGCGGGCGCCAGGCCGTCGGGGTATTTTGAAAAATCTACTTCCATGAAAACAAATTTAGTTCCTTATCGGAATTCCGGCTGTTTTGAGATAGGCTTTTAACTCCGGTATGGGAATTTCCCGGAAATGGAAAATACTCGCCGCCAGGGCGGCATCTGCCGAGCCCTGTTGAAATACTTCTGCAAAATGGGCCATAGTACCGCCGCCCCCGGATGCAATGACAGGAACCGGCAACGCCTCCGAAAGCTGACGCGTGAGCTCGATCGCAAAGCCCGACTTGGTGCCGTCCTTATCCATCGAGGTCAACAGGATCTCCCCTGCGCCCAATGCTACGCCCTGCTTTGCCCAATCCAGCGCGCGGGTAGCAGTCGGCACGCGGCCGCCATTCAGATAAACGTAGTTATAACCGTCGGCTCCCCGTTTGGCATCGATGGCCAGCACCACGCACTGACTTCCGAATTCCTTTGCCAGCTCCGCAATGAGCTGCGGGTTTTTGAACGCTGCTGTGTTCACCGATATTTTATCGGCTCCGTTATCAAGCAGCACCTGCACATCGGCGACGGAGGAAATACCTCCTCCTACCGTGAAGGGGATATTGATGTGATGCGCGATGCGCCGGGCCAGCTCGCTCAGTGTTTTGCGCTTTTCATTGGTCGCCGTGATGTCGAGAAAAACGAGTTCATCGGCGCCCTGCTGCGCATAAAGCGCTCCTAATTCCACGGGATCTCCGGCATCCCGGAGGTTCAGGAAATTGGTTCCCTTTACGGTTCTTCCGCTCTGAATATCGAGGCAGGGTATGATTCTTTTGGTCAGCATTTTGCGAGCTCGCTAAGTTTTATCTGTCCTTCGTAAATCGCTTTTCCTACGATCGCTCCGCGACAGCCCGTTTCTTCCAGCTTGAACAGATCGTCGAGTGAGCGGATGCCACCGCTGGCAATAAAATAGAGTTCGGGAAACCTCGTCACGATTTTTTTATACAGGTCGAACGAAGGGCCCTTCATGGCGCCGTCGAGTTTGATGTCTGTGCAAAAAACCTGCTTAACGCCGGCGGCTAAATATTTTTCGATGAACCCGTAAACATCGAGCTCTGTATTCTCGAGCCAGCCGCTGATCGCAATCTTCTCCTCACGCACATCGGCGCCTAACAAAAATTTTTCGGATCCATATTGCAATAGCCAGGCATTGAAGAGTTTTTCGTTTTTCACGGCGATGCTGCCCACAGTAGCCAGGGCGGCTCCGGAATTGAATACGATCTTCAGGTCCTCCTCCGTCGCAATGCCGCCGCCAAAATCGATCACCAGGCTGGTTTTCCCGGCCAGGGTCTCTAACACCTTCCAGTTCTTCACGGCACCCTGTTTGGCGCCGTCGAGATCAACCAGGTGCAGTCTTTTCAATCCCGCATCTTCAAACCGGCGCGCTACTTCCAGCGGATGCTCGTTGTATATTTTCTGTTGTGCGTAATCGCCCTGGGTGAGACGAACACATTTCCCGTTAATGATGTCGATGGCCGGTATGATTTCGATAGACATGTTCCTGAGCTAAAGTTGGATGAAGTTGGTGAGGATCTGTTCTCCGGTGGCTGCGCTTTTTTCCGGATGAAACTGCACTCCGTAGAAATTGTTCTTACCGAGCGCACTACTGAACCGGTTGCCGTATTCCGTGACGGCTATGGTTTCATCACAAAGTTCGGCGTAGTAGCTGTGCACGAAATAACAGTAGGGAAATTCTCCGATGCCTTTAAAGAGCGGACCTTTCAGGGAACCGATCTGATTCCAGCCGATCTGCGGAATTTTCAGTCCGTTCGTTTCCGGGAATCTCTTCACCTGCGTATCGAAAATACCGAGGCAGTCTGTATCGTTTTCTTCCGAATGAAGACACATTAGTTGTAGTCCGAGGCAAATACCGAGCACCGGCTGTTTCAGATCGCGGATCAGTTGATCCAGTTTATGCTCCCGCAAATACTGCATGGCCGTGCTGGCCTCCCCCACGCCCGGGAAGATCACTTTGTCGGCCGACCGGATCTTTTCCGGTTCATCGGTAACTTCCGCCTCCGCACCGATGCGCTCCAGCGCATAGAGCACGGAACGGATATTGCCTGCATTGTATTTGATGATCACCAGTTTCACCTGAGCTCTTTTAAAAAATTACCGGTGCGCGTTTCGATCTCCTCCGGCTTCGCGCCTTCGAGGGCTTTAATAAAGGCCGTGCCGATGATAGCGCCATTCGCGTAGCTGCAGGCTTTCGAAAAGCTTGCTTTATCGCGAATGCCGAAACCGATCAGTACCGGGTTTTTCAGCTTCATGCTTTTCAGCCTCGCAAAGTATTCCGCCTGATCAGACAACTCTTTGTTCTTCCCCGTTGTGGAAGAAGAGGAAACGGCATAGAGAAAACCGGTGCTGAGGGCATCGAGTTTCCGGATGCGCTCCGTGCTTGTTTCCGGCGTGACGAGAAAAACAAAATCGAGTCCGTGCTTTTGAATTATGGGACCGTATTCGGTCTCATATTCGAACATGGGCAGGTCGGGCAGGATGAGCCCGTCTACCCCAACAGATACAGCATCCCGGCAGAACCTTTCGAAGCCATATTGCAGCACGGGATTCATATAGCCCATCAGCAGGACGGGCAGACGGACCTGTTGTCTAAAATCCTTCAGTTGCCTGAATAGTGTTTCCAGCGTCATTCCGTTAGCGAGGGCCCTCGTGCTGCTGGCCTGGATCACCGGGCCATCGGCCAGCGGGTCGCTGTAAGGCATGCCCAGTTCGATCATATCGGCGCCTGCCGACTGCAAGGCCTGCATCACCGACAGGGTGCTGCCCAGCGCCGGGAAGCCCGCCGTGCAATACACATTCAGAATATCCTGTTTTTTCTGCTGAAAGAGTTGCTGGATCCGGCTCATCGTCTTGATTCCCGTTTTCGTTTGTTGTTTACCATTATTTGTTAGCATTTCTTTCCATCGCTTTCATATAAGTGTCCATGTCTTTATCTCCCCGCCCGCTGAGACAGATCACGACCGTAGCGTCTTTGGCAAAGCCGATCTTTTCCAGCGCGGCGAGGGCATGGGCCGATTCGAGTGCCGGGATGATCCCTTCCATCTGCGTGAGCCGGAAAGCGGCATCCAGGGCCTCCTGGTCGGTAGCGCTGTGAAATTCCGCACGGCCTGATTCGAAAAGATTGGCATGCAGGGGGCCGATGCCAGGATAGTCGAGTCCCGCGGAAATGCTATGCGGTTCTACCACCTGTCCGTCCGCTGTCTGCATCACAAGGCTGCGGCTGCCATGCAGCACGCCTTTTTTCCCGAGTTGGGTAGTTGCCGCGCTCATCCCGCTGTCAATACCCAGTCCGGCGGCTTCTACTGCTATCAACCTGACTTCCGGGCGGTCGAGGAAGTGATAGAAAGCACCCGCCGCATTGCTGCCGCCGCCCACACAGGCCATGACCACATCGGGATGATCGCGGTTGATCTTCTCCGTGAGCTGTGCTTTGATCTCCCGGCTGATGATGCTTTGAAAGCGGGCTACCATGTCCGGGTAAGGATGCGGCCCCACCACGCTGCCGATGATATAGTGCGTGTCGTTCGGGTTATTGATCCAGTCGCGGATGGCTTCGTTGGTCGCGTCCTTAAGTGTTTTGCTGCCGCTGGTAGCCGGGATAACCGTAGCTCCCAGCATGCGCATGCGGGCTACATTGGGCGCCTGGCGCTGAATGTCTTTCTCTCCCATGTACACGATACATTCCACCCCTTTGAGCGCACAAACCGTAGCCGTAGCCACGCCATGCTGTCCTGCCCCTGTTTCGGCAATGATCCTTTTTTTACCGAGTCGCTGAGCCAGCAGAATCTGCCCCACCGTGTTATTGATCTTATGCGCGCCGGTATGGCAGAGGTCTTCCCGTTTCAGCAGGATGCGGGTATTATATTTGGCGCTCAGCCGTTCGGCATGGTATAATGGTGTGGGGCGACCAACATAATCCCAGAGCAGGAGTTCCATTTCTTTTTTGAACCCGGGCTCTTCCATGATCTCCAGATAACGACTCCTCAGCTCTTCCACATTGCGGTGCAGCATTTCCGGTATGAAGGCCCCCCCAAAGGAACCGTAGTAACCCTGAGCAGAAGGGTTTTGAAAACCGGCTTTCCCGGATGCGGGCTCCGCATGTGTAACAGATGCGTTCATGATATCAAATTGTTTTGCCGTCAGGCATTGATTGACTTTAAAAAAACCTCTATTTTATTCAGATCCTTCACGCCGCTGCTGATCTCGAAACGGCTGTTGATATCGACAGCGAATAATTTTTTCCCTACGGGATCCTGGCAAAATGCGCGGAGCCTGTCCACATCGTCGGGTTCGATACCGCCGCTGAGAAAAAAAAGCTTGTCGATTCCTGCGGGTTTGAGCAGATCCCAGTTGAACTTCTTTCCGGTTCCTCCATAACCCACACCCAGCGTATCGAAGAGGAACATATCGCAGGATTCCTCGAAGGGCTTGATGATCCAGGAAATCGGATCGTCTTCGCCCAAACGGAAAACCTTGATGACGGTAATATAGTTGGCGATCTGCTCACATTGCCGGGGCGTTTCGTCTCCATGCAACTGTACCATATCCAATCCATATTCATCCACCGTGCGCATCATCTCCTCGTAAGGGGTGTTGACAAATACGCCCACTTTTCCGATGCGGAGCCTCGCTTTGCGGAGGTCGGCGCCCGCAATATGACGCGCGGCGTAGCGGGGTGACTTCGGATAGAAAATAAATCCGGCGAAGTCAACGCCCATCTCGTCAAGCTTCCTCACCTGATCGAGCTGCGTCATGCCGCAGACTTTTACTCTCATGGAGTTTCCGTTTTAGCTGGTCAACAAATGAGGCAAAAGCAATCGCCGGATCGGGCGCTTTCATAAACAGCTCTCCGATCAGGAAACCATTGAAGCCGGCCGTCTTCAGTTTCACCACCGTATCCGCATCATGAATACCGCTTTCGGCAATGATCGGCTTACCAGTCGGCAGCCGGGCCGCCAGTTTCATGGAGCGGTCAATGTCCACCGTAAAGGTCTTCAGGTCACGGTTGTTGATGCCGATAATATCCACTGCATCGCAAACATGCGCGAGTTCCGATTCATCGTGCAGCTCAAGGAGCGTTTCCAGTCCGCATTCTTTTGCAAACAGGGCGAGCCGCTCCGTGACCTGCGGTTCGAGGCAGGCCGCGATCAGCAGGATGGCGTCGGCTCCCATGGCGCGGGCTTCGATGATCTGGTATTCGTCGATCGTAAAATCTTTTCTGAGTATGGGCAGCAGGTTGCGCCTGGCCCGGATAAGGTCTTCTGCCGAACCGCCAAAGGAAGGACCGTCTGTCAGTACCGAGATAGCAGAAGCGCCGAACTGCGCATAGGCCGCCGTGATCTTTTCGACGGAAGGGTCAGGATGAATAATGCCTTTGGAAGGCGAGCGCCGCTTGAACTCGGCAATGACGCCTGTTTTCGAAGGATCAAGCAGGGACTTCCGCAGGGAAAGTCTTTCTCCCGCATACAGCGAAGTTTGTTCCAGCTCGCTGACCGGTGAATCGGCCTTGCGCAGGCGCACTTCCTCTTTTTTATAAGCCACGATCTGTGCGAGTATATCCAATGCTTTCATTTTTAATCTTTTCAACTCTTCTTTCAAAAACCAATTTCCACATCTCCACCCGCCTTCGCCTTCAACCGCCAAAGCTTTGACGACGATCGTACGGCTTCGGCGGGCAATGCATTTTCAAATTCTCAAATTTCCAAATTCTCAAATTTTTCATTGCATCGCCACCAGTTTCTCCATTGCCCCAAGCGCCTTTCCGCTCTCCAGGCTTTCGACGGCGGCTTCGAAAGCAGCATTGTAATCGGCATAGGCGCCGGTGCAATATAGCGCCATTGCTGCATTTGCGAATACCACGGCATTCTGCGCCCAGCTGCCCCTGCCTTTCAGGATCTGCATAAATATTTTCGCTGCTTCTTCGGGACTGTTGCCTCCATAAATATCCGATGGCGACACCATTCTCTTCCCCAACTCCTCGGGCGTCATTACGCGTTCGCCCATGTTGGTGATCACCCGGGCGTCGCCGGTGAGCGACAATTCATCGTAA
>DASZRP010000053.1:0-12791 GCA_035548895.1 Puia sp. | reverse complement strand
CTATCGTTGGGTACTATCCGAAAACGGCGCCTTCGCCCCGGGACGGGGTTGATCAATGTTAAATTTTTCTGTCCTCTACCCCCGGCGGCCTGCCGGCCCCAAACAGATTTTATTTTTTCGCCTTTGTTTTTTGTAACTTTAAGAAAACCGGAAGCCATGATTAAAAAAATTACCGGCGAAACCTGGAAGCCTTTACAGTTCCCAGGCTGGAAGCAACTTCGCAAAAAATATGCTCTTTCCTCGCTGGGCCGTGTAGCCAGCTACTACGAGGATGTTCACGAAGACGGCAAGCTGTTGAATGGTTCCGTAACGACCGGGTATAAAACATTAAACCTGCATCGACCCGGAAATAAAGGGACCCTTTATCTGCACCGCGAGATCGCGCGCATGTTTGTAAAGAAAGGCTCGCCCAAGCAGAAATACGTTATTCACCTGAATCATAACAAGACGGACAACGCCAGCAGGAACCTGAAATGGGTGACGCTGGAAGACATGATCGCGCATCAGCAGAACAGTCCGGCCAAGCGCGCATACAAGAAGATCCAGGCCAGCCGTTCTGTCGGGCTGAAGCTCACGGCCGGTCAGGTGAAATCGATCAAGAAAACGCTTTCGAGCCGCAACCGCACGCTCACCATCAAGAAGCTGGCCGACAAATACGGCGTCAGCGAAATGACGCTCTATCGCATCAAGAGCGGGGAGAACTGGAGCCGCATTTGAAAAAGAGATGACAGTTGGCAGATGACGGATGACGGTCATCTGTCAACTATCATCTGTCATCTAAATAAGTCCTTTCTCAACCAAATACTCCGCAATCTGCACGGCATTGGTTGCCGCTCCCTTGCGCAGGTTGTCGCTCACTACCCACAGATTTAAGGTGTTGGGCTGGGACTCATCCCTTCTGAGACGGCCGACAAAGACTTCATCGCGTTCGTGTGCATATTTAGGCATCGGGTATTGTTGCGCCGCGGGATCGTCTTCCACGATCACTCCGGGAGAATCGGCTAACAGTTTCTTTACTTCGGCCAGATCGAAATCTTTTTCAAATTCCACATTCACTGCTTCGCTGTGGCCGCCCATCACCGGGATACGCACGGTGGTCGATGTGATGCGGATCGAGTCGTCGCGCATGATCTTGCGCGTTTCATTCACCATCTTCATTTCCTCCTTCGTATAACCATTATCAAGGAACACGTCGATCTGAGGGATCACATTAAGATCGATGGGATATTTATAAGCCATCGGGCCGCTGACGCCTTTACGCTCGTTCAACAGTTGATCTACTGCCTTCACTCCCGTACCGGTAACACTCTGATAAGTGCTCACCACGATCCGCTTGATCCTGTATTTTTTGTGCAGGGGATTCAGGGCAACGACCATCTGAATGGTAGAACAATTGGGGTTGGCAATGATCTTATCTTCCCGGCCCAGCACATCGGCATTGAGCTCGGGAACCACCAGCCTCTTGGAAGGGTCCATGCGCCAGGCCGAGGAGTTATCGATCACCGTGATACCGGCAGCAGCAAACTTCGGCGCCCATTCCAGCGAAGTGCCGCCTCCTGCGGAAAATAGAGCCACAGCAGGTTTGGCCGCGATGGCATCGGTTGCACTCACCACGGAATATTCCTTTCCCCTGAACTTCACCTTCTTGCCAACCGACTTCTCCGAAGCCACGGGAATGAGTTCACTGACGGGAAAATTTCTTTCTTCCAGGACCTGCAACATTTTCGTGCCGACCAGGCCGGTCGCGCCGACTACTGCAACTTTCATTGGTTTTGTTTTGTTTGTTTAGAGTTCATAAATCAAAAAGCCTCCCCGGTATGGGAAGGCTTTCTTTATCTTGATATACAAAATGTCAGACACCTTCCCGTCTCCGGGACATCTTTATGCCGCACTTTGTATAGGTGTAAATCACGTTCATTTCGACCGCGAAATTACCCTCCATCCCGCGCTCCGCCAAATTATTTTTACAAAAAACTCTGATGAACCGGTTTCTTTTCCTGCTGCTGTTGATCTGTTGCTCGTCCGGGCTTCCCGCCCAGGCGCCGGATTCCGTTGCTTTAATGGCCGCTCACTACGAAGTGCTGATCGATGAATTCCTGCCCGATGCCAGTCCCCCGGTCGGCCTGCCCGCCTATTCCTTTATAGAGCTGAGGAATGTATCTGGTCGCGCTTTCAACCTCCATAACTGGAAGATCAGCACGGGCGGTTCAACCGCTACCATTAAAAAAGATCTGCTGCTCGGGCCGGACAGTCTCCTGATCCTTTGCTCCACGACTGCCGAAGCTGCTTACCGCGCTTTTGGAAATGCCTTCGGTGTTACGAGCTTTCCTTCGCTGAACCACGATGCGGGAGAGATCATCCTGGAGAATGCCGATAGTTCGGTTGTGCATGCCATTCAGTACGACAAAAGCTGGTACCACAACGAACTCAAATCGGCGGGCGGCTGGAGCCTGGAGATGATCGATCCTCATGACCCTTGCAGCGGTTCATCCAACTGGACGACCAGCGTGGCGGCTGCGGGCGGCACACCAGGAACCAGCAATTCCGTAGCGGCTGCAAACCCTGATGATGAAGCGCCTGAGCTGATCCGCTGCCTGGCGCCGGATTCATTGCACCTGCTGTTGATGTTCAGTGAACCGGTAGATAGTCTAACGGCAATGGACCTTTCCAATTATCGCCTGCAGCCTGAAGGAATTCATATAACGGGCGCTGTTCCGGTCGTTCCGTTCTACGACCAGGTGATGCTGGAGCTGGACCAGCCCCTGCCGCCGGAGCAGGTATATGAAGTGACGGTAAACGGTGTGACGGATTGCAGCGGTCAACTGATCGGACTGCACAATAGTTGTTTAGCCGGTTTGCCTCGGCCCGCCGCACCCGGCGATATTATCTTCAACGAGATCCTGTTCAACCCGGCGCCCTACGGTTCAGACTATATTGAAATCTATAACCGGAGCAGGAAGGTGGTCGACCTGCAGCATATTTTCCTTGCCTCCCGCGATGGGGCGGGCAATGTAAAAGACCCGAAAGCCCTTCAAACCGGTTCATACCTGTTTTTCCCGGGAGAATATATGGTGGCGACTGAAGATACAGGATGGGTTTCCCGAAATTACCTGGTAATACATCCCGAGAAGCTTTTCTATTGCAGCAGCCTGCCCTCCATGCCCGACGATAACGGTAAGGTGCTGCTCCTGGACAATACGGGTCAACTGCTCGATGAGCTGGATTACGATCACCATTGGCATTCTCCGCTGTTAGCCGATGAAGAAGGCGTTGCGCTGGAAAGAATGCGCCCCGATGGGCCGACCAACCAGGCAGACAACTGGACTTCCGCCGCGGCGGATGCGGGATATGGAACGCCTACGGAAAAAAACTCAGAATCATTTCCCGATTCGGCGGGCAATGAAGAGATATTGGTTGATCCGAAGATCTTTTCGCCGGACAATGACGGTTACAATGACTTCTGTTTCGTGAAATATCACCTGGCCCAGCCAGGCTTTATTGCTATTGCAGTGGTTTATGATATCGCCGGGCGGCAGGTACGCACGCTGGCCAATAATGAAACCCTCAGCACCGACGGGCAGTTCCGCTGGGACGGACTGGACGATCGCTCGAACCAGTTATCGACCGGCCACTATGTGATCTGCATTACGCTGTATAACCTGGCGGGAAGGGTGAAAAGCTTTAAAAGAGTTGCGGTGCTGGCGCGGAAGTAGATGACAGATGACAGTTGATAGATGACAGACTTTTGGTGAACCAGGTTGTTAGAAAAAAGTAAGCCTGATAATATAAAAATACTATCATCTGTCATCTATCCTAGACCAATGAGAAATCGAAATTCACCAGCTGAATGAACTGCTGGATACGGTCTTCGATATCGGCATGACTGACTTCCTTAAGACGTTCCGGGCCGAACTTCTCCACACAGAAAGAAGCCAGTGCTGAACCGACAATGATGGCCGTCTTCATGTTTTCGAAAGAGATATCGCGTGACTTAGCGAGATGCCCCATGAAGCCGCCGGCAAAAGTATCGCCTGCGCCCGTGGGATCGAAGACATCTTCTAACGGCAGGGCGGGTGCGAAGAAAACCTGGCTCTCATGAAAAAGCAGTGCTCCGTGCTCGCCCTTCTTGATGACGAGATACTGCGGACCCATCTTCATGATCTTCCTGGCCGCTTTTAAAATGCTGAATTCGCCGCTGAGCTGACGCGCTTCTGAATCATTCACCAGCAAAATATCCACCATGCCCAATACGCGCTTCAGGTCGTCCATGGCCGATTCCATCCAGAAATTCATCGTATCCATGGCAATCATCTTCGGGCGCACTTTCATTTGTTCTATCACGCTGATCTGAACGGCGGGTGAGAGGTTGCCCAGCATCATGAACTCGCTGCCCTGGAAATGGTCCGGCACGCGGGGATTAAAATCGCCAAGCACGTTGAGATCGGTTATCAGCGTATCGCGGGAATTCATGTCGAGGTGGTACTTTCCGCTCCAGAAAAAGGACTTCTTATCGGGCACATGCTCCACGCCCTCCATGTCGGCGCCACGGGCCTCAAGCTGGCGGATCTCTTCGGCGGCAAAATCATTTCCGATGATCGAAATCAGGTTGATGGGCTTGATAAAATTCGAAGCGGCATAAGCAACGTAGACGGCCGAGCCGCCAACGATGCGGTCTCTCTTGCCGAAGGGCGTTTCGATGGCGTCGTAGGCCATGCTGCCAACACAAATCAGGGACATAATAAATTATAAATGAATGAAGTGTTTTAGCTAAAAAACGGTGCAAACCTAAGCATTTTATTCATAGGTAATAATAACCGGTCTATTCTGTAGTCCTCCGGGATTAAACACCGTTAAAATACCCTTCCATCCTCCTTTTGTTATTTGTAAATTCGAACAAAATCCATCAAATGCCACTCAATAAACTGAAAAAAGAGTTGATTGCTTATATCCAAAGCACCAACGACGAGGAACTGCTCTCGCTGCTGAAGGAGGATTTTGTCTTTTACGGAAAGGTCAAAGACGTAGATATTACCGACGCATTAAGCGAAAAGCAACTTTCCGAACTTAGAAAACTGGCTGAAGAAGACGCGCAGCAGGATACCCTGACGCACGAGGATTTCAAAAAGGCTACCCGGAAATGGCGTACCATATCTCACTAACAACCGTTAGTTTTATCTTTGTCCATCATTATGGCAAAGATCCGAAGCAGAAAAAACAGCAGTAAGAAAGACGTGATCATCGAAAAAGCGGCCCGTCTCTTTCGCGAGAAAGGGTTTGGCGCTGCTTCCATGCGCGACCTGGCCGAGCATGTGGGTGTGGAAGCAGCCAGCCTTTATAACCATATTCAATCCAAATCGGAGATATTGCAGGCCATCTGCTTCAAAGTGGCAAACGATTTCATTTCTCATCTCGAGGCGGTACAGAACGGGCCGGGCACGGCGCTCAAGAAGCTGGAACGGATCATCCGGTTTCATATCCGCATGATGATGGACGATTATGAATTTGTATACATCTCCGATCACGAGTGGCGGCACCTGCCGGAGCCCTATCTTTCCAATTTCCTGAATCAGCGGAGAAGCTACCGGCGAAGCCTGTCCGAGCTCATTGCCCGGGGTATAGAAAAAGAGGAGATGGAGGCGATCGATCCCTATGTGGCCGTACTCACCATTCTCTCCGCGATCAGTGGTATCGAGTCATGGCACCGTTCCAGGAAATCCATCAGCGCCGAGGCGCTGGAAAACAATATGGTCAAGTACCTGATCGAGGGATTAAAAAAATAAGTCTTGGCAAAACATTTCCGATCGCTGTTCATTAAATCTGTTCGCCGCGAAACACCCGAATGCGTTTCCGTGGTCTTTGATATCCCGGAAGCGCTGGAGGAGGAATTCCGGTTTCGTGCGGGACAGAACGTTACCCTGCGTGTGCACATGCTGGGTGAGGAACTGCGCCGCTCCTATTCTATCTGCAGCAGTCCCCACGAAAACGAGCTGCGCATCGCGATCAAGAAAGCGCCCGGCGGGCGGTTCTCCACCTATGCCGTGGAGTCGCTTAAAGCGGCGCAGTCATTGGAAGTGATGGCGCCCACCGGAAACTTTCTGCTGAACCTGGACTCCCGCAATCAAAAACAATATGTCGCCCTGGCCGCGGGCAGCGGCATCACGCCGGTGATCTCGCTCATCAAGAGCATATTGAAGGATGAACCGAAGAGCTCCGTGGCGCTGATCTACGGCAACCGCAACCGCAGCTCGGTGATCTTCCGCGAGGAATTGGAGAATTTGAAGAACATATATCCCGGGCGCTTCCAGTTGATCCATGTGTTCAGCCGCGAGAAAACAGATGCGCCCATTAATGAAGGGCGTATAGATGCAGAAAAGCTTGAGCAGATCTTCAAACACCTGATCCCGCTGACTGCCGATTCCATCTTCCTGCTCTGCGGTCCTTATCAAATGATCTTTACAACGCGTGACTGGCTGCTGTCGCAGCGAATCGATGCGCACCACATCCATTATGAATTGTTCTCCGATCCGGGCGAGAAATCAATAAGGCCTTTGGATGATGCCGCTGCAACCGACGCTCCGGATCAGCAGATGAGCGCTGTCACCATCAGGCTGGACGGAGTGACTTACGAATTTCAAATGCCCTACCTGGGCCTTTCTATTTTGGACACGGCAATCCGCGAAGGCGCTGATCCGCCTTATGCCTGCAAGGCGGGAGTATGCGCTACCTGTCGCGCCAAACTGCTGGAAGGAAAAGTGACAATGGACCAGAACTATGCCCTGGTAGACGAGGAGATCGAAGAAGGATTTATTCTCACCTGCCAGTCGCACCCCGCCTCGCCGAGGCTGGTGATCGATTTCGATGAACGATAAAGCTTTTCTCTTTCGGGGACCTGGGCGCCAAGTTTTGTTGACGGTTAGCGGTTGACGGACCTTTTTTGCCTCCTACGCCTATTATCAGATAGCATGAGCCCATTTTTGAGCACCATGAGCCAATTATTTGGTTCTGTGAGCCCATTATTCGGGGGTTATGAGCCCATTCTCGGGTTCTCCTGGGCCTATTATAGCGCGGAAAGAGCCGTTTTCTCTACGGCTAAGGTTAAGTCCTGGCTTCGTCCTTTATGATCTTCAGTCCGTATTTTGCTCCCGCCCCTTTGGCAGCCGGAGCTTCGATCACACCCCGGTTCACCAGGTCCTGCAGGTCGCGGGTGGCCGTGGGCTTGGATACTTCGGTGAGTTTACGGTAATTCGCGTTCGTAAGCTGGCCATAAGTGATGAGATGTCTCAGTCCTTTGACCTGGCGTTCACTGAGCGGGAAGGACCGGAGGTATTGGCCCAGCAATCTGTCAACCTCCTTCTTTGGCATTTTCTTGCTATGCTCACGCAAAAACTCACTGATAGCCAATGGGTACACCTGTTCTCCCAATCTGCCTTTAGCCTTCCGGATACGCTGCTCGTATTGGCCTCGTTTTTGTGGATCTTTTAAAATAGCGGACGCATAAGCCACGGCGTCTTTGAATAAATGCCTGTTTTTGGTCTGTTCTTTAGTGGACTGAACGCGGCTCATATCCGGGCGTTTGCCGACAAGGGTTTTGCCATTTCCTTTTTTGTACACCGCATCGCCCACGGCGCCGCGTGTACCCTGGAGCAGCGGATTGTTCTCGATCCTGGCCATTTGGGATTAATTTCCTTTCATCCAATTTACTGAAAACCTCCGATATCCTGCGTTATCCTGCGTCATCCTACGTTTATATCGGCCCTACATCTCTTCTATATATCGACGATCTGATGCCGAGATTACCCGATTCCGGTGCCAGGCTTCGGCGGTCATTGCGCAACGCCTGCTTTGGCAGGAAGGTTGGAACAGGGGTGGGACAATCTTCAATCATCTATTGCAGGGAGCTGCCAGTATATTACCGAGCGCAAAAGTGGTTACTAATGATTCTTTTTCAAACGCTCTGATTCGTGCCTCTTTTTAAAATCAGCAGTGGTTACCATTATTCCCAGGCCCAGCGTGACGAAGGCGAATACCGAAAGTATGATTAACAGGAGCAGCATTTTTATGCAAAATCAATGAGCTTGATCGGGCTGGGGTTGTTGCTGCTCTATTTTTAAATCATGTGCTCTTTCGCGGGCTCTCCGCAGATACCTGTCATTTAAGTCGCGCATGCTCTTTTTTGATTCCTTGTAAATTCCGACGG
The DNA here is from genome assembly GCA_035548895.1 of Puia sp. Lineage (GTDB taxonomy): Bacteria > Bacteroidota > Bacteroidia > Chitinophagales > Chitinophagaceae > Puia. The sequence continues at coordinate 4,594 of DASZRP010000053.1, read as the reverse complement.
CATAGAATATTACTGCGAATGTGCAAGAGAAGCCTACTATGATATTATATAGAGTCATGTCGCATATCCTCCTTTATATACAAATCGGCTTTAGTAAACGTAGCGTATCCTGATGAAAAAATCATTACGAATTTACTGGTTTTTGAACTGAGATCAAAGCAGGTACCATCAATTATTCTGAGATGAATAAACAAATAATCAATCGAGATCAGGGCAAGTATAAAAAAAGGAACTGCATAAATAGCAATGATGGCGGATCCCTTCATAACAAACCCAGCTAATGCAAATTCTACCAAAACAGCACCCATAACAGCGCAGCAAACAAATAAGACCACGCCGTCATGAATTAAATGGGTCATTTCATCGGATCCGACTTTCCCCTCACTCGTCATGAAAACAAATGCCATAAATATCAGCGGAGCCAGTCCAAAAATGGTGTTGCCAACTACCCAAAGGAAGGCCCTTCTTAAGTAAAGCCAGTATAATATTGGGTTTTCCCCCTGCATAAAAATCTTTGAATAACATGCAAGGTAGAAATCCTCTTCCCATAGAGTAAGGGTATTTACACGCAGATCTTACCGCTAAAACACCCTAACTCTGCAAGCCCCTCGAAGCGATACCATGCAATCAGCAATTTTTCGCAGCCCAGGCATACAAGTCCTCCATCGAGCAGCCGATCGTTGCACAGCCAGTCTTCATATGCATAGCAGGCACTTCTTTTTCATCTCCCCAAACCGGAATTGATCTCTTCCCTTTTTTGGTCCAGATGTCATGGGAACCGCTGGTGCGCGAATAATTAAACCCATAGTGAAACAGGAAACCCTCCCAGCATTTTGTGGGAAGGGGGCGATATTTGCCCATGGAACAAATTATATTTCTACTGTTAATTGCTCAACTTCATCTGCAGCCGCATTGAAATTGCGAAGTTCGCCATCGGAAGAAACAAAGGCCTTGGAGTATTCTTTATTCGCATAAGGAGTATGTTTCCATCCTTTACGGGTAAGTTCATTCCCCAATTCCTTTTGCGATAATGAGGTAAGAAATCCGAAATATTCCTGAATGGAATAGTCAAGCATTTTGGCGGCTTTATTTTCATCAGCCCCATAACCTGTGATGTCCAGAGAAGGAATGTAAAGAATAATTTGCCGGGTATCTTTGTCACGAAAGCGTAGAAGCCTTGCTTTCAGCCTGATTTCTTTTCGGCGGTGGTTCACTTTCAGGGTTTCTTCCCCGCCCATTGGCTTATTAATAAAAGTTGTTCCCAGCATTTTATAAACTTGTTCCGCCTTATAACGCAAAAACTGTGTTTTAGGTTGAGATTATAAAGGTAAAATACAATCCTAAATTTATTATACCCGTTTAGTGGTATTTTACGGAGTTTAGCTTAAGGCAGCACGCCTTGCATGCCAGTTCTCCCCTACCTTATTTTAAATCATTGGCTCTATCACGAGCTTTCCGGAAGTAACTATCATTTACGTCGCACCGATAGTGGAAAAATAGAATTCTGTCAGCCCATACCTGAAGCCGGATTTTATTATTGCTGATGGCCTATTCAATTGTTACCGCCAATCTGTTATTAACTGTAATGATTTGTCTTACTCAAAACAGTCTTTTGCAAATTTGTCAATACGTTTCCTTAACTGCTCGCCGCAATTATCGCAATTTTCTTTCATTGATTGTATCAATCGTTGGCGAATGTCTAGTGGTTTTTTATAGTCGTCTTTGTCATAAAAACCACTATATGAAATTGAATTCACCCAATCCAGATATTTCTCCCCTGTTGCGTCATAGTCCATATATTCAAAAAACTCTCTGGGAAATTTTTCCGCATATTGTCTTGCGGGAACGCCCGTCATTTCGCCTAAAGCCCCGTCTTGAATTTGAATTGTTTTGTTTAAGCACCAACGATAAAAGGGTCGTAAAGCATTGTCTTTAGTTGTTACAAGCTCTAATAACGCTGTCGTTGTATAGTTGTCTGTAGGTCGGAACTGTCCCGAATAAAAGTCCTTAGCTATTGGTGAACATTTGGGATTGTCAATATAAAATTTCACAGGCTTGCCCCAAACGCTGTCAACTTCCGGGTCATGCGTCAAACCGAAACTCTGCTGCCAATCATAGTTATTGCAGTCAAATACGGTGTCGTGTTTGATTACTGTGTCGGTAGAAACTATTTTATGAATGTCATTTGTCTTGTTTTGTCTGCCGGTACAGGCAGTTAAAACAATCGAAGCAACTATGAATTTTAGAAACGTCATCTTATTACAGCCAATACTTAAATATAAGTCATCAAGCGTTTTACCATACAATTCTCAAACAAGACAAAAGCAATATGAGCAACAACGACAAACTGCCAAACAAATTGCCGTCATTTCAGGAATCAATTGATAATCTCTCCTTTGTTCTTCGCCAGCTTCTCATGCCATTTTTGGAGTTCTTCGGGTGTTAGTTTCTTCCAATCCTGTATTTCGCCTGTTATTTTCAACGGGGCTTGTGTGCGATATGAACGTGTCGGATTGCCCGGGAATTTTTTGTTTGTTACGTTCGGGTCATTTTCAAAATCCCCTGTCGGTTCAACGATATAAACACGCTGAGGTCCATCTCCTTTAGCCAATGCTGCAGCCAGTCCGGCCCCGTTAATCAGCGCCGTGAAATAAATGTGATTCATGGTGAGCTCTGACTTGTAATTGGAATTGTATCCTGCTGTCAGCAAATCACCAACCTGCAGATCAGCTTTCGTACCATGATAAAAAGGACCGGTGTCGGACGGTTTCGCTGAAAATGAGTTTGCCAATTCATAGTTTTTCTTTGCATTGTCCGGGTCGTTCAGCTCCTCATAGCATTTGGCAATGTTTCCATATAGAGGAGCTAAGGCGGCTTTGACCGATTCGTTATTCACCTTTAATGCAAGCTGCAAAGCCGTTTCAAGCCATTGTAATTTGTCGGCAACATTTTTTTGATGCCGGGACACATAATAAGCAGCAATAAATTTTTCAAAGTCGTTGGTCGCTTCGTTCCAGGCCTGAAGAAACAGGCTGCTTGCATCTTCGGGCCTGCCCTTTTCCTCCAGATCCATTCCCTGAAGGCAGAGCCTAACAATATTGTTGTTTGGATTGAATTCCATAACCTAATTCGAAATAACAGCCGACGCCTTCTCCCGGCTTTCTATTTTGTACGCGTAAATATCTCCTGATGAATTAATATAGAAGAGTTTCGCCATTTTATATTCTTTAGTCTTTGGCGGAATACAACTGGATTTGAGTTTACAGTCGCAATAGGCATTTTTCCTGACGGCGTCATTAGCATTTGGCGCATAAACGGCAATTCTCCCATCGTGCCCGTTATCGATTGTTTTTTCAGGCTTTCCCCATCGCTGATAAAGGTCATTTTCCGTATGCCCTACCCAGGAGTGCATTATTGTGCGCGGGCTGCTGCAACTGAAAAGCACAACGCAGGTCGAGATAAAAACTGATCGTTTAATTGGATTGCTCATTATTGAATTTACCTATTTTTTGCCAGTCCTTTATGGAATCTGAACACCTTTTCATCCCATCTATATGGCAAGAAGAAGGCTGTTTTATGTTCCCGGCCTTATCAGTTTGATTGGAATTCCAATTCTTGCTTTGCTATTTAAGCCACCGGTCCTGCCCCATCAAACATGCCTGTCTATGTTTCTACCCTCTGACCGAATGCCATCTAAACACTATTTCAAGCTTTCAAAGTATTCTATTTACCAGGAAATTAAAAAAAAGCATTTAGTTGCTGTTTCTCTAAATGATGATAATATTCATCAAAACAAATTTCTGCTGGAAGCAAAGAGAAATTTTATTACGCGGGAGTTGGAGCGGCTGGCCTTCACGGGAGACACTTCGACCGTGTTGTCGATTGAGCTGGGGAACCAGAGTACCTTTGGTGATTTTGCCTGGCTGTTGAACGAAGCTCGAATATATCAATTCAAAAGATATGCGCTTGCTGATGATCATTTCTTCTTTCTTACGACCCCTTATCGCTTCATCGGGAAGCCAGTGCCGGCCGTCAAAGTCATGGATCTCTAACAAGATTGGCGATTAAAGTTCTTTTTTTTGTGTTTCCCCATACTAACGCCCGTTAGCATAATTCCGGTAAATCGATTAACTTTGAAATCATGGGTTCTCAGGAAGAAATATTCGAAGCAAAGATTGCGGAAGAGGTGCGCATCGAGCCGAAGGACTGGATGCCGGACGATTACCGCAAGCTGCTGATCCGCCAGATGTCGCAGCACGCGCACAGCGAGATCGTGGGCATGCTGCCGGAAGGCAACTGTATCACCCGGGCGCCTTCGCTGCGCAGGAAGGCCACCCTAATCGCTAAGGTGCAGGACGAGGCAGGTCATGGCCTCTACCTGTATTCGGCGACCGAAACTTTAGGCATTACCCGCGAGGAGACGATCGACCAGCTTCATGCCGGCAAAGCGAAGTATTCCTCCATTTTCAATTATCCCACGCTTACCTGGGCCGATATTGGCGCCATTGGCTGGCTGGTAGACGGCGCCGCCATCATGAACCAGGTGCCGCTCTGTCGCGCTTCCTACGGGCCCTACGCACGCGCCATGATCCGC
>DASZRP010000052.1:0-14987 GCA_035548895.1 Puia sp. | reverse complement strand
TAACCGTCAAGGCTATGGATGATCGCGAAGGAAGAACCGGTGGATTGCAGGAGGTAGGTGTATATCCTCGCCATTTCGAGATTATACACGCCAACGAGCTGGAATCTGGGGGTAGCGGGGTTGACCATCGGGCCGAGCATGTTGAAGAACGTGCGGATGCCCAGGTTCTTTCTTATACCGCCCACGGCTTTCAGTGCCGGATGAAAAAGCGGGGCATGGAGAAAGCAGATATTCGTTTCCTCGATTTCTTTTTTCAACTTGCCGCTGTCGCTGCTGAGCTTGTAACCTAATTGCTCCATCACGTTGGAGGCGCCGCTGATGCTGGTGGCTCCATAGTTGCCGTGCTTGGTTACTTTCTGTCCTGCGCCGGCTACGATAAAACAGGATAGCGTGGAAATATTAAAGGTATTCTTGCCGTCTCCGCCGGTCCCGACAATATCGATGGCTTCGTAACCATCCAGGTCTGTTTTCACCGCCAGTTCCAGCAGGGCGTCCCGAAATCCCTGCAGTTCTTCAATGGTAATGCTGCGCATGAGGAAGACCGTTACAAAGGCAGTGATCTCCGACTCGTTATACATGCCGCGGGAGATATTCACCAGCACTTCCCGGGCCTGCTCCCGGCTCAGCGTTTTGTGTTCAAATACAAACTGCAGTATCTTTTTCATATCGGTTTATTCATTTCCACCCGCCTTCGCCTTCGGCCGCCAAAGCTTTAGCGACGGCGGCAAGGCTTCGGCGGGCAAAGCATCTTCATATTTTCAAATTATCAAATTCCCAAATTTTCAAATTGTTCCTCCGATCCAATTCTCCATCAACCTCGCGCCTTCCGGCGTGAGCACACTTTCCGGGTGGAACTGCACGCCGAGCACATCGTATTGCTTATGACGGAGCGCCATGATATGTCCCTCGGAATCCGTTGCGGTGACCTCCAGCGTTTCAGGGAATCCGGCGGGGTCGACCACCCAGCTATGATAGCGTCCGGCCATAAAGGGATTGGACAAACCCTTGAACAGGTTGACGGTGGACGGTTCACGGTCAGTTCGGAAATTGACGGGCAGGGATACTCCATGATACACGGAAGACAAATTGATGAGCCGGCCTCCGAAGACCTCCGCGATGGCCTGGTGGCCGAGGCAAACGCCCAGGATAGATTTGGTTGGCGCATACCGTTTGATCAGCGGCAGGAGCAGGCCAGCTTCTTCTGGCAGACCGGGACCCGGAGAAAGAATGATCTTATCGTAAGCGTCAACCGCATCGAGCGCGATCTGGTCATTACGGTGCACGTCGACAGAATAGCCGGTGATCTTTTCGACCAGGTGGACCAGGTTATAGGTAAATGAATCGTAATTGTCGAATACCAGTATCTTCATAATGTTGGCTTAAATATTTCCTGCCAGTTCGATGGCCCGTTTCAGGGCGCCCAGTTTATTGTTCACTTCTTCGAGTTCGTTGCGCGGCTTGCTGGCAGCGACCACGCCTGCTCCCGCCTGATAGGTCAGCGTATGCTGCCGGCTCAGGAAGCTGCGGATCATGATCGCCTGGGTACAGTCGCCGTTAAACCCAATGAAACCAATACAGCCTCCATAATAGCTCCTGGCCGTCGGTTCATAGGCTGCGATCAATTCCATGGCCCGGATCTTGGGTGCGCCGCTGAGGGTGCCCGCCGGGAAAGTATTGGCCAGCAGCCGGAAAGGGTTGCCATCTTTTTCGGTTTTGCCTTTTACCTCGCTGACCAGGTGAATGACATGAGAATAATACTGAACCTCCCGGAAATGGGTAACCGAAACTTCGGTACAGGTGCGGCTCAGGTCGTTCCGGGCCAGGTCGACGAGCATCACGTGTTCGGCATTCTCCTTGGCATCGTGCAGCAGGACGTCGGCCATTTCGCGGTCCACCTCGTCGTTGCCCGTCCTTTTGCAGGTGCCGGCAATGGGATGCATCACCGCCTTCCCGTCTTTAATCAGCACCTGCGATTCGGGCGATGAGCCCAGGATGCGGTAATCTCCGTAATCGAAATAAAAAAGATAAGGACTGGGATTCACGTTGCGCAGGGCGCGGTATACATTGAACTCGTCGCCAGCGAAGGGCAGCTGATAACGCCGGCTCAGCACGATCTGAAAGACATCCCCGCGAAGACAGCTCTTGATTCCCTGTTCCACCATCTGCATATAACCTTCATCGGTCAGGTTGCTCTGTTCCGTACCGGCTACGCGAAAGGGATATACCGGCACGTCTTTCGAGCGTATCCTCGATTCCACCACGGCCAGTTCGCTTTCGAGGCCGGGGATCTGGTTCTCGCAGATGAAGAGCTCGTCTTTAAAATGATTGATGGCGATCACGTATTGATAGAGACGGTAGCGCATGAGCGGAATGACGGGCACTTCGCCGGTTTCCGGAAATTGGATGCGATCGAAGAACCGAACGGCATCGAAGCTCGTATAACCAAAAAGACTCTGCGCCGTTTTCACCGGCTTCTCCGTTGCTGTTTCCACGTCGAACTGTTGCATATAATTCCAGAGCAGGTCGGGAACATCCGTGCCGCTGAGTTCTATCTTCTCCGTGGGCTGTCCCGGATATTTCAATTCCATGCGCCGGTTGTCGCTGATCTCGATGCCTCCGATGGCGTTGATGCAAATAAAGGAATAGCTGTTCTCTGCAGCGTGATAGTCGGTGCTTTCCAGCAATACCGTATCGCGGAAACGGTCGCGCAAGCGGAGATAGATGCCCACCGGCGTGTAGATGTCGGAAAGGATTTTCTTGTATCCGGTCTTTAACTGAATCTTTTTCATCTGAATAGCTGCTGTTTTTCAATGCTCAGGATCCACCATGGGTCACCCGGAATAAAAAAGCCCCGGATGAACCGGGGCCTGGTATGTTGACTACATAGCAATCGCATTACGCGCCCCGTTCGGAGTTCGTATGCCACCACCATGCGTTATTGATCGAATTATTCTTCACGGGGCAAATATGCATTGGAATTTTCAAACCACCAAATAATAGATGACAGATGATAGATGACAGTATAAGGACTGTCATCTATCATCTGTCATCTTTATAAAGCTCCTTTCGTAGTAGGCAGATAATTGCTCAACGGGTCCCGCTTCACCGCCATGCGGATAGCGCGGGCAAAGGCCTTGAAGATCGCTTCGATCTTATGATGCTCGTTCTCGCCATGGCATTCGATGTTCAGGTTGCATTTCGCCGCATCGGAAAAGGATTTGAAGAAATGAAAGAACATTTCCGTGGGCATATCTCCCACTTTCTCGCGCTGGAAAGACACATTCCAGATGATCCAGTTGCGGCCGCCGAAATCGATCAGCACTTTAGCATCGGCATCGTCCATCGGCAGTGCAAATCCATATCGTTCCATACCACGCTTGTCGGACAGGGCCCGCGCGAAAGCTTCGCCAAGCGCCAGGCCGGTATCTTCGATAGTATGATGCTCATCGATATGCAGGTCGCCTTTTACACGGATCCTCAGATCTATCTTTCCATGCCGCGCGATCTGTTCGATCATGTGATCGAAGAAGCCGAGACCGGTATGAATGGCGGCCTGTCCATGACCGTCCATATTAAGCTCGACATGGATCTTCGTTTCGTTAGTATTGCGTTCATGGACCACTTCCCGAAGTCCCGATTTGAGAAAACGGTAGATCTCTTCCCAATGTGTCGTCTCCAGAGCAATTGAGGCTTCCAGTTCCGTGAGCGAATCCCTGATCTCGCGGCCGCCGAGGTTCGCATCGTTCTTCAGCCAGATGGCGCCGCAGCCGAGGTTCTTCGCTAACTGTACATCGGTGATCCGGTCGCCGATCACATAGGAGCCTGCGATATCGTAGGACGGATTATCAAGATAAGCGGTGAGCATACCGGTACCGGGTTTGCGGTTCGGCGAAAGGTCGGCCGGATAAGATCTGTCGATATGCACTTTTCGGAAATGGATGCCCTCTCCTTCCAGGCTTTTCATGACAAGCTCATGTACCGGCCAGAAATTTTCTTCGGGAAAATTAACCGTACCCAACCCGTCCTGGTTGGTGACCATCACGAGCTCATAGTCGAGCTCGCGGGCGATGCGGCCCATGTATTCAAACATGCCTGGATAGAACTCCAGCTTGCGAAAATCATCTACCTGGTAAGTGGGCGGAACTTCTTTGATCAGGGTACCGTCGCGATCTATGAAGAGAACTTTTTTCAAGAGAGCGTTTATTAATGTGGAAATGTGGAGATGTGAAAATGTGGAGATGAAGGAAATCATCATATTTCCACATCTCCACATCTTCACATTTATTAACTACGTCTTTTCTTTACCTCATCCTTTTTCACCATCGACGCGCTGTTGCCGAAGCTGTTGCGGATATAGGTGAGCACAGCAGCGATCTGCTCGTCGGTAAGCGCTGCACCGTCGAAGGCATGCGGATCGGAAGAACTGCTGCTTTTGCCGGTAACCAGCAGGTCGATCAACGCCCCTTTATCTCCTTCTACTTTGGCCGATTCGATCAGCGATAAATTAACAACGGATGAACCGCTGCCGTCTGCCTGATGACAGTGCTGGCATTGTCCGGCATAAATCTGCTGGCCTGCTTCAATGGCCATTCGCTTTGGCGATTTCTGCAGCGTGCAATGATTTTCCTGAGCCAGGAGGACCAGCGGCAACAGGAAGAAAGCAGTGAGCAGTAGAAGCAGTTGTTTCCGGTTCATTATTTTTTATAGGTTATTTTCCAGACTGTTCCTTTGGAATCGTCGGTAATATAGAGAGAACCGTCTGGGCCCTGTGCCAGGCCGCAGGGGCGATGCACCGCGTTTCCCTTGGCCACCTGATCCGCCGTACCACCGAAGCCATTGGCAAAGATCTCCCATTTGCCCGATGGCTTGCCGTTGGCGAACGGAACGAAGACGACGAAGAACCCGGCCTGCGGCTCTGGCGCGCGGTTCCAGGATCCGTGAAAAGCGATGAAGGCGCCGTTCTTGTACCTGGCCGGGAACTGATCGCCAGTATAAAATAGCAGGTCGTTGGGCGCCAGGTGACCCGGGAAAGCGACAATCGGATCAATGGCTTTTTCCGCGCCGGTCTTCTTACCGTCGCCGCCATATTCAGGAGCCAGGATCTTCTTCTTCTGGAACTGATCGTAGTAGATATAGGGCCATCCGGCATCCGAGCCCTGATGCAGTTCATACAGACATTCCGCAGGGAGTTCGGCATTCTGCTGGTCAGTGTAAAGCTTCGGGAAAATATAATGAAGCTGGTCCCGGCCATGCTGGGTCACAAAAAGTGTGTTCGTCGCCCCGTTCCAGTCAATCCCCATCGCGTTGCGAATACCGGTAGCATAACGGCTGCCGTCCTTATATGTCTGATCCGCCTTGTCGGCTTTGAATTCCCATACACCACCGGCAGAGTCCAGTACGGGACAAGGATTCATGCCAAGGGAACCCGCTTCACGATCCTTGATCTGGCAACTGTTGGAAAAAGCACCGATGGTGACGTAGAGATTTCCGGCATCGTCGAGGGCAATGGGTTTGGCTTCATGCTCGTTGCGTGCGATCAGCCCGGTGACAATCTTCTCCGGCGATGCGGGATTGCTGACCGTACCATCGGGATTGAGCTTAAAGCGATAGACTTCCTCGTCGGAAGTCGCGTAGAGATAGCCGTTCTTCACGGCGATCCCCGTCCCCTTAAAAGTTCCGAAATCGGTTTCTTCATCGGCTACGCCGTCGCCGTCGGTGTCTTTCAGCATCACAATGGACTTTCCATTGCGCTTGCTGTTTAATTTTACGTACACATTCCCGTTAGTCGTTACAGCGATATGCCGCGCCTTGCCCAGGCCGCCGGCAAATATCGTGGAGCTAAAACCGGCCGGTAGGGTCAGGGTGACATCGGCTGTAGGAACATCCGGCTTTACGGAAACCGTGGTACTGTCTACTGCGGCTGATGTCTTGGTGCTATCGGATTTGCTGCTGCCCGAGCTGGCGCTCTGACAGGCTCCTGCAAGCAACAAGCCTAAGAACAGGAATTTGTTTGCGATTTGTTTCATAATGACCTGCTTTTATTCGTGAATAGTAAAATTAACTATTTCAGGCTATCCCCGCTTATTCAGAAAAGCCAGCAGGGCCTCATTTTCTTCGACCGTTCCCACGGTGATGCGGAGACAATCCTCACAAAGCGCCACCCGGCTCCGGTCGCGCACCACGATTCCCGCCGTCAGCAGCGCTTCGTAAACCTCCCTGGCCCGATCCATTTTTATTAGCAGGAAGTTGGCGTCGCTGGGATAAACCCGCTGAACGCCAGGCAGGTGACTCAGCGCTAAGGCAAGGGCCTCACGCATCTTGACGATCTGCCGGATCTCTTCATTCACCTTCTCCGTTTCCCGCAGGGCCCGAATCGCCAGTTCCTGGGTGGGCTGGCTGATATTATAGGGCGGCTTTATCCGGTTCAGTATTTCAATCACCGGTTCACCTGCAAAAGCCATTCCGACGCGCAAACCGGCTAACCCCCAGGCCTTGCTTAGTGTTTGCAGTACAACAAGGTTTGGGTATTCGGTGAGCTCGCGGATAAAGCTCTGATGCCTTGAAAAATTAATATAGGCTTCATCAATGACCACCAGCGCATCCACATTGTTCAGGATCATTTCGATACTTTCGTGATGAATGGCGTTTCCCGTGGGATTATTGGGAGAACAGAGCCAAATGATCCGCGTATTTCCATCGACGAGCTCCTCGATTTTTTCCAGGTCGAGCTGAAAGTCCCGGGTGAGCGAGGCTCTCCGCACTTCAATGTCGTTCACATGAGCGCTCACCTCATACATGCCGTAAGTGGGGGGTGTGATGATCACGTTGTCTTTACCTGGATTGCAGAAAGCGCGGTAGAGCAGGTCGATGCATTCGTCGCTTCCGTTGCCCAGGAAAATATTTTTTGCCGGTACGCCTTTGATACTGCTGATCATTTCCTTGATCTTCACCTGGTGCGGATCGGGGTAGCGGTTGTATTGTTCTGGAATGGGTGAACCGAGGCTGTTCTCGTTGGCGTCTAAAAAGACCTTTGCCGCGCCGCTGAACTCATCGCGGGCGGATGAATAGGGCACCAGTTTTTTTACGTTCTCGCGTACCAGTTGGTTGATGTCGAACATGGTTTAGGCATTCAATGATTTAATTCTGATTTCCACCGCAGCGGCATGGGCCTGCAACCCTTCGGCATGAGCCATCTCGATGAGGGTATCGCTGATACCCTGCAAGCCTTTTTCCGAGAGTTGCTGAAAGCTGATCTTGCGGATGAAGCTGTCTACGCTGACCCCGCTGTATGCTCTCGCATAACCATTGGTCGGCAGCGTGTGATTGGTGCCGCTGGCATAGTCGCCGGCTGTTTCCGGAGCATAATGCCCGATGAATACGGAACCTGCCTGCTGTACATGCTCTGCGAGCGCCGTTGCGTTGCTGCAGGAAAGGATCAGGTGCTCCGGCGCATAGGCGTTGATCAGGTCCATGGCTGTTTCTGCATCGTTCACTACGATCGCTTTACTGTGCTGAAGAGATTTCCGGATAATATCCCTGCGCGGCAGCAGTTCCGTTTGTTTCTCAATTTCCTTTGCCACATTCAGCGCAATGCTCTTTTGGAGGCAGATCAGGATCACCTGGCTGTCGGCGCCATGTTCGCATTGCGATAAGAGATCGGCGGCGACGAAAGCGGGATTGGCGCTTTCATCGGCATATACGGCAAGCTCGCTGGGGCCGGCCGGCATATCGATGGCAATGCCTTCCTGCTGCAAAAGTTGCTTGGCGCAGGTGACGTATTGATTGCCCGGGCCGAAGATCTTATCCACCCTGGGCATGGATTCCGTGCCATAGGCCATGGCCGCAATGGCCTGCACGCCGCCGGCTTTGTATATTTTCTTTACGCCCGTTAGAGAGGCCGCAAATAAAATTGCGGGATGTAGTTTACCCGTTTTGTCGGGTGGAGAACAGAGCAGGATTTCGGGGCAACCGGCGATGGAGGCCGGAATAGCCAGCATGAGCACGGTGGAAAACAGGGGCGCCGTGCCACCGGGAATATAAAGCCCTACTTTCTCAATAGGCATGGCTTTTCGCCAGCAGCGGATGCCCGGCATGGTCTCGACCGCCTCTTCCTGCACAAGCTGCCTGCGGTGAAAAGCCTCGATATTCCGCGCCGCCTGGCGGATCGCTGTTTTCAGCTTATCCGAAACTAAAGATTCCGCTTCTGCGATCTCCGCTTCAGATACAAGTCTTTCCTTCAGGCTCACACCATCGAAGGAAAGACTGTATTTATCCACTGCCTGATCGCCGCCACGCTTCACTTCCTGCATAATGGACCTGACTGCCGCTTCAAGAGCGCCAGTTTCCTGTTGGGGCCGGGCCAGCAATTGGGTCCACCCGGACTTCGGTGGGTTTTCAATGATCTGCATGGTTATAAAATCATTTTTTCGATCGGCACGACCAGGATGCCCTGGGCGCCGGCTTCTTTGAGTTTTTCGATGATGTCCCAGAACTCATTTTCATTCAATACGCTGTGCACACTGCTCCAGCCCGGTTCGGCAAGGGGCAGTACCGTCGGACTTTTCATGCCCGGCAGCAGGGAAATGATCTGTTTTAGCTTATCGTTGGGCGCGTTCAGCAAAATGTATTTGGTATGACGGGCCTTGCGGACGGCGCGGATACGGAAGAGCAGTTTTTCGAGGATCTGCTGTTTGTCGTTAGCCAGGTCCGGATTGCGGATCAGGGCGGCTTCGGAATAGAGAATGGTCTCCACTTCCTTCAACCCATTCATGAACAGGGTGGAACCGCTGCTTACCAGGTCGACAATGGCGCCGGCAAGACCGATGCCCGGCGCGATCTCCACCGATCCGCTGATCTCATGGATCTCTGCCTGAATCTTTTTTTCCTGCAGGAATTTAGACACGAGCACCGGGTAAGTGGTAGCGATCTTTTTGTTACTGAGGAACCGGCAATCGTCATACTGTTCATTGCGCCCAACGGCGACCGATAAACGACATTTCCCAAACCCAAGCTTTTCGGTGATCTGCACTTTTCGATTCTTTTCATAGATCACATTTTCTCCGACGATCCCGATATCGGCCACAGCATCTTCCACGTACTGGGGAATATCATCGTCGCGCAGGAAAAAGACTTCCATCGGGAAATTATCGGCTTCTGTTTTCAGTTTATTGATCCCGTTCTTGAAATCAATGCCGCAGTCTTTGAGCAATTTCATCGAGTCGTCGTAAAGGCGTCCCGATTTCTGAACAGCGATCTTCAATCTGGTGGATGACATATTTTTTCTTTTCGATGACACAAAAAAAGGGGCTTACCTTTCGATAAGCCCCTTCATGATATGTTGACACAAAGCATCAGCAGCCTACCGGTTCGGCAAGATGTGATGATGGTGTATGGAAAAATTCCGGTTCATGACTGAGGCGCAAAAATAGCTGCCCTGCGGGCATTTGCCAAAATTTTCTTATTTGCCTCCCCTGGCGTCGGCTAAGAACTTGGCCAGACCGATATCCGTAAGCGGGTGTTTGAGCAGGCCAAGGATTGGCTCCAGCGGCGAGGTCACCACGTCGGCTCCGGCTTCAGCGCACTGCACGATATGCAGGGAACTGCGGATGGAGGCCGCCAGGATCTCCGTTTCATAGCCCTGGATGGCGTAGATATTGGCGATCTGCTCGATGAGCTGAACACCTTCCCAGTTACTGTCGTCAATGCGGCCAATAAACGGAGACACGTAAGCTGCGCCCGCCTTGGCAGCCAGGATGGCCTGTGCTGCGGAAAAGACCAGGGTGCAGTTGGTGCGGATATTATTGTCCGTAAACCATTTCATTGCTTTTACACCTTCCTTGATCATGGGCACTTTGACCACGATATTCGGATTGATGGCAGCGAGCTTCTTTCCTTCCGCCACGATACCGTCGAAATCGGTGGAGATGACTTCGGCGCTGACATCTCCTTTCACCAGGTCGGAAATGGTCTTATAATGTTTGATGATATTCTCGTCTCCGCGGATCCCTTCCTTAGCCATGAGCGAAGGGTTGGTCGTTACTCCGTCCAGGATGCCCAGGTCGTTAAGTTCCTTGATCTGAGCCAGGTTGGCGGTGTCGATAAAAAACTTCATACAGCGTATTTTCTGATTTGATAAAATAAAAAAAGGCAAGTTACTTACATCGCACCGCTACGACCACCTACCCTTGCTGCCTTCCGGCCCTGGGGGATTCAGCAGGAGCTGGTCGTATAAGACTTGCCGATTGCAAAGATAGGGTAAATAGTTGAATAGATGACAGATGACAGATGACGGATGACAGTATTTTTATATTATTAGGCTGACCTGTTTCTAACAATCTGATTCACCGGAAGTCTGTCATCTGTCATCTATCATCTGTCATCTAATTAGTAAGTGTATGCAGATCATACAGGCCAACCAATTGATCAGCGCGCCCGCCTAATTCGCGGTAATACACCAGGATAGTATAACTGTTCTCCGTTTCGAAATGATTGCCTTCAGTGAATTCGAAAGAAGGTTTTGCCTGCGGATCGCCGGTATCGAGGGTTACATAGGCATAGTTGTAGTAACCCATTTTCAGGAAAAGGCTTCCTTCGTAAACTCCTTTTTGCGGATTGAAGACCATTTTTGTTTCGTCGTTGTACTGGTAGCCGGTCATCGCCCCGATAATATAAAGATCCTTCCCATTGAACGGTGTATTGTCGGGCGGAACAAAAGTGAATTTCACCGTGGCGTAGTCGGTTTGATAATAGGTGTTGATGCTTTCGGTGGTCTGGATAAAATAGCCGCCGTTATAATCCGTATAATAGTAATAGGGTTGAGGCGATCGATCGCCATCAGGCTTCACATAGACGGTGAAGCTCCTGGGCAGATAGTCCACATGCGCCACCCGATCGCTCTGGTAGCGAAAGCTTTGCAGGTCGACCCAGCGCCATTGTTTTCCGCCCGGGAAAACAGACACATCATCGCTGTTGTATTCAAAGGTAGTGCCCGAATAAAAAGAGGGTTTGTCAATATAAAGGGAATTGTCCCAGCGATGATTCTGCAATACCACCACTTTCAATTGCTGGAAAGGATTGGTCAGGCTGAGGGAGCGGGTGTTGACCGTGAACTGGATCTTCTGATAGGTTTGCATGATCTGCGCGTTCATGGGCTGCAGATATTCCGCGGCAATGGATACCGTATTGTCGACCACCAATAACCGTCTGGTAAACGCCAGTTTCGAGGTATCGCTGTCTAAGAAAACTTTCACCAGGTAGTTACCCGCGCGGGTAAGCACGGCGCCCCGTTCGGGGAGGGACACATGATAATGGGTATAGCGGGTAAGTGCAATCGAAGAATAGCGATAGTCAGTGATAGGGTTTTGAGCGAACCCGCGGATATAATCGAAGGTACTGATATCGACCGGCGTCCAGTCGGCATTGCAGAGCTGGTAGGTATAGAAATAATTCTTTACGTGGGGATCGATATCATCGAAGTCGAGGTCAAGCCGGTCTGCTCCGTTAAGGCTGATGACGGGATAGGCCAACTGATTCCCCTTGACATATAGTTGGGGCATCCTGATGCCGGGCATATACACTGCGTCGGGCTGTTGGGCTTGCGCGGAGAGGGAGGTAGCTGCAAAGAGAATAAATAGAATGGATTTCATTGATGACAGATGACGGATGACTGTCAACTGTCATCCGTCATCTGTCATCCAAATTAAACTTTTCCGTCAACCGGCGGAACTCTATTTTTGAACCGTAAAACGCGATCGTTGAATATTTCTTCTTTTATTGCCGGCCGGATTGCCTTTAACCGGCAGCATTCTTTTTCCAGGTTCATTATCCGGCTTGCCGTAGCGGCAACGGCCATCAGTGTGATGGCCATGATCCTCACCATCGCGTTCACCAGGGGATTTCAGCATGCCATTGCCCAAAAGATGTATGGCTTCTCCGGTCATATCCGGGTTCAGCACTATGAACCGGAACGGGTGGATATCGCCGAAGAACAGCCCATCAAAGCCAATGACAGCGTATTACAGGCACTGCGCGCCGACCCCGATGTGGTGATCGCCCAGCCCTTTGCCACTAAATACGCGATCATCAAAGGACCCGAGAGCTTCGAAGGCCTGCGGTTGAAAGGCGTTGACCGGCACTACAATTTTTCCAACCTGCAACCCTTTCTCCAGTCGGGCCGTTGGATCCATTTTCCCGACAGCGCTTATAGCAATGAAATCGACCTGTCCACTTATACCGCATCGGAGCTCAACCTGAAACCCGGAGATCAACTGTTTGCCTATTTTATTCAACCCGATGGTTCGCGCCGCGTTCGTCCCCTGCGGGTAGCGGGGCTTTTCAAAACCGGCATCGAGGACTACGACCGCATCAATGCCGTGGTCGATCTCCGGCTCATCCGTCGTCTCAATAACTGGCAGTCTAACGAGATCGGCGGTTATGAATTGTTCATCAAAGATTACCGCCAGGCCGATTCTATCAGCAACCGCATTTACAACGAACTGCCGGCGGGCTGGAACAGTCTGGCGATCAGCCAGGTTTATGGCAATATTTTCGACTGGCTGAACCTGCAGGATACCACTATCCTGATCGTCATCATCATCATGATCCTGGTGGCGGTGCTGAACCTGATCACCTGTCTTATTATTCTGGTGCTTGAGAGAACGCATATGATCGGTTTGCTGAAATCATTGGGCGCTCCTGATAATACGGTTCAGCGTGTGTTTTTGTATCATGGCGCCATCATCACTTTTGGCGGTATCCTGTTGGGCAATCTGTTTGGACTGCTGGTTTGTTATCTGCAGCAGCGTTACGGGTTCATCAAGCTGCCTGAAGAGACTTATTTTATTTCCACTGCGGCGGTTAGCATCAATACCTGGCAGATCCTGCTGATCGACCTAGGTACTTTTGTCATCTGTTTCGTGGTGCTGCTGCTGCCGAGTTTTACACTGATCAAAAGAATGTCGCCTGTCAGGGCTCTGCGTTTCGACTAAGTTTTCTGAATCAGGAAAAGGAGAATACCTGCGGCCACGGCTGCGTTCAGCGACTCGGCCGATCCGCTGCCGGGGATGCGTATGCGATGAGTAGCCAGGGCCTGCAGTTCCGGGCGAATGCCCCTGGATTCATTTCCAATTAAAATAAACGCTTGCGGCACGCGCTGGAACTCCCGCAGATCCTGGCCATCGAGCAGGGCCGCATATACCGGCACTTCGCGATTACCACGCAGCAGCTCTTCGAGCTCGCGGTAAAGGACCTGCACGCGCGCAAGACTGGCCATGGTAGACTGTACTACCTTCGGACTAAAGACATCGGCTGTTTCCAGACTGCAGATCACCTGCTTCGCCCCAAACCAATCGGCCGTGCGCACCATGGTGCCGAGGTTTCCGGGATCCTGGATATTATCAAGCAAAAGCGTGATGCCCTCGGGTTTCGATATGGCCGGGAAAACCGGCTTTTTGAAAATCGCCAGCACTTTCGAGGGCGTGGAGAGGAAGGATATTCTTTCCAGATCGCGCTGGCCGATCTCTATGATGTTTTGGTGATGCGATACCCGTTCCTGATTATCCCGAAGCCAGTCGCCTGTTGCATAAGCTTCCACCAGTCTGGCAGCATCGGATTTGAGCAGCTCTTCCACGATCTTCGGGCCCTCTGCAACGAAGACTCCACCTGCGTCCCTGAATTTTTTATGGCCTAAACTTTGGATATATTTGACCTGCGATTTTATCAGCATCTGTTTCCCGTTTAAATTCTATGTCATATTGCCGGCAAGTTACTGCATCATTATCCAGACCTGCAATCGTCCCGGCGATCATTCTGCTCACTCTTTTCGGCTGTCGCGTTCCGCGCGATTTCCCGCATGGCAAGCCCTTTGTATTCCGGACGAATATAAAGGTTGAGGGGAAAATGAAGAACGACCAGCGCCAGGACCTCACCACCCGCCTGCAAAATCAGCTTGACGACAGTCTGCAAACGAAGACAGTAACGGCTTTCGATTGGCCCTGGCACGTGCATGTGATCTATAAGGAGCTGTCGAAACCACCCGTTTACGACACCCTCAACCTCAGCCGTTCGATAGCCTATATGAACGCGCTGCTGCGCGCCAATGGTTACTATTCACCCGAGATCCGGGATACCGTACGGCGCAAAACCCTGCACGCCGGCAAGCATTACCGGGCTTTCTGGTGGGGCAAAAGAAAAGGGCAACCGAGGGAAGAGCAACGGGTGATGATTGATTTCACGGTAAAGCCGGGCAAGCAATTGATCTTCGATTCCGTTGGCTTCGACCTGACCACACCCGACCTGCAGCAACTGACCCTGGCCTCGCGTCCGCAATCGCTGATCAAAAAGGGAAAGCCCTATACCCGGCAGGTACTTTCCGATGAGATCAACCGGCTCGTAGATACTTTTCGCAATCATGGCTATTACCGGTTCACCAAGGAAGACCTGTATGTAGAACACGATACCGTATTTGCTCCCCTCATCGATCCCTCACTTGATCCGTTAGAACAGGCGGCTTTGCTTGAACAGCTCAGAACGCGCAGTGAAAATCCGACCATCAACGTCGTTGTGAAACAACGGGTGGCCCGCGACAGCACACATGACAAGCGATATTATATCGGAAAGGTGACCGTTTATCCAGACCTCCCGGCCCTGGAAGACACGGTCCCGGTAAAAACGGACACCGCGGTTATCCGGGGACTTGAATTTGTTTCGCGAACGGATAAATTCAAGCTGCCGTTCCTGGCCAATAATATCTTTTTGCGACCGGGGCGGCTATATAAGCAGGATAACTATTTCCGGACGTCCAACCGCCTCAGCCGGTTTTCTGCCTGGCAATACAACAACATTGACTTCCAGCCTTCTGCAAACGCCGACTCATTGCTCGATGTCAATCTCCGGATGTATCCCGCAAAAAAACAAAAGCTGACAACAGACCTTGAAGCCAGCCGGAATACCAACGATATTGTCAGCGCCTCTAATCTTTTTGGGATCGG
>DASZRP010000051.1:0-5307 GCA_035548895.1 Puia sp. | reverse complement strand
GGCCTTTATCTCTTCACCCCATTTTTCATTTGGAACCCCGATCACGCTGCTTAGTGAAATGGCGGGATGCTGCATGAGGACCTCTTCGATCTCGCGCGGGTACACGGTAATGCCGCCGCGGATAATGATGTCTTTTATGCGGTCGACGATAAAATAGAAACCGTCTTCGTCTTTTATGGCGACATCTCCGGAATGAAGCCAGCCATTTTTCAATACCACTTTGGTATCGGCCGGTTTCTTGTAATAGCTTTTCATCACATTGTGGCCGCGGTAGCAGAGCTCACCCTTTACGCCGGCGGGTACTTCCTGGCCGCCCGCATCGACGACCTTCACTTCCACGCCCCAGACCGGCGTTCCGATAGAACCTGGCCTGCGGCCTGTTTCTAATTGATTAAAAGTCACCACCGGCGATCCCTCCGACATGCCATATCCTTCCAGGATGGGCACGCTGAATTTTTCTTCGAATTGCGAGAGTATTTCAATGGCTAAGGATGCCCCGCCGGATATGCAAATGCGAAGTTTGTCGGCGACATTCCTGTAGTCGAAATCATGCGGCCCCTGATTCAGCAGGCTCCAGTACATGGTGGGCACGCCGGCAAAAATGGAAACCGAATATGCCTGCATCAGCCGGAGGACTTCTCCGGCCTCGAACTTCGACAGCATAACGCTGTGCACGCCCTTATAAAGCCCCGCGTTCATCATGACCGTCATGCCAAAAATGTGGAATAGCGGGAGCACCATCAACTGCACGTCGCTATGACCGGATTGAAGTATGTCGGAGGAAACGACGGCGTTGATGAAAAGATTCGCATGCGATAGCTCGGCGCCCCGGGCCGCACCGGTAGTACCGGAGGTATAGACGATGACGGCAGTATCGTCGGCGCGGGTTTGTGTGGTTTCAAAGTGCTCTTTATGGTTTTTTAATACGTCGTCTATATAAGGAACATCTTCAGCCCCGGCAACAGCAAGGGTTTTCCCAACCAGGAAAAAGAAATCGCAGCTCCCGCATTCCCTAAATGCGTCGTAGGCTTGTTTCCCGATGGGACTGTCGTCGGTTCCGCAAAAACTGATAAAGATTTTGGCTTCGCTATCCGTGAGGTAATAGGCCAGCTCATCTTTCCGGAGCATGGTGCTGAGGGGCACAACGATAGCTCCCGCTTTTAAAATGCCGTAATAAATAATGGGGAACTCCGGGATATTCGGAATGCAGATACAAACTTTATCGCCGGGTGAAACATCGAGGGTAGTCAACAGAGCGGCAACCTGATTAGCGGCATCATTCACCTGGCCAAAGCTTAGGGTCTTATTTTCCGAGGTGAAGGCCGGCCTGTCTGCGTAACGACGGGCACTATCCTCTAACAAAGCACACAAATTCAGCATAGAACAATCGTTTTGGCCTGGCAGTAAAATATTGCCAAACCTATTCTTATGCTGAAGGATATCGCTGACGAAAAGGGAGGAAATGCTGACGAAACAGGAATATTATTTTTTACCGGTCACCCGATGGATGAACGCCAAAAAACCTGATGTACAGCGAAACGAAATGGCTTTGGTTCTCATAACCTAAGGAGCGGCAGATTTCATGCAGGGGCAAATCGGTTGACCGGATGGTCTCTCTTGCTTTTTCCATTCGCCTTTTGATGATGTATTGTCTGACCGGCAAACCGACGACTGTTCGAAAACCACGTTTCAGATCGTATTCATTGATACCTGATTTCCGGCTGAGCTCCCGGATGGAAATATCGGCTGAGAAGTTATTGTCCACGATCTGTTTGGCGATAGCGACGCAACTGGCCTGATAGCTATTAAGTCCTTCAAAATACTGCTCGATATCGCGGTTGCACAAAAATTCGCGCCAGTAGAAAATGAATTCCAGTATTTTGCTTTCAAGCAGAATGGAATTGGCTGTTTTCTGCGGGTCTATCGCCAGCACCTCGCGTAATAATTTCAGAATATTATTGTCGAGAAAATATTTATCGAACCGTTCGTGCATCTTCTTCCGGTCGACCGAGAAAAAGGTTTCGGGAATGAAAATGCGGATGCCGTCGACATTCGTGGTATCGAACTCGAACTTTTTTTGTCCTTCAATAGCGCAGGATTGAATGCAATCGCTGCCGTTTGTGCGGAAGTCAATAAGCCCCTTTTTTCCTACCGGGTCCTCAGAATAAAAAGTAGTTGATTCGCTGAATCGCCATTTGCCCCGGAAGAAATGAATATCGCTGCGGGTAAAGAGCTGAAGCGTCCCGGCTCCCGATTCGTCGGGTAGGAGCAATAACCGGGAATTCCAGGCCTGGCGCTCTTTAAAGCCATAATTTTTTTTCAACCCATCGGCAAAGTGGTCAGGATTTATATATGGCAGCAGCAGATCCATCGGGTGGTTATTAATTCAGGCCTTTTGCGGGTCAATTTAAACGTTTAAACAATATAAGACAAGCACTCTAATAAAATTATTTTTTAAATCGCTTTCTGACCCGATCAATTATTTTTACTGATCAACCCGTTTTTCTAATCTGCCTGACTGTTATCGAGAAATTATGAAAAAACTACTCTTCACCGCTTTGTTCTTGATTTTCCTCTTCAGCATTACGACATCAAACGCCCAGATCGACGAGAATCTGAAGCAGGATATCATCAACACGGGCTACGTACACAGTCCCCTGCCATTAGACTATAGCAAGTCGCTTGAGACCGCCGGACTGAAGAAGAAAGTGCTGGCCTCCGATATGCTCTGCGATATGGAAAGCCTCGACGGCTGGTCGCACAAGGGATTTGGCAGCGTTAGACTTACGTCTGAGAGAGCCATATCCGGGAAGAACAGTCTTCGCCTCGTATCACAGACCACTAATCCCGATTTTTTAGGCTGGGGTGTAGGCCTTGGCACTTCATTGGCCAGCTACGACGCAGGAGGAGCGAACTGGGAGAAATACAATCGGATTCATTTTTACGTCTACCCCAATTGTGAAGGCGCGCGCAGCATTTATCTCAATTTGTATATCGAGAATGACGGAAAGACCAAAGTGCCGGATAAATATGAACGCGAGGGTATTCACGAGATCAATCTCATCAACGGAAAGTGGAATGAATGCTATGTTGAAATGCCGGAATTGCCGCGGGATAAAGTGACCAAACTGTCATTCGGCATTGAAGTGTTCGGCAAAGAAAGGACCATGGGCGATTCGCTGAAATTCGATATCGATGCGGTAACGCTTCAGACGGTCGAAAATCCTGAAGTGGCGCTTGGATGGATGCCGGCGAAAGACCGCATCATCTTTTCCACGACGGGCTATGGCCTGGAAAGCAATAAAACGGCGATTGTGAATGTAGCGCATAACGACGGGAAGTTTCAATTGCTGGATAACGTGAATCATCGCTCTGTGTATGAGGGAAAGATCAATACGCAGAAGACACGCATCGGGAATTTCGAGACAATCGATTTCAGTGATTTCAAAAAACCGGGACAATATGTTATTCGCGTCGGTAATATTGTCACTCAGCCTTTTTATATCAATAACGATATCTGGGACAACTCAGCCTGGCGCGTGCTGAATTTTATTTTCTGCGAGCGTTGCGGTTATGCGGTTCCCGGCAAGCATGGCGTTTGCCATAGCGATCTGAATGCCATTTACGATGGAAAGGTTTTCCCCTTTAGCGGAGGCTGGCACGATGCGGCCGATATGTCGCAGCAGGTCCTCCAGTCAGGCGAGATCGCTTATTCATTATTAGAAGAAGCGAGCCGCGCGAAAGAGAAAGGCGAAAAGGAATTATTCCTTCGCTTGCAGGAAGAAGCGGAGTGGGGGATCGACTGTATTCTGAAGGGTCGCCTGGGCGATGGCTACCGGGCGCAGACCTGGGGCACGAACCTGTGGACGGACGGGTTCATCGGTACAAAAGATGATTCTTCCAGGAGGCGAAGAGTGCGTGTTCATAATCGCGCCTTTGAAAATTTTGTTTTTGCCGGCATTGAAGCTTACGCGTCGATGAAGATAGAGAACGACCCGATGCTGAAAGAAAACCTGCGCAAAGTAGCGATCGAGGATTATGCTTTTGCGAAGAAACGTTTTGATAGTCTTGGCTTCGACGATCTGCACAGCATCGGCGGCGGGGGAGATCATGCGGCCATGGCGTCCAACAGCCAGTATGCTGCCAATATTTCTTTTGCAGCGAGCTTATTGTATGAGCTGACCGGCGATAAATTTTATGCCGGTGAAGCGGCGAAGCATATCGAGTACACGATTCAGTGCCAGCGCATCGAGCCGTTGAACGACAAGGACAAGCTGCGCGGTTTCTTTTACCGCGACCTCGACAGGAAATCCATTGTGCATTACACACATCAGTCCCGCGACCAGGTCTACATGCAGGCGCTGACGGAGCTTTGCAAGACACAACCTAATAACCCGGACTATAAAAAATGGGAAGCGTCCATCAGGATGTATGGCGACTATCTGAAAACGATCATGCAGTACGTGCAGCCCTATGGTTTGGTGCCAAGCGGCGTATATAATGTGGATGAAGTAAAGGACTCCGTGAATTTTTATAAAGTGCAGGTAGGCATATTCAGCGGCGCCGGCAAAGATTATGAGGAGCAATTGAAGAACGGCGTTAAGCTCGACGACCAGCATTATTTGCGCGTGTTCCCGGTCTGGTTTTCATTCAGAGGGAACAATGCGGTTGAGCTCTCCACCGGCAAAGCGGCCGCGCTTTGCGGCAAGTTCCTTCATGATAAGGCACTGATGAATATTGCCGAGCAGCAGTTGTTCTGGATCGTCGGAAAAAATCCTTTCGGTCAGTCGATCATCTGGGGTGAAGGAAGCAATTATCCGCAATTATACACAGCCCTGCCCGGCGAAACAGTGGGTGGTATTCCCGTCGGCATGCAATCGAGATTCAATGGGGATGAGCCTTACTGGCCGCAGTTCAATACCGCTACCTACAAAGAAGTATGGGGCGCGCCCGCGGCAAGATGGCTTTCGCTGATTGCCGAGTTTTAATTCTCTTTCCGTTTGGAGGGACTTAGTTCGATGTTCTCCGGAAGCCGGTCTCCGCATGCATGGTCGTATCGGGAGCACCGCTGGTGCCGGATATGATCCAGTCAGCCTTGATATTGAGACTGTCGGCCGTCAGCACCGCAATGATTGCTTTACCTGGTGTATGGTATAGTGCAGGTGGTACCGGCGAAACAGGGATACCCTGGCCCGGCGGTGTGGTGATGAAGGTGATGGTCGGATTGGGAAAACAGAGATCGGCGAAAGCGGTGCTGTCGGGCATAATGGTCAGCACCGTATCCGATTGCGTTTGCGTATACGTGCC
>DASZRP010000050.1:0-7956 GCA_035548895.1 Puia sp. | reverse complement strand
CCAGGTTTGGGAGCTGCTTACAAAAATGGGCCGATTGCTTACCTTGTATTGCCTTATGCTCTGCTTATGAATGAACCGCCCAGGCTAACCCAGCGCATCTATTCCATCGACATACTCAGGGGGCTAATCATGATGATTATGGCGCTGGATCATGTGCGCGACTATTTTCATATTACGGCTTCTGTCGATTCTCCGACGAACCTGGCGACCACCACACCGGCATTATTCTTCACGCGCTGGATCACGCATTTTTGTGCGCCGGTATTCGTATTCCTCGCTGGCGTCTCGGCCTATTTAGCCGGACAGCGGAGAGCAACAGGGGAACGGGGAAATTTTCTTATCAAGCGGGGCTTGTGGCTGGTGCTGATCGAAGTGACGGTTGTCACGTTGGGCTGGACCTTCGACCCCTTCTACCATGTGCTCATATTGCAGGTGATCTGGGCCATCGGCATCAGCATGATCCTCCTGGGGATCCTGGTCCGCCTTGTTCCGGCCCGGACGATTTTATTTATCGGGCTAATCATTTTGCTCTTTCACAACCTGCTGGATTATCCCGAAGCGAGGATGGGCGGACAGGTCGGGATTTTATGGGATATTCTGCATGTCGGACATTTCCGGTTCATCCGGTTCTTCGATCACCGTGGTATTGTTATCATCTATGCTTTTTTGCCCTGGACGGGCATTATGTTAGCGGGTTATGGCATTGGCAAGTGGTTCACCCGAAATCTCACCACCGTACAAAGAAGAAAAGCACTATGGCTTTCCGGACTGATCCTGGTGGCGCTATTTGTTGCGCTCCGGCTCATCAACAGCTATGGCGATCCCACGCCATGGAAGCCACAGCGCGATGCGGTTTTTACTTTTCTTTCTTTTTTGAATGTAAACAAGTATCCGCCTTCGCTTATGTATACCTGCATGACCTTAGGTCCTGCACTAATCCTGCTGGCGCTGTTCGATCCGTTGAAGCCGAAGCCCGCTTCCTTTGTTACAAGCTTCGGACGCGTTCCGTTTTTCTTTTATGTGCTGCATATTTACCTGATCCATTTTGCCGTGGTTATTGTATTTCTTCTTAAACGGCTTCCTGCAGAGGATATCGCGCCTCAATCTGTGCCATTTCTTTTCCGTCCGGATAATTTCGGTTATTCCTTAGGTGTAGTCTACCTGATCTGGATCGCCATAATCGTTCTTGCCTATCCGTTATGCCGCCGGTATAGTCTTTACAAGATGTCGCATCGCGCCTGGTGGCTGAGCTATCTCTGATCAGGAACGGAGCAGGGACTTGATCTCGTTCAATTTGAGGAGGGCCTCCACCGGAGTAAGCCGGTTGATATCGAGCTCAGCCAATAATTTCCTGATCTCTTCAAAGGTTTGCGAGTGTGCATCGAAAATAGAAAGCTGTAACTGCGGAGCCGATATTCGTTTCAATCCTTCCTGGATTCCGTTGCCATCGCCGCCTCGGCTTTCTTCCAATTGCTTCAGGATCTGATTCGCCCGGGTGATCAGTTCCTGCGGCATGCCGGCCATGCGGGCAACATGGATGCCGAAGCTGTGTGTGCTTCCACCGGGCGCCAGCTTGCGCAGAAAGATGATCTTGTTGCCGTGTTCGCGGCTGGTGATGTGGAAGTTCCTGACGCCTTCGAATTTATTTTCCAGTTCATTCAGTTCGTGATAGTGCGTGGCGAAAAGCGTCTTCGGGCGATGTGGTGAATGGTGCAGGTATTCGGCGATGCTCCAGGCAATGGAAATGCCATCGTAGGTGGATGTGCCCCGGCCGATCTCATCGAGTATGATCAGGCTGCGGGCTGTGATATTGTTGAGTATGCTGGCGGTTTCATTCATTTCCACCAGGAAGGTCGATTCACCCGCACTAAGATTGTCGGATGCCCCAACCCGGGTGAAGATCTTGTCGGTGACCGGTATCCTGGCTTTCGATGCGGGTACAAAGCTGCCGATATGCGCCATGAGGGTGATCAAAGCCGTTTGGCGTAGCACGGCGCTTTTACCGCTCATATTGGGACCGGTGAGGATGATGATCTGCTGGGTTTCCGGATCGAGCAGCACATCGTTGGGAATATACTCTTCGCCGGGCGGAAGGTTCCTTTCGATCACCGGATGCCGGCTGTCGCTGAGTTGTAATTCCGATCCTTCGTGCAGTTCCGGTTTCTTGTAGTTGTACTGCAACGCATTTTGAGCGAAGCAGCAGAGACAGTCGAGCGTGGCCAGCACACTGCTGTTGATTTGCATCGGCGCGATATAGTCCTGCAGGTTCATCACGAGCCGGTCGAACAACTGCATTTCGAGCTGCAGTATTTTTTCTTCCGCTCCCGTGATCTTCTCTTCATATTCCTTCAGCTGTGGTGTGATATAACGTTCCGCATTGGCAAGGGTCTGTTTACGTATCCAGGTGTCGGGCACCTTATGCTTATGCGCATTGGTCACTTCCAGGTAGTAGCCAAATACCTGGTTAAAGCTGATCCTAAGCGAGCTGATGCCCGTGTTCTCGGATTCTTTTTGCTGCAGTTCGGCGAGGAACTGCTTGCCGCCCGAAGCAATATGGCGGAGCTCGTCGAGTTCGGCAAGCACACCTTCGCGGATCATATTTCCTTTCTGAGCCATGACAGGTGGGTTTTCGACGAGCTGCTGAAAGATCTGTTCGGCGATCAGGGGGCAGGGATGCAGCAGTCCATTCAGTCGCCGCAGATAAGGGTCTGCCGTTGCTGCGATCACAGTTTGGATGGCGGTGATCTCTTTCAACCCGCGTGCTAACTGCAGTACTTCCCGGGGATTGATCTTCCTGGAAGGGATCTTGCTCAGCATACGCTCCATGTCGCCGCACTGGCGAATATGATGAATAAGCCGGGTGCGTAGTTCCGGTTCACGGATAAGCCATTCGACCAGGTTGAGCCGCTCCCGGATGGGATCGGGCTCCTTCAGGGGCATCAGCATCCATCTTTTCATAAGGCGCGCGCCCATGGGCGAAACGGTATTGTCGATCGTTTGCAACAGCGAATGGCGCTGGTCGCCTGAAGGAAGCAGCTCAAGGTTACGGATGCTGAATTTGTCCATCCAGAGAAAGTTGTCCCGGTCGAGCCGCTGGATGCTGCTGATATGCTGCAGGTGCGGGTGCTCGGTTTCCCGGAGGTAGTGGATGACGGCGCCTGCGGCGATGATCCCCTGGCTGAGCTGTTCGATGCCGAACCCCTTCAGTGAATGGGTCTGAAAATGTTTCAGCAGCAATTCCGTGGCATAGGCTTCATCGAAGACCCAGCTTTCCAGGGTATACGTATAGAAGCGATTGCCGAACGATTCGCGAAAGGTCTTCTGCTGATTGCGCTGAAAGATGACTTCAGCAGGGCTCATGGTTTGCAGGAGCTGGTCGATATATTCCGAGGTACCTTCAGCGGCAAAGAATTCGCCGGTGGAAATATCCAGAAAGGCAATGCCAAGCAGCGACCCGGAGAAATGGACCGCGGCCAGGAAATTGTTGCTGCGGTGTTCAAGCAATTTATCGTGGGTAGCTGTACCCGGCGTAACCATTTCGGTAACGCCGCGCTTAACGATGCCTTTAGCTACTTTGGGATCTTCGAGCTGATCGCAGATAGCAACCCGATGACCCGCTTTCACCAGCTTGTGCAGGTAAGTGTCGAGCGCATGATGGGGAAAGCCGGCCAGCTCGCTCGACGACGCCGCGCCGTTATTGCGCTTAGTCAGCGTAATGCCGAGGATGCCGGAGGCCAGAATAGCGTCTTCGCCAAAGGTTTCGTAAAAGTCGCCCACGCGAAAAAGCAGAATGGCATCGGGGTATTTCTGTTTGATAACCCGGTGCTGTTGCATCAGCGGTGTGTCGGCGGCATTTTTTGACATGATGATTTCCGATTCCTGCTCCAGGTCATTCAGCGGAATGCGGCAAAAATAAGGAAGGGGTTTGCAAAAAAATCCGTGTTTTACCGGGTGTGTAAAACTTAAAAAACCCGGGTTACCTTTGCCGGATGCGCAAACTTCGAATGGATGAACTGGGCAGGAAGAAAAAAGAAGAGTTCCATGAAGCCGAAAAGCGGCCTGTCATCCTGGTACTTGATAATATCCGCAGTATGCACAACGTAGGCAGCCTGTTCCGGACCGCCGATGCTTTCCTGGCCGAAGGCATTTATCTCTGCGGTTATACGCCGAAGCCGCCGCACCGCGATATTCATAAAACGGCATTAGGCGCAACAGAAACGGTTCAATGGAAATATTTTAATACGGCGGTGCTTGCCGTTGAGACCCTGAAGAAGGCAGGTTACCGGATCGTGGGGGTGGAGCAGGCTGAAGGCAGTATTCCCTTGCAGGCTTTCAATCCTCCGCCAACGGAAAAGCTGGCCCTGGTTTTCGGCAATGAAGTAGAGGGCGTGAGCGATCCTGTGCTTGCGTTTTGCGACCAATGCGTCGAGATCCCGCAGTTTGGCACCAAGCATTCGCTGAATGTTTCGGTCGCCGGCGGTATTGTGCTGTGGCAGATATGGAAGACGAATGTGGAAATGTGATAATGTGTAAATGTGAAGATATAGAGGATAAATGTGAAGATATGTAAATGTGGAGATATGGAGGATAAATGTGAAGATGTGGAGATGTGGAAATGTGAAGATGAGATCGTCTTCTTCAATACATCATCACATTTACACATTATCACATTTCCATATTTCCACATCTCCACATTACCTTCGCGTATGCCCACATTGAAGAATTACCTCAGTCTGGTTAAGTTTTCCCATACGCTGTTTGCGCTGCCCTTCGCCATGATCGGCTTTTTCCTGGGCGTTTATTATCTGCAGCATTACGATGAAGCCTTATCTTTTTCCACGCTTATCGCCAGGTTCCTGCTGGTGCTGATCTGCATGGTAACGGCCCGCAGTGCGGCCATGGCGTTTAACCGCTATCTCGACCGGCAGTTCGACGCTAAGAACCCGAGGACTGCGATCCGGGAGATCCCCCGGGGAATTATCGCTCCCAACAACGCGCTGCGGTTTGTGATCGCCTGTTCCGTCCTGTTCATGATCGCCTGCTGGCTCATCAATCCGCTTTGCTTTTTCCTGTCGCCGGTAGCTCTTTTTGTCATTTTATTCTACAGCTATACCAAGCGGTTTACGGCTCTTTGCCATCTCGTGCTGGGCCTTGGACTTTCCCTGGCGCCCATCGGTGCTTTTTTAGCGGTAACCGGACATTTTGCCGTGCTGCCTTTGCTCTTTTCGGGCGCTGTGATCTGCTGGGTCAGCGGCTTCGATATCATCTATGCGCTGCAGGATGTTGAATTCGACCAGTCGCAGCAGTTATATTCCATTCCTGCCGCTCTGGGCAAGAAAAACGGGCTTATCGTGTCCACCTTACTGCATGTGTTCAGCGCGGGGTTTGTACTAGCCGCCGGTTTTTATGGTCAGTTCGGTTACTGGTACTGGTTAGGGATGCTGCTGTTTTGCGGCATGCTCATCTATCAGCATGCCATTGTAAAGCCAAACGACCTGAGCCGGGTCAACCTGGCCTTTATGACAGCTAACGGCGTGGCCAGTGTGCTCTTCGCCCTATTCGTGATCGCAGATATGGTCCTGCTGCATAAACATTAGCCGATGGCGCGCATTCTGGCCATAGATTATGGATTGAAGAGAACCGGTATTGCGGTGACCGATCCGTTGCAAATCATTGCCTCTGCACTTACCACGGTCGAGTCGGCCAGAATATTCACCTTTTTACAGGATTACCTGTCTAAAGAACCGGTTGAGCTCATCCTTATCGGCGATCCGAAAAACCTGGATGGCGGCGCAACGGACGCCACTCCCCATGTTCAGCGCATCATTGGTTTGCTGAGGAAGAAATTCCCGGATATACCCGTATTGCCGGTCGATGAGCGTCATAGTTCGGTACTGGCTAACCGGGCCATGAAGGAGATGGCTCTGTCGAGGAATAAGCAACGTGATAAGGGAATTGTAGACCGGATTGCAGCGACCATTCTGCTGCAGGAATATCTTGATAAACGGGCGGCAGGCGGTTAGGCTGTACGGTGGACAGAAGCCGCGATTTTGCCTAAATTTGCACTATGATTTTACCAATTATAGCCTATGGGGCACAGGTATTGAGAACGCCGGGAAAGCCGGTCAGTCCCGACTATCCGGGTCTTGCCAAACTGGTTGAAGATATGTGGGAGACTATGTATGAAAGCAATGGCGTCGGCCTGGCGGCTCCGCAGGTTAATTTGTCCCTTCGGCTTTTTGTGATCGACAGCACGCAGATATTCAGGAATCTTGAAGAGGATGAACAGGATAAATACCCCGACGGACCGGGGTTCAGGGGTGTTTTTATCAACCCGAAAATTCTAAAGCTCAATGGCGCTACCTGGGCTTATTCCGAAGGCTGTCTCAGCATTCCGAAAATTCACGAGGAGATATTCCGCAATGAGGAAGTGACCATTGAATATAATGATGAAAACTTTCAGCATCATACCCGCACTTTCAATGGCATCACGGCCCGGGTCATTCTCCACGAGTACGATCATATCGAAGGCAAACTGTTCATCGACTACCTGAAACCTCTAAAACGTAAACTGCTGCGCAGTAAGCTGGACGACATTTCCAAAGGCAAGGTGCAGGTGGATTATAAAATGGAATTTCTGAAGGCTTAATCTCCGGCTCCGCGGGCGCCTGCATACCGGCGCCATTTTTCTATCACCTGTTCCATATCATCGGGCAGTTCACTGATAAAAAGTTCCTCTTTTTTTGTGGCGGGATGAATGAACCCCAGGGTTTTCGCATGGAGCGCCTGCCGGTTGCAGATGGCGAAGCAATTCTCGACAAACTGTTTGTATTTGGTGAAGATGGTGCCTTTCACAATCTTATCGCCGCCATAGGTGTCGTCGTTGAAGAGCGGATGGCCAATGGATTTCATGTGTACGCGGATCTGATGTGTGCGGCCTGTCTCCAGTTCACATTGAACCAGCGTCACATACCCAAACCGTTCCAGCACTTTATAATGCGTGATGGCTTCTTTTCCATGCTCGCCTTCAGGATAGGCGTCAAACTGCTTGCGGAAACGCTGATGGCGACCCACGTGCGCAATGATGGTGCCGTCATTTTCTGCCAGATCGCCCCAGACCAGTGCAACATACTGACGTTTGACAGTATGGTCAAAGAATTGTCGCGCGAGGCTGGCTACCGCCCTAGGAGTTTTTGCCAGGACAAGCAATCCGCTGGTGTTTTTATCGATCCGGTGAACCAGGCCGAAGCGGGGTAGTGTATCTTCTGAAATGGACTTGTTGTTCTGCTGGAGATGCCAGGCAACGCCATTGATGAGCGTGCCATGGTAGTTGCCGGAAGCGGGATGTACAACAAGGCCAGCCGGCTTATTGATCAGCAGTACTTCATCGTCCTCATAAAAAATATCGAGAGGCAGCGGTTCGGGGATGATTTCCTCGCCGGCAACCTGCTTTTCCGAATAGGTAACAATATTATCGCCCGGCCTGATCTTATAATTAGCTGAAACGGTTTTATTGTTTACCAATACGCGACCGCCATCGATGGCCTGCTGCACTTTATTCCTCGAAATATTTTCTATCCGGGCCGTCAGGAATTTGTCGAGGCGCAGCGGTTCCTGACCCTTGTCCACCACCAGGTTAAGCCTTTCGTAAAGCTCGTCGGAAAACTCCGGCGCCTCTTCCTGGTCCGGACCTTCCGGTTCTTTCCCCAAAACTGCTTTTTGCAGGGAATCATCCGCTCCTTTATGGGAATGCCTGTCCATCGGGCAAAAATACGCTTTCCCGACGACCGGCAGGAAGCACCGAATGTTTGGCAGTCTTCTTAATTTTGCAGGCTATGCGTGAACCGGTTCTTTTCACAGACCTTGGGAAAATGGCTTATGCTGAAACCTGGGATTACCAGGAATCGCTGCTGCAGGAAAATGTGGACATCAAGCGCAGGATCAGGTCGGATGAGG
>DASZRP010000049.1:0-3179 GCA_035548895.1 Puia sp. | reverse complement strand
GGAAGACGCCCCGAATTATGTTTTCGAAAAAGGCGATATCACCGACGCTGCACGTGTTGACGACTTGTTCCGGCAATACCAATTCGATTCGGTGATTCACCTGGCGGCGGAAAGTCATGTCGACCGCTCCATACAAGACCCGCTCGCTTTTGTCAAAACCAATGTGATGGGCACCTGCGTACTGCTCAATACCTGCCGCCAGCACTGGGCGGAGCAGACCGAAGGCAAATTGTTTTATCATGTGTCGACCGACGAAGTTTACGGATCGCTGGGCCCGACAGGTTTCTTTACCGAAACAACGGCCTATGATCCGCGCTCGCCGTATTCCGCTTCGAAAGCAGCGTCCGACCATTTCGTGATGGCCTATCATCATACTTACGGTTTGCCGGTTGTGTTATCGAACTGTTCCAACAACTACGGTTCACACCATTTTCCGGAAAAGCTGATTCCCCTGATGATCAATAATATCAAGAACAGCAAGCCGCTCCCGGTATATGGAAAGGGAGAGAATGTGCGCGACTGGCTTTATGTTGACGATCACGCGCGGGCCATCGATACCATTTTCCACAAAGGACGGATCGGCGAGAAATACAATATCGGTGGCTTCAACGAATGGAAAAATATCGACATCGTGTATCTGCTCTGCCGGCTGATGGATAAGAAGCTGAACCGGCCGGAGGGAACTTCGGCAAAGCTTATCCGGTTCGTGCAGGACAGGCCGGGGCACGATATGCGCTATGCCATCGACGCCACCAAGCTGAACACGGAACTGGGCTGGAAACCCTCGCTGCAGTTTGAAGAAGGGTTGGAGAAAACGGTTGACTGGTATCTCACGCATGAAGACTGGGTGAACGAGGTCACGTCCGGCGCCTACCAGCATTATTACGAAAAACAATATCAGAAATAATCCGATGCCCTTCACCGAAACATCCCTGCCGGGCCTGTATATTTTTGAACCGAAGGTCTTTCCCGACGGCCGGGGTTATTTTTTTGAGTCCTATAGCAAACGCGCATTTGAAGCTGCCGGCATTGAGGCTGAGTTCGTCCAGGACAATCAGTCGTCCTCCTGCTTCGGCGTGATCCGCGGCCTGCATTATCAGCATGAGCCCCATACCCAGGCGAAGCTCATCCGGGTTTTGCAGGGAAAAATTCTGGATGTGGTGGTTGACCTGCGGGCGGGCTCTCCCGGCTTTGGCAAAAGCTTCAGCATCGAACTTTCGGCAGAAAATAAAAAGCAGCTATTTATTCCGAAGGGATTCGCTCACGGATTTTCCGTACTTAGCGAAACCGCCGATATCGCTTATAAGTGCGACCGGTTCTACAACAAGGAAAGCGAAGGCGGCATACGGTTCAACGATCCTTTACTCGGCATCGACTGGCAGATCCCGGCAGACAGGGCGCTGATCTCGGAAAAAGACGCTGCACTGCCTGCTTTTAATCCCGAAGCCGCGATTTTCAAATTCAATTCATAATATGGCGATCAGGACGACGAAGATGGTAGCGGTGAGCGGCAAAAGCGGACAGCTTGGCCGGGAGCTCGCCCTGCTCGCACCCGCCTACCCGGAATTCGAATTCCTGTTCCTGTCGCAGGAAACATTTCCCCTCAACGATGAAGAGAAAATGAAAGCCTGGCTGAAGGCCAATCCGGTCCGGATCTTCATCAATTGCGCGGCTTATACGGCGGTGGACAAAGCAGAAACGGAACAGCAGGCTGCTTATCGCATCAATGGCGAAGCGCCGGGCATTATTGCCGGCTTAATGGCGGCAAGTGGTGGAAAATTCATTCAGATCTCGACTGACTATGTATTCGACGGCCGCTCTTCCACACCGCTGAATGAAACGGCTGCGACCGATCCCGTCAATGTATATGGTGCATCCAAACTGAAAGGAGAACAGGAAGCGATGAGCCGCAATCCGGATACTGTGGTGATCCGCACTTCCTGGCTCTACTCCGCGTTCGGGCACAATTTTGTGAAGACGATGCTGAGGCTGATGGCGGAGCGGGAGCAGATCCAGGTGGTCAGCGACCAGGTCGGTTCACCAACCTATGCGGCGGACTTGGCAGATGCCATCCTGAAAATCATTTCCGCAAAAGAATTCGTCCCGGGCATCTATCACTACAGCAACGAGGGAAAGGCAAGCTGGTTTGAATTTGCGTCGGAGATCAAAAAAATAACCGGAAGCTCCTGCACCGTGTTGCCGGTGGAAAGTTCCGGTTATCCAACAGCCGCCAAAAGACCGGCTTATTCTCTGTTAGACAAATCGAAGATAAGATCCGTTTACAACATCAGCATCCCCGAATGGCGGACCAGCCTGGTGCGCTGTCTGGATCTGCTGATGAAATCGAAGGTGTAAAAATGGTTGCGATAGGCAAATTTTCTACTTGGCTAATTTGGCTTGCTTCATGTCGGTCTTCAGACCGATGACCGGCGTATCGCTGACCTGGTTTCCGTAAAGCAGCTCTTCGTTAAGGTCCAGCACGTCTTTTTGCAGGCTGTATACTTCATGGGTCAGCTTCCTGACTTTCTTGGACCCGATCAGATACCCGATGAGGAAAATGAACATCCCCGCGGACATCACCTGCAGCATATTCAGCTGAAGGCTGCGCAGCAATTCGAGAATAGCTTCCATAATTTTAGTTTTTACAGGATTGGATTAACACAGTTAAAAGTAGCCTAACAAAGCCGTAAGTACAACGTAGAACTACCTGTTTATGACCGGTAAAATTGCGGGAAACCGGTCAGTTTTTCCAAATATGGGAAAGCAGCGCAACACTCTTTAAACCATCATATCATCTTCACCCCCGCAACATAAAGGTTGTCCAAAGCGGGTTTACCGACGACGGCCAGAAAGCCGACATAGACCTGCGCCGCGCGGCCGCTGAAGGACCTTGCACCGAGAATCCGGATGGGCTTAAAATGCCGGCGGGCAAATAAGCCATCGTAGTCTGTTTTTAACCGCTTTGAATCTTACTTCAAAGATGAGGCTGGCGGGAAAAAAATTTTATGAGTCTTCTATGAGCCTCATAAAAATTTATTTCCGGGTGAATCGGAGTGTGTGATTTCCCCTGGTCGCTTCGGGGTTTGTTCGGGAAATACCCTGTTTTTCGCTATGAAGGCTCTGAGTTTCTTCGGGATTTCTTCGGGAATGCTCCGGGATTTCGCTATGACAGCACCCCG
>DASZRP010000048.1:0-6926 GCA_035548895.1 Puia sp. | reverse complement strand
AAACTATTCAATACCAAAATCATAATGAGCTAATAATCATTATTTTAACAATTGGCACCCGGCTGGTTATGCTTAGGCGTAATTTGATTTTTTATGAAACCGATGATTATTTTAGCCACACTGATCCTGACTGCCTCCATGGCTTTCGCCGCCGGATGTCCGGTTGGAGGTACTGCCCCTGCTACTTACGGGACCAATAATGTGTGGACCGGATACGTGTTCGACGGAATCAATTTCGATACCTATATCGGACATGTAACGGAAGGAGCGACTGCCAGTCCTGATTTTGATGAAAGCTTTGGCGGTTCCAACACCAATTACAGTACCCTGGAAGGCTGTACCACGCAAACGGAAACATTCAGCGTGCGTTATAAATTGAAACAGACTTTTGTAAGCGGCAGCTATACGATTACCGTTGGCGCAGACGATGGCTATCGTCTGAGCGTGGACGGCGGAGCTACCTGGTTGATCAATAACTGGAACCTGCAAAGTTATACCACAACAACCCAAAGCGTAAATCTGAGCGGTACTGTTAATCTCGTGCTGGAGTATTATGAAAATTCGGGCGATAACCGGGTTAGTTTCGATATCGTGAAAGACTGTTCGACAACCGGCAATCCCAATGTATATGGTACCAACAACCAGTGGATCGGCTATATTTACGGGGGCACCAACTTCAATACTTATAAGGGTTATGTAACGGAAGGATCTGTCGTTTCACCGAATTTTGACGAAGGATTCGGCGGAGATGTCGTTACCTATACCACCAGCGATTGCTCGATCACCACGACCCAATTCAGTGTACGTTACCGGTTGAAGACCACGTTGACCGCAGGGAATTATAAATTTGTCGTCGGTGGTGATGACGGTTACCGCCTCAGCCTCGACGGCGGTGCAAACTGGGTAATCAACCAGTGGAATGACCAGTCGTACGGAACCACGACTTATTCTGCCACTCTCGCCAGCGGCAACTACAATATGGTGCTGGAATATTATGAAAACGCGGGGCAGAACCGGGTGAGCTTTAACCTGTCCGGAGGCACCGTTCTTCCGGTAACGATGACGGGTTTCGAAGGAATTCTTGACGTCAACCACCAGGTGGATCTTAGCTGGGCCACCATGATGGAAAGAGATATTGATCACTACGAGGTGGAAAGAAGCGGAGATGGACAGCATTTCGAAAAGATCGGCAGCCTGCCTTCGCAGACGACGATCACGACTCATGACTATCAGCTGAATTATTCCTTCACGGATGCCGATCCGTTGCCTGGCACCTCCTATTACCGGATATTTGTAGTCGGTAAGGATAACTATACTAACCAGTCACCGGTTGTGCAGATCGTCAACAATCAGGCACGCGGCATCAAGATCTATCCGACTATTGTCCAAAACAACCTGGTCTATGTAGAATCTGACAAAACATTGCGAAGCGCCAGAATGGAATTCTTCGATCTTTCCGGCAGAAAGATCAGTGAAACAAGCTGGGATGTGCTGAACGGAAGACAATCCTGCCAGGTAGCTACAGCAAGCCACCTGCCGGCAGGCACTTATCTGGCCAGGCTGACTTCGAACGGTCAGCTGATAAAAAACCAGCTGATGATCGTCTCCATTCAGTAGGATCTGAAAAAAGAAATGTTAAGATTGAACCGTTGGGCAGAGTGTGACAAACTTTTGAACCCAATTGCACGTAGAAATTGAAATAGCCGGTAAATTTGCGTCTGTAGAGCCCGTTTTTGGTCCAAGATCCATCTGATCCCTTAGAAAATTTCTTACTCAAAACACATAAAAAGATCCAGCCTCGGTCTGGATTTTTTTATGTCCTCTACTCAGATCAATTCCTTGAGTTTTTCCACTACCCGATCTACTTCCTCCTTTGTGTTTTTACTGTTGAAGGAGAACCGGACCGTTACCCTTTGCTCATCGGGATAGACAGCCCGGATCACATGCGACTGTTGTTCCACTCCGCTGGTGCAGGCGCTGCCGCCAGACGCGCAAATATGGTTGATGTCCAGATTAAAAAGCAGCATCTCGCTTTTCTCCGACCTGGGGAAGCTGGCACTTAAAATAGTATAGAGGCTGCGGCCAAAAGCATCGCCGTTGAACTTCACTGCCGGAATGGTTCCCCGCAGGCGTGCTGCCATATAGGATTTGATCTCTCCGATCTGTTTCTGTTCTGTCTCCATGCGTTGTATGGCCAGCTCAAGCGCTTTGGCGAATCCGACAATTCCATACACATTCTCTGTGCCGGCACGCATGTTTCTTTCCTGTGAACCGCCATGGATCAGCGGTTTGATCTTTACATTCTCATTCACATACAGCAGTCCCACTCCTTTTGGCCCATGGAACTTATGGGAAGCCGCGTTAATAAAATGAATCGCTGTATTGCGGAGATCGAAGGGATAATGTCCAACGGTCTGCACTGTATCGGAATGAAAGATCGCATGGTATTTGGCGCAGATCGCGGCAACGGCTTCCAGGTCGAGCAGATTGCCGATCTCGTTGTTTGCATGCATGAGGGTGACCAGGGTCTTGCCCTTCAGCGAAGAAAGCAATCTTTCCAGGTCGGCCAGATCGATATGACCATCCGGAAGCAGCTTCACAAAATGCAGAGAAACCAGGCCTTTTGTCTGGTAGTACTCGACCGTATGGAGCGTGGCATGATGCTCCAGCGGCGAGGTGATGATATGCCGGCACTCGAGATCATGCACAGCCGCTGAGATGGCTGTATTGGTGCTTTCCGTACCTCCACTCGTAAAAAAGATCTCCGCCGGATGCGCGTTCAGCAAACGGGCCACCGTTTTACGCGATTGTTCAACCGCCATGCGCACTTCCCGGCCATAGGAATAGATAGAAGAGGGATTGCCAAAATGCTCGGTGAGATAGGGCATCATGGCCTCCAATACTTCAGGGTCTAAGGAAGTAGTCGCCGCGTTGTCGAAATAAATTCTGGACATAGGAAGAAGATGTGGGAAAAAATGTGAAAATATGAAGATGTGAAGATGTGGTAATGTAATTGATTTTCATCTCCACATCTTCACATTTCCATATTTCCACATTATAACTCTATCACCTAAATAAACTCCTGTATATCTTTCATCAGGCGTCTTGCGATATTGTTCGCAGTTGTTTCGAAATTGCTCTCCGCATAGATGCGGATGATGGGTTCCGTATTAGATGTGCGGAGATGCACCCAATCGTCGTCAAACTCGATCTTCAGACCATCTTCCGTATTCGCCGGATGGTTTTTATATTTTGACTGGATCTTGTCGAACAGTTCCTTTACATCGATCGATTTACCCAGTTCGATCTTATTCTTTGAAATGAAATAATCCGGGTACTTCGAACGGAAGGAACGCATGCCGTTCTTGTGATATGCCAGCGCGCTCAGGAAAAGGCCGATACCGATCAATGCGTCGCGTCCATAATGCAGATCGGGCACAATGATACCGCCATTGCCTTCTCCGCCGATCACCGCATTGACGGCCTTCATCTTTTCCACCACATTCACCTCACCCACGGGCGAAGGAAAATACTGGCCGCCATGCCGGAGGGTAACCTCCTTGAGAGCCTTGGTGCTGCTCATATTGCTCACCGTATTGCCAGGGCGCTTGGAAAGTATATAGTCTGCCACGGCAACCAGGGTAAACTCTTCTCCGAACATGCTGCCGTCTTCGCACACGAAACAAAGGCGGTCCACATCCGGATCTACTGCGATCCCCAGATCGGCTCCCGACTTTTTTACCTCAGCGCTTAGGGCTACCAGATTCTCGGGAAGGGGCTCGGGATTATGCGCAAATTTCCCGTTTACCTCGCCATAAAGCACAGTGACCTGTTCTACGCCCAGAGCCCTGAGCAAGGGAGGCACAAACAGGGAACCCGTGGAGTTGATAACATCCACCACCACTTTGAAATTTTTGCCCTCGATGGCCTTCCGGTCAACCAGCGGGTAATTCAACACCGCGTCAATATGCTTCTCTAAGTAACTGTTATCGTTATGACAGCTGCCAAGCTTTTCGATGGTCGAAAAGCTGAAATCTTCTTTTGCTGCCCGGTTGAGTATCCATCTCCCATCGGGCTCGCTGACGAATTCTCCTTTGGAATTGAGCAATTTCAGGGCATTCCATTCCTTTCCGTTATGGCTGGCCGTAATGATAATACCGCCGGCTGCTTTCTCCATGGTAACGGCCAGCTCTACTGTAGGAGTAGTTGACAATCCAAGATCCACCACATCAAGGCCAAGACCTGTCAGCGTACTCACGACCAGGTCGCGTACCATGGAGCCGCTGATGCGGCCATCGCGCCCTACCACGATCTTTTTGGAAAGGGGCTGGGTTTCCCGGATCCAGGTACCATAAGCTGCCGTAAACCGGACGATATCGAGGGGGGTAAGATTGTCACCGGGTTTACCTCCAATGGTTCCCCTGATTCCTGAAATACTCTTGATCAATGCCACAAAAGATCCGGTTTAATGAATAGCAAAAATACGGTTTTCGGGCGAAGGAAACGCAGCGGGAAAAACCCCGGAAATAATAAAATCGGATAAAATCAGGCCTTCCCGGCTTCGTTGATCAAACTGATGAATTCGTCGAAAAGATAGCGGCTATCGTGTGGCCCGGGA
Source organism: Puia sp. (assembly GCA_035548895.1). Taxonomy (GTDB): domain Bacteria; phylum Bacteroidota; class Bacteroidia; order Chitinophagales; family Chitinophagaceae; genus Puia. The sequence goes on along the minus strand of DASZRP010000048.1, from coordinate 2,308 downwards.
GTGGATTCCGGATGGTACTGAACCGAAAACACCGGCTTGTTTTTGACACGGATACCTTCGATCGACTGGTCATTCAGGTTCACATGAGTTACTTCCACCGATTTATTCTTCTTCACGGCTTCCGGGTCAACCCCGAAGCCGTGGTTCTGTGTCGTGATCTCACATTTCCCGGTCACCAGGTTCTTCACCGGATGGTTCAGGCCACGATGACCGTGATGCATTTTGAAAGTCGGAATATCATGGGCCAGGGCAAGGAGCTGATGCCCGAGACAGATGCCGAACAGGGGCTTTTGTTCTTTCAGGATCTCCTTCACGGTCTTTACCGCATAGTCCATCGCTGCCGGATCGCCCGGGCCATTCGATAAGAAATAACCGGAAGGCTGGAATTTCCTGAGCTCCGCCAGTGCTGTTTTTGCCGGGAACACTTTGACATAGGCTCCGCGGTCCACCATGCATTTCAGGATATGTTCTTTTACGCCGTAGTCGAGCACGGCGACACGAATTGGCGATTGCGGATTTCCGGCCTCATAAGGCAGTTCCGTGGATACCACTGAGGCCAGCTCTAGTCCGTCCATATTGGGTACGCCGGCAAGCTGTTGTTTAAGTTGCTCCACATCCAGGTTCTCCGAAGAAATGATACAGTTCATGGCGCCGTTCACACGAACGTGGGCAACCAGGGCCCGGGTATCAACGCCCTCGATACAAACGATATGATTGGCCTTGAGATAATCGTCGAGTGAACCGTTGGCTTGTATACGGGAGAACTGGGTCTCCAGGTTTCTGCCGATCAGCCCGCGGATCTTTACGCTGTTCGATTCCACATCCTCCTTCTTCTCGCCGTAATTACCGATGTGAACGCTGTTCATGATCAGCACCTGACCATAATAGCTAGGGTCGGTAAACACTTCCTGGTAGCCGGTCATCCCGGTATTAAAACAGATCTCTCCCGAGGTGGTTCCGATCTTTCCGTAAGCTTTTCCGTGATGAACCGTTCCGTCTGCCAGTACCAGGACGGCAGGCCTGGCTAAGGTTGATGTGGACATGGCGCGAAGTTAATGTGAAAATGTGGGAAATGTGGAAATGTGGAAATGTGAAAATATAGAAATGAAGGGAAGAATATTTATAACAAGTCTTCCCAATCCATATACACATCTTCACATTTCCACATTTTCATATTTTCATATTTGCCTTTCACATTTCCACATTTACATATTTCCACATTTTCATATTTGCCTTTCACATTTCCACATTTACATATTTCCCACATTTTCACATTAAAAAAGCCCCTCGACGAGGGGCTTTTTTTACTTACTTTCTTCAACGTTCTCTTTCGGTTCGGCTGCTTCGGCTTCAGGTTTTGCGCCGGCCTTCTTGCGGCCGCCTGCACGACGGGTACGCTTTCCGGCCTCTTTGCCTTCGCCCTTACCCTTACCGTAGATCTCATTGAAATCGACCAGCTCGATCAGGGCGGTTTCTGCAGCATCTCCAAGGCGTTTGCCCAGCTTGATAATGCGGGTATAACCGCCGGGGCGTCCGCCCACTTTCTCGGCCACCGTGCCGAACAATTCGTCGATCGCTGCTTTATCCTGCAGGTAGCTGAACACTACCCGGCGTTGATGTGTCGTATTTTCTTTGGCCTTCGTGATCAGCGGTTCTACGTAAGTCCTCAGGGCCTTTGCCTTGGCTAAGGTGGTAACGATCCGCTTGTTGGTGATCAGTTGGCTGGCCAGGTTGCTGAGCAGCGCGCTGCGGTGTGAGGCAGTGCGGCTCAGGTTCTTGATTTTGTCTCCGTGACGCATGACGTTTGTTTTTTAAGCCCTGTACCGTGTCAGGAATTACAGGGGAAATGTGAAAATGTGTAAATGTGGAAATGTGTAAATGTGGAAATATAATTATCACATTACCACATCATCACATTTCCACATTTGTACTTACTCGTCTTCCAGCTTCAGCTTGGACAGGTCCATACCGAAGTGAAGGCCTCTTTCATGCAATACCTGTTCAATTTCAGCCAGGGATTTCTGACCGAAGTTGCGGAATTTCATGAGGTCTTCCTGTTCGTAGGTAACCAGCTCGCTGAGGCTGTTGATCTTCGCTGCCTTGAGGCAGTTGAAAGCTCTTACGGAAAGGTCCAGGTCTTCCAGCGGCGTCTTCAGCACTTTACGCAGCTGAAGCGTCTGCTCGTCCACCAGGTCTTCTTTCTTTTCTTCCTTATTATCGAAAGTGATATTCTCGTCGGTGATGATCATCAGGTGCTGGATCAGGATCCGCGAAGCCTGTTTAACGGCTTCTTCCGGATGAATCGTAC
>DASZRP010000047.1:0-11231 GCA_035548895.1 Puia sp. | reverse complement strand
GGTACTGGTAACGGAATACAACAAGGCCATTTCATACAATATCAAGAATGCCATTACGGGCGTTTATCCGGATTTTACCATCGACTATGAATCCTTGCTGGTGGGGCGGGGGGATCTGCCCGGTGCGCTGTCGCATGCCCTCGAGAGTCCGGCCCCGGGTCAGCTCAAGATTAGCTGGACAGGCAATGTGGGCAAAGGAAAGGCGAAGGGAACCGATCGGGTATATACGGCTCTTTATTGCGAGGAGAAGAAGATATGGACGGAGGGTCAAATACAGGATGCCAGCCGGTTACAGGAGGTGCTGACGCTGGAACCAAAAAGCTCGGTTGACGAAAATATGGCGGGCAACACGCTGCATGTTTACCTCGGTTTTATCTCCGCCGATGGTCGTGAAGTGAGCAACAGCGCTTATGTGGGCAGTATCAGGATCGACTAAAAATTCGTAGACCCTTTCTCTATGTTGCATGGTGGTCAGCGGCAAAATCCACAGTAAAGCAATGCAGGTTGTCTTTGAACCCGTAAGCCAGCCTGAAATCAAAAAGCCTGCAAATATTTTCAACGATGGCAAGTCCCAGGCCCGTGCCCTCGGTATGATTTATATTGCTGTCTGCCTTGTAAAATCGTTCAAAGATTTTTTCATCCAGCGGGGTGTTTATGCCCGTATTGCAGACGGCGAGCGTTGTATTATCAATAGCAATCGTTATTTCACCGGGCGTCCGGTTGTACCGGATGGCATTGGTGAGCAGGTTGATAATGAGTATTTCAACGAGGCTCCGGTTTGCTTTAACGGTGAGCGCATTTTTATATGTTTCCTTAATGCTTATCCTTGCTTCCGAAGCCTGCTCGGAGAACTGCTGAACGATCCCGACCGCAAGCGTCGTAACGTTTACCAATTCTTCATCGCCAAATTGATGGTTCTCAATTTTTGCAAGCAATAACAGCGATTTGTTTAATCGCCCCAGGCGAAGATTGGTAGATTCCATGTCCTGGATCAAGCCCGCCTGTTCCTCAGTGAGGGGTGTGGTCTGCATCAGCAGTTCAAGCTTGTTTTGAAAGATCGCCAGCGGCGTTTGCAACTCATGGGAAGCGTTTTCCGTAAACTCTTTTTGCTGCAGATAGGTTTCATAACTCCTGCTGAATAAATTATAGATCGCCTTATTCAATACCTCAAATTCCTCTATATCGCTTTTTTTAAATTCGGCGTTGCTGTTTTTGTTCAGTTCGAAGTTTTTGACATTATTCAGCGCAACGTAAAACGGCTTCCAGATTCTTTTGGACGTGGCCCGGTTTATCAGCAATACCCCGCCCATCAGCAAAATGAGCAGCAGGGTTTCCACCAGTAAAATGCTGCCAAGCAAATCCTCGTTCTCCACCAGGGAGCTGCTGATGATCAGTGTATATAAATTTCCCTCAACGGATATTGTCCCCGAAATTTCCCGATACGGTTCTTTTTCACGATGTCTGCCGTTATACAGATAAACGGTTGAAATGGTATCGGATGAACGCGTTGCTCCTTTCAGCAGCCGGATATCTTTGTCAAGCCTCGACCAGGCCTCGAGGTCATTTTGTGAATGGATATCTGAAAGGTTTGCCCGGATGTCGCGCATCTGCGTTTTCAGCGACCTGTCAACCGCATGAAGCAGGGCTGACTTTATGGTAAAATAAAACAAGGGGATCGTGATCAATAAGATGACAAAGGAATAAACCAGGTACGATCGGGTTGTTTTATTTAATAATTTCATTTGTCAGACTTCAAATTTATAACCCATTCCGTAAATCGACTTTATATAATCCCTGCTGCCGGCCTGGTGCAATTTTCTTTTCAGGTTCTTCATGTGCGTATAAATAAAGTCAAAATTGTCGAACAGGGCGACGCTGTCTCCCGACAAATGTTCCGCAATCGCATTTTTTGAAACAACACGATTCTTGTTCAGCGCCAGATAAAGCAGCAGATCATATTCCTTTCTTGTGAGATCAACAGGCTTTTTATGGACAAGTATTGTCTTTGCAATCAGGTCGACGACAATCTCATGAAAAGTCAGTACCGTGCTGCCGCTGAAATGTCTTCTCCGAATCACGGCTGAAATCCTGGCATTCAATTCGGAAAGATGAAAAGGCTTTGAAAGGTAGTCATCCGCCCCGAGATCCAGCCCTTTTATTTTATCGGTAATGGAATCTTTTGCCGAGATGATAATTATGCCGGATGTTTTATTATCGGTCTTTAACTCTTCCAGGAGGACAAGCCCATTGCCGCCCGGCAAGGTAATATCGAGCAAAATACAATCATAGCTGAACGATTCGATCTTCTGCCGGGCGGCCTCGTAACTGGCAGCGCTTTCGCAGACATAATTTTCGCCACGCAAATAGGTTAGCATGCTGTTCAGCAGTTCCTGTTCATCCTCGATGATCAAAATTTTCATCGGCATAAATTTAATAAAGTAAAGACGACAATCTGAGGACAATCTGAAGGAGCAAACAGGCTTCTTTTCGTCAGGATCTCTTCAGTTTTAGCCGCTATCTTGGCACGAGTCAATGGACCGGGAACCGAAATAAGCCCGGCGGATGCTAATGAAGAAATTTTTGGTCGTTTTCCTATTATCGTCGCAATTGGTCAAGGCGCAGAGTGACAGCGCGCACCGTTCATTTCCGGTAAAATCCTTTATTGTGCCTGGCTGCCTGATCGCCTACGGATTTTTCGCCTATCATACCGACGCCACGCTGGACCTTAACGAATATTTCAAAGAGGAGATCTGGACAGAAGATCCGCATCAGCATACGCATGTCGATAACTACCTGCAGTTTGCACCTGCGGTGGCGGTGTATGGTTTAAACATAGCCGGTATAAAGGGGAAAAATGATTTATTTGACGCCAGCATGATTTATTTACTGGCGAATGTGATCATGAATACAGTAGTGTTCGCGGTTAAACATGCCACGCACGAACTGCGCCCCGACGGTTCCGACTTTTATTCATTCCCATCCGGTCATACCGCGGAAGCTTTTACGTCGGCGGAATTTTTATACCAGGAATACCGGGACCGTTCGCCATGGATCGGTATTGCCGGATATGGCGTTGCCGCTTCGGTTGGCTATCTGCGCATGTACAATAACAAACATTGGTTTCATGATGTGGTTGCGGGAGCGGGTTTTGGCATCGCGTCGACCCGGTTGGCCTACTTTTTATATCCGGAGATCAAACGATTGTTTGTCGGCCATAAAACATGGAACAGCCTGGTGCTGCCTTCTTATTCCAACGGAACCTGGTCGCTGTCGCTGGTAAAGGAATTCTGAATTGTTCGGCGTTCAGAATTTGCACAGAATTGGGATTTATCTTGGTCAATTACATTCTCCCAATCGATGAGGAAAATTCTGTTTCACTTTTTTTTATTACTGTCCGTCGCCGGGTTTGCCCAGGACCGGGACCTTGACTATTATATTGGCGTAGCCAGGCTCAGCAGCCCGTTATTGAAAGATTACCAGAACCAGATACTTTCGAACCGGGCCGACAGCGAGATCGTGCGCGCATCCTACCGTGTACAGGTGAATGGCATTAGTGCAGATTCGTACTCGCCTGTCATCAACGGATGGGGCTATGATAATATAATAACCAATGGAGGCCAGCTCTCCGCGGTTGTTCAGGCAAGTAAAAATTTTGTCAGCAAAAACAATCTGGCCACTCAACTGAACGGAATTCATCTTCAAAACCAATTAGTAGATAACACGTCAGCGATCACTGAAAAAGACCTCAGGAAGACGGTAACAGCCCAGTATATTGTTGTGTATGGAGACATGACAGCCCTCAATTTCAACAAAGAAACACTCGGCCTGCTCGCTAAAGAAGATACTTTATTGCGGAACCTTACGCAAAGCAATATCTACAAGCAGGCCGATTACCTCACTTTTTATGTTTCGTTTCAGCAGCAGCAACTTGCCGTAAGGCAATCGGAGATCCAGTACAAAAACGACTATGCCATGCTCAATTATCTGTGCGGCATCGTGGATACCGCCGTTGAACAGTTGCCTGATCCGAAATTGAATTTATCCGGTTCGGCCAATGCCTATTCCGCTGTTTTTTACCAGCAGTATGCCATCGACAGCCTGAAATTCATCAATGACCGTTCCGTTATCGGTTACAGTTATAAACCGAAGCTGAATGCGTTTGTGGATGCCGGGTATAATTCGACATTATCCTATGCTCCCTATAAAAATTTCGGTACCAGCTTCGGGTTAACGCTGAATGTCCCGATATATGACGGCAAACAGAAACAGCTCAGATACCGGAAAGTCGATATCGCCGAACGGACAAGATCGGCCTACCGCGATTTCTATCTTCATCAATATGACCAGCAGGTTGCACAATTGATGCAGCAACTGCAGATGACGGAATCGCTGATCAATGAAATCAATGGGCAGATCAAGTACGCCGATGCCCTGGTAACCGTAAACCTGAAATTACTCGAGACCGGGAATATCCGGATCACGGACTTCGTTCTCGCCATTAACACCTATTTAAACGCCAGGCACCTGCTGAACCAGAATTATATCGGCCGCCTGCAAATCATTAACCAGATCAATTATTGGGAAGCCATATGAACAGAACTCTATTTGCAGTCCTGGCTATTGTTGTTGCAGCGGCTGCAATATCGTGCGCTGACAAAGAAAACAAAGCAGATCCGTCGGCAGCTTCGGAAGCACCGGAAGCGGCAAGGACTCCTGTAACGGTGACCCATGTCACCATTTCCGCTTTGCGTGATTCTATTGAGCTGAATGCTACTTCCGCCTTCCTGCAGAATTATTATGTAAAAGCCACAACAACCGGCTACATTAAAGCAGTCTATATAACGCCGGGTGAATATGTAGGCGCCGGGAAGACCCTGTTCAGGATAGAGACCAAGGAGTCGATGGTTATCGGCAACGCCATTAGCTCGTTAGACAGCAGCTTTAAATTTTCCGGCACGAACCTGATCAAATCCTCCGGTCACGGCTATGTAATCCAGCTCAATCACCAGGTTGGGGATTATGTGCAGGATGGCGAACAGCTGGCCGTGGTGAGCGATATGAGCAGTTTTGCTTTTTTGTTAAACCTTCCCTATGAACTGAGGCCTTTTGTGCTCAATAAAAAAACGGTGAACCTTGAGCTGCCGGACGGAACAAATTTACCGGGCAGGATTGCATCCGTCATGCCCACCGTCGACTCGCTGTCGCAAACCCAGGTGGTGGTGATCAAAGTAAACAGCAGTGCTCTGATCCCGCAAAACCTCATTGCCAAAGTGCATATCATAAAAGATATTAAGCCCAATGCGCAATCGGTTCCCAAATCGGCATTGCTTTCCGATGAAACACAATCGAATTTCTGGGTGATGAAGATGATCGACTCAGGAACCGCGGTAAAAGTACCCGTTGAAAAAGGGATTGAGTTTAAAGGCCGGGTTGAAATTATCAGGCCTGTTTTTTCAGATACGGACGAAATTTTAGTGACCGGCAACTACGGCATGGCGGATACGGCAAAAGTGACCATTGCGAAACCATAAGCTCATGAAGAACTTCCTGGTATCATATAAAAATCCCATCACAGCCGTTCTCGTTATTATCCTGCTCGGCGGTCTTTATGTGTATGCGCAGCTTAAGACTTCTTTATTTCCCGAAATCACTTTCCCGAAAATAAAAGTCATTGCCGATGCGGGATTGCAGCCGGTTGACAAAATGATGGTCACGGTAACCAAGCCGCTCGAAGATGCGATCAAACAGGTCCCTGACCTGGTCAGTTTACGCAGCACCACCAGCCGGGGTACCTGTGAAATCTCGGCCTTTATGGACTGGAACAGCAATATCGATCTGGCACAACAACGCATAGAGTCGAAAATTGCGCAGGCCGGGAACAGCCTGCCGGCGGGGGTTCAAATTACCGTGGAAAAAATGAACCCGTCCATCCTGCCCGTCATGGGGTACTCCATGGAAACAAGCGGCGCGCATTCGCCGATTGAAATGAAGCAGATCGCCCTTTATACGGTCAAACCTTTCCTGTCGCAGGTGCAGGGAGTTTCTGAAGTACGCATTATCGGCGGAAAACAAAAAGAATACTGGCTTACCCTCGATGCACAAAAGATGAGTACGCTGGGCATTACGCCTGAGACACTGTCTGCCGCGCTGGCCCAGACGAATTTTATCAAATCGAATGGCTATCTCGCCGACTATCATCAACTATACCTTACCGTTACCGATGCTACGGTGCATAATCTGGATCAGTTGAATAAACTCATTGTATCAAACAACGGCAAAAGAGTGGTTCAGTTGAAAGATATTGCCAGCATTTCGGTGCAGGAAGCGGTCGAATACACGAAGATCAATGCCAATGGTAAAGAAAGTCTGCTCGTTGCCATCATTAAACAACCAAACGCCAACCTGATCGATTTATCGGCGGCGGTAGAGGCGAAAATTGCCGAATTGCAGAAGACGCTTCCGGGTGATATCAGGCTCAGGCCCTATTATATACAGGCGGATTTTGTCAAGGACTCTGTGAAGAGCGTAACGGACAGCTTGTGGATCGGGCTTGGGCTGGCTATTTTTGTTGCCATTATTTTTCTCCGCTCGTTAAAGGCCTCCGCGACCATTCTGATCACCATACCCATCACGATCAGTCTCACGCTCGTTGTGGTATATGCCGTCGGTTACACGTTTAACATTATGACCCTGGGCGCCATCGCGGCTTCCATAGGCCTAATCATTGATGATGCGATCGTGGTGGTTGAACAAATCCAGCGAACGCACGAGGAAAACCCGGGTGAATCGTCCATGAGCCTGGTCCGGCGCGCGATCGGTTATTTATTTCCCGCCATGGTCGGTTCATCCCTCAGCACCATTGTCATTTTCATCCCGTTTGAGATGATGAGCGGTGTTGCCGGCGCCTATTTTAAGGTTCTTACGAATACGATGATCATTACGCTCGTTTGTTCTTTCCTGATAACCTGGATCGGGCTTCCCGTTGTTTATCTCTTACTGAGCAGGAAGAAACCCGTTGTAAAAGGAGCCGGCGACAGACGCCAGGTTGTGCGCCGGCAAAAATGGGTTTCTTTTTTTATTCACCGGCCTTATTTCAGCCTGATCATTATCGCCGGGCTCGCCGGCGCGATCTATTTTATACTGCCACAATTAGAGACCGGTTTTCTGCCCGAGATGGACGAAGGCAGTATTGTGCTTGACTATGTATCGCCTCCCGGCACTTCCCTGCAGGAAACAGACCGAATGCTGAAGGAAGTCGAAAAGATCATCGTGACGGTGCCCGAGGTAGCAAGTTATTCACGGCGCACGGGTACCCAGATGGGCTTCTTTATTACAGAGCCGAACACCGGCGACTATCTCATTCAGCTAAAAAAACAGCGGGACCGCTCTACGGAAGACGTTATCGCCGATATCAGAAGGCGTATCGAATCCACTCAACCGGCTTTGCGTATCGATTTCGGCCAGGTGATCGGAGATATGCTGGGCGACCTGATGACTTCCGTCCAGCCCATTGCCATCAAGATATTCGGAAACGATACGAAAAAGCTTGAGGAACTTTCGTATCGGGTTGCCGATGTGATCGGCAGGGTGGAGGGTACGGCTGACGTATTCGACGGGGTAGTTGTCGCCGGACCGTCTGTCAGTATCGAACCCAACAATGAAAAACTATTGCAGTTTGGCGTCAACCCTTCTTCGTTGCAATATCAGATGCAGACTTTTCTGGAAGGCAATATTGTCGGCAGCATCCTCGAACCTCAGCAACTGTCGAACGTACGTATCGTTTATCCAAACAGCAGGACGGCGACCGTCAGCGATTTCAGGAATGCCCGGATTTTTTTACCCTCCGGCAGATTAAAGCCGATCACGGAGCTGGCAACGATAAAAGTGAATGGCGGAGATGCCGAAATAAAAAGAGAGAACTTGCAGTCGATGGGTGAAGTGACGGCCAGGCTGGAAAACCGCGACCTGGGGAGTGTGATGAAGGATATACAGGATAGTGTATCGTCGAAAATTGTTTTGCCGCAAGGGTACCATATTGAGTATGGCGGCGCTTATGCGGAACAGCAGCAGTCATTCCGTGAGTTGCTGACGATACTGCTCGCTTCCAGCCTGCTCGTCTTTTCCGTTATATTGTTTTTGTTCAGAAATTTTGCGGTTGCACTATTAATCATCTTATTGGCTGTGCTGGGCGTTTCCGGAAGCTATCTTGCTTTATACCTGACGCATACTCCATTGAACGTGGGAAGTTATACCGGACTGATCATGATTGTAGGCATTATCGGGGAAAATGCCATATTTACTTTCCTGCAATTCCGTGATTCGCTGCAAACCGGCTCGGTGGATGATTCCATTGTGTTTGCCATTTCGACGAGGTTAAGGCCTAAGCTGATGACGGCGCTTGGCGCCATCATTGCCCTGCTGCCACTGGCGTTAGGCATTGGAACAGGCGCGCAATTGCATCAGCCCCTGGCCATTGCCGTTATAGGCGGCTTTGTTATTGCCCTGCCGCTGCTCCTGATCGTTTTGCCATCGATGCTCCGGTTACTTTACCTCCGCCACCATTCACCTTAAAAATTTGATTATGAAACTCCATTTTCTGCTTAGCCTGGCTACAGCGCTTATCTGCTTCTTTTCATCCGTTGCACAAAGTAGCGGCTATCAGCTTGCAAAGACCTACAAAATACTGAGCCCCGGAGGCTGGGACTATATCGCTGTTTGGGAGGGCAAAATTTACGCGTCGCACGGCACCCAGGTTAACATCCTCGATGAGCAGACCGGCGATTCCGTTGGGGTGATCCCTAACACGACCGGGGTGCATGGAATCGCTTTTATTCCGTCGATGGGTAAGGGGTATACCAGCAATGGCCGCATTAATACTATTACCGTATTCAACACTAAAACAAACGAAGTGCTGAAACAAATCCCCGCCGGCCAAAACCCGGATGCCATCCTGTACGAGCCTTTCAGCAAAAAAATCATTACCTGCAACGGCAGGAGCCGGGATCTGAGCCTGGTAGATCCGGCAACCGAAACGGTTGTTGCCACAATCCCGGTGGGTGGCAAGCCGGAAACGGCTGTCTCCGATGGGGAAGGCAAACTATATGTGAATCTCGAAGACAAAAACAGCGTTGCGGTGATTGACCTGAAAACGAGCAAAGTTGAAAGCAACTGGCCCTTACCTGCCGAAGGGCCGACGGGACTGGCGATAGACAAAAAAACAAAAAGGCTGTTTGCCGGATGCGACGGCTTTTTAGTGGTCATGAATGCGACGAACGGAAAAATAGTGGAAAAATTACCCATCGGCGACGGATGCGACGGCGTTGCCTTTGACAACAGTCTTAAATACATTTTTGCGTCCTGCGGAGAGGGAAAACTGTCTATTGTACAGGAATATTCCGGAGATCAATTTAAAGTAATTGATAATGTCCCGACAAAAAGGAGCGCCAGGACCCTGGCAATTGACGAACACACCCATGAAGTCTTTTTACCCGCCGCAGACCTTCAGCCGGCTAAAAATGGTGAAAGGCCGCAAATGGCGCCAGGCAGTTTCCAGGTGCTGGTGATGGAAAAAAAATAGCATTACGCGGGACGGGCTAAAGCAGGCTATTGCTCCAGTTTAAAATTGCAGCCGCCATAAAGCCCATTATTCCGCCATAGCTTTACCTGGTAATTGCCCAGCGCAAGGGATGCCGGATTGATCTCAACGATAGCCTGATTAGGAAATCCGCTCACGCTGACTGCCACAGTCGTGCTGAATCCTGCGCCGTTGCCCAGGGTGAGCGTGGCATCGTCTTTCAGGCAGGCGCCGGCAATGTCTATCTTCACGACGCCGCCAATATTTGCGAGACCGGAAACTGAATAGGTGCTTTGCTCAGCGTGCATATCGCTTAAGATCATTTTGGGAGAAAGATAGAAGCTGCATGTTTTCTCTACTGATTTGCCATCGGGATTTGTTACCGTAACCGTTTGGGTAGTGGTCAGAGTCTCATCGTTTTCTGTTCCAAAGTATTCTTTGGGAAGCAGGAAGTGTACTTTATAATTATTTGTATAAGGAGTCCTCACGATCTGGCCGGTCGGAATGGCTGTTCCGTTAATGGCAAAACTGGCGCCGGCATCGAATCCCTGCCCGTCTATTTCAATGGAATCGTTCGGTCGGCCTGCTTCAACATTGGATTGCAAATCCTGAATGCCGGTCAGCGCTATATACCGCTTGAAAGGAATTGCAGGCGACACTACTTTTTTGCCGCCCGTTCTTATCTGCATCACGGCTATGGAAGTATCCGGAGCGAAAGGAGTACTTTCAAAGGCAGCATAGTCGAGACTAAAGGGATTATTTACCTTGATCGTCAGCTGGGTGGCGCTGGCCTTTGTAATGGTTGTGAGGCTGGCATATTCATCCGGCAGGCCATCGTGCCAGGCCGCAAAGCCCCCGCCGATAAGATGCCCGAATTCCACCGTATCCTGAGCGGCATCGGGATTAAAGCCGGTTCCCGTAATGGTGAATTCGTCGTTGGGATAGGGGTTTGCCGGCGATATGGAGATGTAGGTTAAAGAACCGGTATTGTTGCCCCCGCCGCCGTTACCGTTATTTCCACCTCCCGGGTTGTTAGCGGACGATACCGTGCTTTTTTTGCAGGAAAACAAACCGAGCATGGCCACAGCTAAAAGAGCAAATATTTTTTTCATATCCGTATTTTATGATGTCGCCAACAAAGATGGAAATAGCGAGCGGCTCTGTAAATCCCCTAATGATGTGATATTTTAAAACGGGCAGGCCGGGAGAAGGGCATCAGGGAATCATGCCTTCGTTGCGGGCGCGGGAGACCGCTTCGAGCTGATTGTGCACCTGCATTTTCTGATAGATATGCTTGATATGGCTGCGTACGGTATCAATGCTGATAAAATATTGCGCTGCCATGGTTTTATAGCTGGCGCCTTCCGATAAAGCGACGAGGATCTGCTTTTCCTTCGCCGTGAGCTGGTATTTATTTTCGAGGGCGGCATTTTTCTGCTGCATACCGGCGATTACCATTCGTGCGATGTTGGGGCTCATTGGAGCTCCGCCATTCAATACTTCCATAATGGCGGCCGGCAGCTTTTCCGAAATATTCTTCTTAAGAAGGTAACCCGAAGCGCCTGCAACAATTGCATCAAGCACCGTTCTATTATCATCAAAAACAGTGAGCATGATGATCTGTGCGGATGAATGATGCCTGCGGATTTTCTTTACC
>DASZRP010000046.1:0-10421 GCA_035548895.1 Puia sp. | reverse complement strand
GGTACTGGTAACGGAATACAACAAGGCCATTTCATACAATATCAAGAATGCCATTACGGGCGTTTATCCGGATTTTACCATCGACTATGAATCCTTGCTGGTGGGGCGGGGGGATCTGCCCGGTGCGCTGTCGCATGCCCTGGACAATCCGGCCCCGGGTCAGCTCAAGATTAGCTGGACAGGCAATGTGGGCAAAGGAAAGGCGAAGGGAACCGATCGGGTATATACGGCCCTTTATTGCGAGGAGAAGAAGATATGGACGGAGGGTCAAATACAGGATGCCAGCCGGTTACAGGAGGTGCTGACGCTGGAACCAAAAAGCTCGGTTGACGAAAATATGGCGGGCAACACGCTGCATGTTTATCTTGGTTTTATCTCCGCCGATGGTCGTGAAGTGAGCAACAGCGCTTATGTGGGTAGCGTGAAAATCTGAGCGGACGCTCTAAAGAAAAGATTCAATCGTTCAGTGTGATATTGTGGAAAAATTCTTCGCCTATATCAATCAACTCATAAAACTTACTGAAGAAAGCGGTCAGGCATTTGCCGCAGCGCTGAAGAGACTTGAATATCCCAAAGGACATACATTACTGCGCCCAGGAGCTGTATGTCATCATTTTTATTTTATCGAAGAAGGATTGACGCGTACGTATTATATCAAGAACGGGAAAGATGTAACGGACTGGTTAAGCGCAGAAAATTCGATTGCGGTATCTATTGTAAGCTTTCTAACGCAGAAGCCGGATATCCGGGGAATAGAATTACTGGAACCGTCTGTGCTATGGTCTGTTTCATACCAGGGTATGGAAAGCCTGTATGCAAAATATCATGATATCGAAAGACTGGGCCGGCTTATCGTTAATAGCGGCATCATTCAAATGCAACAACGTTTTGATGATCTTCATTTTGCTTCTGCCCGCGGCAGGTATCACAGATTGATGGAAACTAATTCTTCTATTATCAATCGCGTGCCGCTTGGCATGATCGCTTCTTATCTTGGCATTACACAGGAAACATTAAGTCGTATCCGGTCGCTGTATTAAATTTCCCCAAATACAGGGCCGTTTTACTTTTTGACAATTGTCAAAGGAATACCTTTTGACCGGGTGGAACTTTGTGTTATAAAATTGATCATCATGAACACACTTGCCTGGATAGCACAAGTCATCCTTTTCGTCGCATTCCTGTATTCGGGGATTTGCAAAACAGGTTTTTCAAAAGCAGAAGTAATCTCCAGAGGGCAGACCGGCGTAGTCAATCTTTCGCAATTTCAAATTCGTTTGATCGGTATGAGCGAAATACTCGGAGCGATTGGTATTATCGTTCCATGGTGGCTGGGTATTATGCCCGTGCTCACGCCCGTAGCAGCCACCTGTTTTACTATTGTGATGTTGTTGGCAGCGCCCATTCATTATAAGTTGGGCGAACTGCGCAATGTGGCCACGAATATCTTCCTGTTGGCACTTTCAGTTTTTGCAGCCTGGATGAGATTCCGCCATTCAATCTGATACTGGTATTGCTAATGCGCGAAGATATTTTTCTATATAGACTGCCTTTTGTTTTGATTTGTACTGCTGGATGAACCGGGGATGTTCGAGGGTTACAAAGCTTTTGAACAGTTTTTCCTCCTCGTTTAGTTTTTCCAGGAAAAGAGTATTTTTCTTTCCCAGGACAAAAGCAGTATCTGTATCGACGCCGACCGCGATGTGGTTTTTCAGGGTGGCTATCATAAAAGGTTTTACCGCTTCGAACAGCAGCTTGTCGTCGTAATAGTTTGCATTCAGCCATTTTCCGTTTTCAGCTTGCCTGACAATCGCTAAAGGGAATGGCGAATTGATATAGAAGTTTTCATAAAACTTTTTCGCGCCGCCGTATTTTTCAATAACCTCATAAATAAATACGGAAGAAGGCTCGTGTGAATAGGCGCTTTGCATTCTAATGCCGCAAAAAGCATCTAAGTTCTTGGTGTCTGTGAAAGGTACTCCGGTGATCCCCGCACCATGTCTGCTGGGGTTTATACCGATAATCAATTTTCTTTTGTAGTGGTCATTGTAAAATTTCCGATAGAATTGCATCATCACTTCCATCGTTTCAGGATTGTCCTTAAATGGATTAAGCACGGAAAAGCCAGGAGGCAATTTTCCAGAATAATGCAGCCGCTCATTGAATTCGATTATTTTCTCTGCTATTGTTTTCAATGTGCTTCTTATACGCCGAGCTGTTCTCTGCCCGACGGGGTTAACATTTCAAAACTCCAGGGCGGATTAAAGGTGAGGTTTATTTTAACATTCCTGCCGGGAAATTCAGCCTCCAAAACATTCTTTACACCATTCGTTATGGCATCGCCCATGGGGCAATGTGGCGTGGATAGGGTCATCAGAACTTCAATAATATCATTTCCTTTAAATTCGATTTCGTAGATGAGCCCCAGATCGATCACGTTTACAAATAGTTCCGGATCTATTACCTGGTAAAGCGCCTGTTGCGCTTTCATCTTTTGATCTACGTCTTCATTTTCCGATGGGCTGCTCATTGGGGTACTGTTGTTTTATGCATCAGTATTTTTAACACGTTATAAATATACACTGCGGCTACGGCGAGCCATATACCCAGGGCAATCCGGATAACGAACAAATTACGGGTAATAACTCCTGCAGACAGCAGGATCAGCGCCGCGATATAAAGCCGGAATTGCCATACGATCAGGCCTTCATTATATAGTTGTTTGGGAAGGGGCACTTTTATTTTTCCGGAGAGGTTTTTATAGTGCCCGTTCCAAACGATAAAGGGCAATGTTTTAAATGTTTTACCCAGAATAATGCCGGTGACCCATCCCATAAACAGCAGGGTCCCGTATAGCAGGGCCCATTGATGGCTGTCCGGGAAATAATACACCAACGGCAGCAAAGCAAAACTGCAAACGAGGCAGATCATAGAGATAAAAGTATGCTTCATTTGTGTATCTGTTTTCTTTCTCACCCGGTGCTTATAGGCATCATATAAATACAATATCCAGCAAATGCTTCCTGTCAACACAAGGATGATATAGATTATTACCCGATTGCCCACCCCCATAAAATACCCATCGAGAAGGAACAGCGCCATGCCTGCATTCTGCAACGCATAGGCGTATTTAAGAAGCTGCTCTTTGGAGGACTTTCCCAGTAAGAACATGGGCACCAGTTTGCTGCTTACACCGGTTATTAGCTGGAGGAACCATCCGGCCAGCCCGGCATGTGCATGCAGTTTAAGAATGTCCAGATGATTTTTGCTAAAAAAGGGAAATGCCAGATTGATGGCCAGCAGCAGGCCTGCTATAGTAGTAAACAACAACCAGCACCCGGAAGTTACCAGAAATAGTTTTTGCAAAGTATACTTCTTGCAAATACGGCTCGTGCACAGCACATTGATCAGATACATGATCGCCGACAATATGACCAGGGAGCCACCGGTGATCATGATCCATCCGACCCACATATTCCAGAAGGACCAGATCAGTAAAAAAGCGCCCGAGGTCAGCGTGTACCATGAAAAGGTAGCCATTCCGGGGCTGAATAAATCTTCCTGGCAGATTACCGGCAGCAGTTGGTGTGCCGCGCCAAAGATGATCATGGTGCCCCAACCCAGGGCAGCCGTATGCACGATAGCTAACAAATGCGGATTGAAATAATGCGTGGTCAGACTGGCCGGACTCAGGAACAATAACAGGCAGAGCGCGCAAAACGCCAGTGAGCCGGTTGCGTAAAACGGAAGTACGGCGCTTGCCGGAGGTGCTTTCGCTATGTTAATGTCTGCCATAGACTATCTGTCGGTTTTATTTCGGGGGTTTAAATAGAAGCATCTTTACATTTCCTTCTCCGATCTGGCGAATATGAACCTCGATATTCCTGTCTGATATTTCTTCTAACAGGTACAGGGGTACGCGTTTATGGTGTACAAACAGGGCCATATTATCCGGCAATATTTCCAGTTCCGCCAAAATAGTCTCCATTGGCCCAGGCATTTCCAAATGTCGCACATCTATTTCCTTCCTCTTTCCATCGGCATAGTTGGCACAGATAGCCTGAAAGGCCGGTTCATCATCCATGATTATTTTTTTATCGCGGTGCGGGCCGACTGCAACTGCATTTGCTTTTTTCTTTTTAAGGAAATAAGTATAAAACGCTGTATCGGTAGCCTGGTCTACGAAACTGTCCTCTGCTTTTTCCTGTTCCAGCAAATGGATCAGGGGTGTGGGGACAAAAGAGTTTATGATGCAGAATATTTTTCCTTCGTCGACCTCCTTAAACCGGTGAAGGATCTCTTTCAGGGGATCTGCACCGTTTTCAATAACCGGACGCACGTCAAAGAAAGTGATGTCCCAGCCACTTACATTCTCCAACCAGACCGGTCTTTGTTTCACTGCTTGTCCGGGCGCCCCGGTATCTTCAAATACAAACCCCAGGGGTGCTAAAGCGTCGGCTAAGTGCTGCACCTTGCATCCGCCCATTTTTGCTGCTTCGGTAAGCGTCACCCTGGACGCCATCACTTTTCTCAGGATCGGATTTTTCAACCGCTCCAGGGGTTTGGCCACGCCGACGATAGCGTCTATGCCCGCTTTATTGGCCTTGATGATGTCCGATATTTTGGTCTGGCCGTTGATTTGCATTGGTCAAAGCTTTTTCAATGAAATAAATGATGCACAGCAACCATCAGGGCCGGATTGGCTGTCAGTGCGCCGGATTTTTATGATGCTTCCGCCAGCTTCAGGGATTTTGGGAAAAGGATATTGTTTTCCAGGTGAATATGCTTGTGGAGGTCATCTTCAAACTCCTTCATTTTTTCAAAGAGGTAACGATACGAATTGCAGGCGTCTTCCGGCAACCTGTAGTTGTCGGTGATCTTTCGAAAATAATTCAGGTCTTCCCCCGAAAGGGCATGTTCGCGCTGCATCATGATGATGGGTTGCCGGATGAAATCTTTGTTTCCGCCGGAAGAGACGGCTTCTTTTATTGCCGGGAATAATACACTTTCTTCTTTTCCCAGGTGCGTCAGCAGATCCTGGAAAAAGAGGGTTAGCTTTTGCACCAGCGATATCAGTTCGGGGTGGTTTTCGCCATGATGCTGGGCTACCTTCGCGGCCAGGTTATAGATCAGCTCTGCATTGTCTTTAACGTAGCGATGATGGGTATTCACAATGTAATCGGCCAGGAAGCCGGGATCCCATTTGTTATAATCGATGGAAGGAGGCAATGTGTTTTTTTCTACTGATTGCAGCGCATACTTCAGCGCTTCTTCGTTGACTCCCGCTTCCAGACTGACTTCCTTCAGGGTTTTATTGCCCCCGCAGCAGAAATCGATTCCCATTCTTTTAAAGACCTCCGCCTTGCGAATATCCTTTGCTGCTATTTCCCCTACGGTCTCGTCGTGCTGGTCTTTGTTTCTTTTAGCGATCTTAACCTTCCACCATTGCGGACCTTCCTGTAAATATTCCCAGGTAAAAATATTGCCGCGCTCACCCAACAGTTGGTAATACAGCGGCTTTGGATCGTGGTCGTTTTCGATCACGAAGCTTTCGCCTGATCCCAGTTCGTCGAAATGCCTGAATATGGTAGGATGTTTGAGCTTTGGCTCAATTTTAGTGACATCCAAAAATGCTGCGCTTATCATTGTTGCCTGTTTAATTTAGTGAGAAAATTATTTTGTTGAATTGATTACTTTCATAAGGATATAATAACCGGTTAAAAAGATTGTTCCTCTATTACAATTGTCACCCCCTGCAATGCCGGGGTAATTGGTATCTGGCAGGCAAGCCTGATATTGTTAGCCGTTATCCCTGTTTTCTTAAGCGTATTTTTTTCGTTGCGTTCAAAACTGTTGTTTAAAAGAGTATCGGTGCCATCTATTTTGACAGCGCAGGTAGCGCAGCGTCCCTGTCCTCCGCACTCACCAAAATTTTCGAGATAAATATTGTCATTAAGCAGCACCATAAGATTCCGGTAAGCATGTTCGAAAGTGGTTATTGCAGTTGTATTGCCGCAGTCGACAATCTTGAAATGTATATGTTGCTTTGTTTCATTGATACTCATCGACATGTGGACTTATCTATATTCAGACAATTTTATCTTAATTAAAGAGAAAAAAAATCATACTCGCTTCAGGCGTATTTCGCCTTTATTGGCCGATTCCCTGAACTGGGCCAATGTGGATTCCTTATATATTTTGTATATGGCATTTCTGGCTTTTTTATATTCGGTATGGATAGGGCAGGGTTTTTTTTCTGAGCAATAGTCGAGCCCGACCCCACAGCCGTTGAATATCTTATCGCCGTCTATGGCGATCACAATGTCTGCCAGTGATATTTTGGCTTCTGCATCGCTGATATAAAAACCACCATACCGGCCAGGCAGGGATTGCAGGAGTCCTTGCCTGGAAAGGCCTTGCAGGATCTTACCGATAAAAAGTTCCGGTGAATCGATACCTGAAGAAATTTGTTTCACGTTAACCATGCTCCCGTTTTTCGACTGCTGGGCGATATAGATCATAGCCCGGATGGCATACTCACAAGTCTTCGATAACATCGACATGCTTTTACAAGACAAAAATAGGTAGAAAAGTTAATTCGGACAAAAAAGTCTTAAATAGAATAGAGCGCTGGATATTATAAGAAAGCCCCTGTTGAAACAGGGGCCGTAACCAAAACTAACTGCTTATGAGAAAAATTTGAAAAACTGAATGCAGATACAAAACTATAAACGGGATTGTTAAGACGGGTGTTAAATGCTGGCCTTAGGGATGAACGGATGAATAATAGCACAATCGTTGTTTTCATCAGAGCATCAATGGTTTGTGAACGCAGATTCAGGATGGCCGGCGGAGTAAATCCCCGCGGCGGCATTCGATTCAATTTACGGAAATTGGGAAGGCCCGGCACTCCGGATCAGTATTTCAGTTGAAAGCTTGCCTGTCTGGCTGCAGAATACCAACAGGCCTTCCCGGTTGCTTTTTATTCTTTTGGGCACCCGCTGATTGATCAGGATATTATAGTAGCTGTCCGGCATAAGCCCGCTAATTTGATAAGTCAGCTCGCCAGGGGTAGCCGCCGTTAAAACCTGTGTAAATGATATTTCATCAGGCGTCCAGGTTTTTATATCGAGTGTCAGTTTACAGTTGTCTGTAGTTGTTACCATTAAAGAAGCTTTGTCTTTATTTCGGTTGAAATATAAAAGCTTTCTTTCTGTGCTGAAAAAGCCAAAGTCAGTTTTCGCTGTTATTTTGAACCGGCCATCGGATACCGAAAACTGAGTCGTATCCAGATCGATAGTTAATTTTTGACCCCGGTAACGGTAGGTTAGCAGGGTGCCGGCCAGCGCCGGCGTAATATGCGGGTCCAGATAGAAACGATTATACAGCGGGTTGACGCCATAGATGGCCTGGTATAAGCCGACAACTGCAAGGCTGTTCCCTGAAAGAATATCGTCGCCCAGCCCATCCTGTTTCTTACGACCATAGCGTTGAAAAGCCAGGCCGTCTTTTGCATATTGCACCAGCACATTTTTAACATATTTCAGCGCCAGTTCAGGTTTATAGGCAGCATAAGCCTTCACGGCAACGGAGCCCCAGGACAAAAAGATATCGCCATTCTCATAATTGGGAAAAGGAAATTGCCAGTCGTTGCCTTCACCGGGTGCATAGGAATATAAGCAGAGGGGCCAGAAGAAAAGATTCTCTCTCTCCATTTGCACTTCTATTTCATCCAGAATTGTTTTTTTTCTCGCATCGTCATCGCAGATCCCATAAGCAATGGCCATAAAATTTACAGGCGTGACCATATTGCTGCCATGAATGGACCCATCCTTGTCCCGCCAATGTATATAGCATCCTTTCTCCGCATCCCAAAAACCGCCTTCTGTGACGGGCTTATTGAAATTTATTTTCAGTCTCGCTGCGCACTGCCGGTAATATTGCTCTTTTGCCGTATTGCCCAACTGATTTTCTATGCCCGCCCACAAAACCAGCGCATGATAAAGTTTAGCATTGACAAAAGCATTTTCATAGGATGCCCAGATGATATCGATCCAGTCGCTTCCCCTTTTCTTTTTGTAACTGTCTGTTTCCATTTCTACCAGGCCGTTTCCATTTTCATCTCTTTTCAAAATCCAGTCCAATGCCTTTTCGCAGGACAGTTGATGCGTCTTTACCCAGTTCAGATCACCCGTCAGGTCATACAGTTCCGATACGTTCGTCACCAGATCCGGGTTCGCATCCAGCAGGTACCCCCACTGGGCTTCATAAAATCCCTTATCCGTGTATTCCCCCGGCATTGCATCTTCATTGGTATAAGCCCATCTCGGCCACACCCTGCCGTCGGGCTTCATGGCATGATCGCGGTAGAAATCAAGACAGTCCTGATAACCCCTTAAATAGGACGGGTCATCGATAGCGAGCCCCAATTGCGCGATGTATTGTTCATGTAAGCATATTGGTCCGTAAGGCGTATGCCAGCTATTGCCGCCGAAGTGTTGTCTGTCTATTACGCCGATCCGGGCAATGGTATTCAATACAGCGCTCACTTCATTCCCATTGACTCCGATTAAATTGCCGCGACCGGATTGCTCATTAAAATCAAAGCAGGAAAGCGTGATATGCTGGCTGCTCTTGCCGGCCGGAATCAGCACCGACGCCCATACATCCGATGTGTCGCGGACAAAACGTCTCCGGTAGGTGCCGGAATCAAAACGGAGTGTCCTTTCCTGTGGTGACAAGCCAATCCGGTATGCCAGCTTATCTTCCTTTGTGCGGCTGTAGTCCATAACCACCTGCTGGCCGGGTGCAACCACATCTACCAGGAAACCATTGCCGGTCTTGCTGTTCCAAAACCTGGAGGAATGGCTATGCACGCCATAGGTGTCGAGTTTTTGATTGAACAGGTAGAACCAGGACAGTCCCCCATAATCCTGGTAAGCGCCTTCCCAGGCATCCATGCTCTTAAACACAAACGCGGGAAGGGCGACCTCTTCTGCCAGGATCGCTTTAGACAGGGTTCTGTCTATATCGAAGCGGATATCATTTTTGTTTATGGTAAAAGTCCAGGTCTCCCGGATAGCCTGATCCTTGTCGCCATAGATAATGCCGGTGATGCGGAGCCTGTTGCCCGATACCTTTACGGTAGGATCGGACGACAGTTGCAAGGTAGAATAAGCCGCGGCTTTCGTGCGGATCTTTGAATAGATGCCGGCATTACGATTGATCACCTGCTGGCCGTTGATTTCCAATAGTGAAATATTCGCTTTTCTATTGTAATCCAGGGTCGCGGTCATCTTTTCATTGCCGAACACAATGGTCTTTTCCCGGAGGTTATTATTGATTTTTACAAATTGCGCAAACGCTTTTTCCGGCAGCCCGATGCAGTATTGGATGCATAAGAGAGGAATAAGAAAGCATTTGTACATGGTTGTGTTTTTAATTCTTTGGTTATATATAGAAAAACCATCTATCCATGGTAAATTCGAACAACCCTGTCATCACAGGCAAATTGAGCGAGATATTCCTGCTATCAGATCAGATGGAACTCGAAAAATGTCTGACCTTTTTCATCTTTCGCCCAGTTCACTTCTTCGCTGATCTCATAGATAAAGCTATAAATGCTATCGTCTTTTACATGGATAAAGCGCCCGGACTTGTTTATCGCAATGCTATATTTGGGATAGTATTTTTCAAAATGGTGTTTGGCTTCCTGTTGATGTTCCGGGATATTATCCAGGTTGAGAACGAGATTGGTATTATCAAAAAGAGCCTCTACGGTGGGTTGCCTGCTGATTTCGGCCTCTTCCTTTTTCCTGTTTAGGGTCCGATAATGGGGAGCTTCTATCCTCGTCAGATAACCGGCATGTGCTGGCAGCATTTTGTTTTCCTCCTGAATGAAATAAACGGCTACAGCCACCGTTTCCCAGGGTTTCGATTTCTTTTCCAGGTGTGTGATTGCTGCGAAGAGCGGGAGGGCATCTGCATCGAGCAAATGGCTAAGCGTTTCATTTACGGCAGCCGGAAGGAACCCGATTTTCTTTCCCTGCCAATGCAGGGCGATGGCAAATACATCGTGTTCATTCGCCGGCTCCCTGACCAGTTCAAGCAAATCGTCTTCTTTCATTTGGTCGAGCAGTTGCATGCCTTCGTAGTGCCGGAATCCCGCAACGAAACACTGCAGCAGGTATATCTTCCTGAATTTTTTTGTCAGTGACAAGGGAAGTTTTCCCATCGCGGCGGAAGCGAGTAATTTTTTCAGGAATTCAGAGCGATCCATGTTGGGAGGGTTTTATCGGGGTTTTGCAAGGAGAATAGCGCTTCTCAGATTTTGCATCAAAAATTACGGAAAATTTATAATTTATTCAGAGCTCCCGGTGGCGTATTCAATCGGTCAAGACCTGTCGTTGTTTTTTTGTTGA
>DASZRP010000045.1:0-2935 GCA_035548895.1 Puia sp. | reverse complement strand
AACGATTCTCCCAATATGGATTTCGATCCCTTCAGCGGTCAGGGCTACTATCTGCAGGATGTTTGGTATAAGGGATGGACTGAAGTCACTTTTGATCTCTCTCCCTATCGCGGGCAGGATGTCAGCCTGACGCTCGAAGCCGATAATTGCGTGCCCGGAGGCCACTTTGCTTACGGATATATCGCGATTCGAAATAATTGCGCAGGACTTGAAATCAGCGGCGATTCGCTGGTCTGCAATAACAGCAATATCATGTATTCCGTACCCGCCCTGGCCGGTGCAACCTACAACTGGAGCATTCCGAGTGACTGGACATTGATCTCCAGCGATACCAGCAGCATCATTCAGATCAGGACAAGTCGCAATGGCGGCAAAGTGGCCGTTCGGGAGAAGAACAGCTGCGCCGACCTGAGCGATACCATCGACATCAAGACGCTTCCTTCACCCGAGGGTGGCGAATTGTTAGGGGCGACTACGGTTTGCGCGGGCGAGAATAGCAGCAAGCTGAACCTGTCCGATTATTCCGGAGTGATCACCAAATGGCTGGCTTCGACCGATAGTGTGAACTGGACCGTGATCCCCAATATAGATTCCAACTACATTGCCGCCAACCTGGATACGACTACCCTGTACCGGGTTGTGGTGGGGAAGGGAGATGTTTGTCCCCCGGACACCAGCAGTGCAGCAAGAATTGCGGTGGATCAAAAGACCATCGGCGGCCTGCTTGATCCGGCCCAATCGTCGCTGTGCATTGGTCAGACTGCGGGTCAGTTGCTGACGCTTTCCGGAAACAGGGGAGTGGTTCAGAACTGGCAATACTCAACCGATGGCACAAACTGGTCTGATTTTTCTCCTGCGGTCGGTTCATCCCAAACCGCGGTAAGCAATATTACCACGACCACGCAATTCCGGGTGATCGATAAGAACGGCGTTTGCCCGATAGATTCCAGCGCAGTTGCCAGCATAGAATTTGTTCCTGTTCAATATCCGGAAGCGGCAATAAATCCCGCCGATACCACCATTTGCTATGGCGCAAAGGCCTCGCTGGCGGTCGATGTCGGAACAGGCACGAGTTATACCTGGCTGCCCGGTTCATCCGGCGGGAATATTAACGGAGTTCCTTACAGTTTTGTAAATGAAGTATCTCCGCCCATTACGACAGATTATATTCTGAGTGTGTTGAACGCGGGTTGTCCCAATCCACTGCTCGACACTTTCCATGTTCGTGTACTCGCGCCCGTTATTGTCGACGCCGGGCGGGATACTTCCGTCGTTGTTGGACAGCCTCTGCAATTGTCTGCTGTTTCCAACGACCCGGGTCCGGATGGTTTTACCTGGGAACCGGCGACGGGGCTGGACAATCCGCAGATCGCCAATCCGGTCGGACTGTATACCGGTTTCGACAATATCATTAAATATCTGGTGACGGCGACCACGCCGGCGGGCTGTACCGGAACGGCAGCGCTGACAGTGAAAGTCTTTAAGACAAAACCGGACATCTTTGTTCCGAATGCGTTTACACCGGGAAGCGCCTACAATACTGTTTTCAGGCCGATACCCGTTGGTATCAATATCCTGAACTATTTCCGGATCTATAACCGGGTGGGACAGTTGGTTTTCAGCACCACCACCATGGGCAAGGGCTGGGATGGAACGGTAAATGGAGTTCCGCAGGCTTCGGGCGGTTATGTCTGGACGGTGCAGGGCGTCGATTATCTTGGGGATACCATCATAAAAAAAGGCACGATGGTCCTGATCCGGTAAGCATCAGCCTGAATTGCGCGTAATCACGCTGATCTCTCCGCTTCGCTCCATAAAAATTTCCTTGACATTGGTAAAATCGTCTTCGTTGATCTGCAGCCTCACGCTTTCCAACAGGTCCTTGGCGCTGATATTTGCCTTTCGCATATTTTTTACTTTCTGCTGACCCGATTCGAAGAGAAGGATCTTGTCGCCTTTGATCAGTCTGCCGACGAACCCGTAGTGGAAACTCAGTCGCCCGAGTATCTGGTGAATGAGCACGAAAACGAAGCAGGCGATGGTGGTTGGCCAGAACGGTGAGGCGCCGACAACGGTACGGCTGAAGACCGAACCCAGCATGATGGTGATGACATTGTCGAATGCGGATTTTCTTCCGAAAGTGCGGACGCCTGCGATGCGCAGGAACAGCAGGGTAGTGAAGAAGCAAACCACGGCCC
Organism: Puia sp.; assembly: GCA_035548895.1. Lineage (GTDB taxonomy): Bacteria > Bacteroidota > Bacteroidia > Chitinophagales > Chitinophagaceae > Puia. The sequence continues at coordinate 737 of DASZRP010000045.1, read as the reverse complement.
TGGTAGCCATTTGCAGTGAGGTCAGATCGCTTCCATGCCCCCAGAAAGTTTCAGCCCAGCTCATATTGATTGATTTGTAATGAAGAATGCGGACACGGTCCGGTTTTGAAAATAAAAATAGACAAAAGAAATTGATCAAATTGCTGCAGCAGCCGGTACTGCAAATCGCCGAACCGATTGCATGGAAAATACCGGTGTCAATACCGTTTGCCTGGAATGAGCTAATGAGTGGCTGTATCATGATCTGTTTTTTCAAGGCCAAAGATCGTGTCGGCCGATTCCGGTTTCACGTAGTCATCCCGTAGCCTACGTGAAATTTATTTTGGGCCGGTTTACGGAAATCCGTTCACCGTCTGCCGTACAACCGTAACCTTCCTTGAACCGGATTTAAAGGGGATTCCTACCGGATTTCTACCGGAATTCTACCGGAATCCTACCGCATTACCGAGCGAAACCCGGTAGAATTCCGGTAGAAATCCGGTAGAAAGGGGGTCTTTGACCGGTCTGAAGGCGGGTGAAAGTACCCTATGCCGGAAGCCCGGTTTTCTCTTATTTGCATGTTTAGGTGTTCCGGTTCAGGCCCCGGAAAAAATACGTAGGCTACGTGGAGACTACGTGTTTTTTATTTGTGGAGATTGAACTTTGCGCCTCCTTGAAAAAAGATTAAATTGGTTAGTATGAAATGCACGAAAGATTTGAAAGGCGCTTCTGCTTTGGGCGTGAAAGTTAAAAAGGAT
>DASZRP010000044.1:0-7417 GCA_035548895.1 Puia sp. | reverse complement strand
GGATTTTGCCAAGGGCACTTCGAGCCGCAGCACCAAGCTCGTGCACGGCGGCGTCCGCTACCTGGCGCAGGGCAATATCAGGCTGGTGCGCGAAGCCCTGCGCGAGCGCGGCATCCTGATAAAGAATGCGCCGCACCTGGTGAGGAACGAAACTTTTATCGTTCCCTGTTATCGTCAGATGGAATTGCTGCAATATGGCCTGGGGCTCAAATGCTACGACCTCCTGGCGGGAAAGCTGAGCTTTGGAAAATCGGAGCGCATTTCGGCAAGCGGGGTGGCGAAGCATTTTCCCAATATCAGGAAAAACAACCTGCGCGGCGGAGTGCGTTATCACGACGGACAATTTGACGACGCAAGGCTCGCGATCAACCTCGCGCAAACCGCAGCGGAACAGGGCGCCGTGGTGCTGAATTATGTTAAAGTCACCGGCTTGTTGAAAGAGCATGATCGTGTTGCCGGCGTCACGGCGAAAGATATTGAAACCGGCAGGGAGTTCCGGTTGAAAGCGAAAGTGGTGATCAATGCCACCGGTGTTTTTGTGGATGCGCTCCTGCAGATGGACCAGCCCGGCACGCCGCCCTTTGTCAAACCCAGCCAGGGCGTTCACCTCGTGCTGGACCGGAGCTTTTTAGCGAGCGACGATGCGCTCGTGATCCCGAAAACAGAGGACGGGCGCGTGCTCTTTGCGGTTCCCTGGCATCATCGCGTAGTAGTCGGGACGACCGACACGCCGTTGAACGAGCACAGCCTGGAACCGGTGGCGCTCGAAACGGAGATTGGCTTCATCCTGCGCACAGCCGAGCAATATTTTATCCGCACGCCGCAACGCCGCGATATCCTAAGCGTCTTTGCCGGGCTCCGTCCGTTAGCGGCGCCGCAAAAGGGAAATGCAAAAACGAAAGAGATCTCGCGAAACCATAAACTGATCGTCTCCGCTTCCAGGCTCGTCACCATTACCGGCGGCAAATGGACTACCTATCGCCTCATGGCGGAAGACACAGTCGACAAAGCCATGGAGATCGCCGGCCTGCCGGCGAAAAAATGCGTTACCCAGGACCTGCGGATACATGGTTATCTGATGAACACGGACTGGAACGATGATTGGGCGGTCTACGGTTCCGATGCGCCGGGCCTGTACAGGATGACTATCGACGAACCGCGGCTCAAAGAAAAAATTCATCCCCGCCTCGAATATCAATGCGTGCAGGTGATCTGGGCTGTCAGGAATGAAATGGCCTGTACGGTGGACGATGTGCTGGCGCGCAGAACGAGAGCGCTCTTCCTCGACGCGCAGGCCGCGATCGAATCGGCTCCCCTCGTCGCTTCGATCATGGCGGTAGAACTAAAAAAGGACGCCGCCTGGGAACAGGAACAAATAGTATCTTTCAGACGGATTGCTTCAGGTTATGTAATCGGAGACTCAACCGGTCATGAACCGGTGCCACAGCCGTGATTATGGAAAAATTCATTTTATCCCTGGATCAGGGAACCACCAGCTCCCGCGCCATTCTCTTCGACAGGGAAGGCAGGATCCGGTCGCTCGCGCAAAAGGAATTTACGCAGATCTTTCCCCGGCCGGGTTGGGTGGAGCACGATCCCAACGAGATATGGTCATCACAGGCATCCGTAGCCGCAGAAGCCCTGGCCAAAGCGGGCATCGATGGGCGCCAGATCGCCGCCATCGGCATCACCAACCAGCGGGAGACGACCATCGTCTGGGACCGCGATACGGGTGAACCGGTATACAACGCTATTGTCTGGCAGGACCGCCGCACGGCGCCTTTTTGCGAGGAATTGAAAAAACAGGGCTTAGCCGGAACGATCCGGGCAAAGACCGGTCTGGTGATCGACGCTTATTTTTCGGCTTCCAAGATCAGGTGGATACTCGACAACGTTAAAGATGCAAGGGAAAAGGCAGAACAGGGCAAGCTGGCCTTCGGGACTGTGGATGCCTGGCTGGTCTGGAAATTCACGCGCGGGGCGGTGCATGCCACCGATATCACGAATGCTGCAAGGACCCAGCTCTTCAATATACAGGAACAGCAATGGGATAAAGACCTGCTGAAGCTATTCGATATTCCGGTAAGCCTCCTGCCCGAAGTGCGGGAATCGGCGGCTGATTTCGGTTCAACCGACTCCCATCTTTTCTCGGAGCGCATACCCATTGCCGGTATCGCGGGCGATCAGCATGCCGCGCTGTTCGGGCAGATGTGCCTCGATAAGGGCATGGTGAAAAATACCTACGGTACGGGTTGCTTCATGCTGATGAATATCGGCGACCGCTTCGTGGAATCGAAGAACAACCTGCTTACCACGGTGGCCTGGAAGATCAATGGCAAAATTCAATACGCGCTGGAAGGCAGCATTTTCATTGCCGGCGCCGTAGTGCAGTGGCTGCGCGACGGATTGGGCATTATCCGGAGCTCTGCGGAGATCGAAGAGCTGGCAATGAAAGTGAAGGACACCGGCGGCGTTTATTTCGTTCCGGCTTTCGCAGGGCTTGGCGCGCCGTTCTGGAATCCCGATGCGCGGGGAACTATTGTCGGCATCACGCGGGGCACCATGGCGGCGCATATCGCACGCGCGGCCGTGGAATCGATCGCTTATCAAACGCGCGACGTGCTGAAAGCCATGGAGGCGGATGCCGGCCTGAGCATAAAAGAGCTGCGGGTGGACGGCGGCGCCACGGCCAATAACCTGCTGATGCAATTCCAGGCTGATATGCTCAACTGCAAAGTGATCCGCCCGGAGATCACTGAAACGACGGCGCTCGGCGCGGCTTATCTCGCGGGACTGACCGTTGGCTACTGGAAAGACGCCGGGCAGATCCAGCATCTCTGGAAAGCGGAAAAGATATTCTCACCGTCTGTGCCGAAAGACCTTGACGAAAAACTGGCCGGCTGGGAACAGGCCATTCGCGCCACGCAGGCCTGGAGTGGGGGGTAGCCTATTGCCGATGAGGGTGACAATATTTGCCGGGCTTTTGAGTTAAATTTGTATAAATTTAAACATATGACTGCCGTTCCCCATCTGGATAACGAGTTTATGGAATACTGGCTGAAGCTTTCTGCAGTGCAAAAGGAATCCTTGCTCAGCGTGGCCAGGAATTTCGTGGAACTGAAAGAAGAAACGGACATCAATGAGCGGAGAAAAAATATCATCCTTGAAGAAAGAGAAAAATATTTCCGCGGAGAAGGAAATTCATTAACTCCGGAACAGGTAAGGCAAATGGCTATGCGCAAAGATAAAAGGAATGCCGGCCTTTAGGATTCAGATCAGGCCACTGGCAAGCGGTGAAATTATTGAAGCCTACGACTGGTACGAACTGCAAAGGGAAGGTTTGGGCTTCGAATTCCTTGACGAATTAGAAAATTTTTATGAAAACCTCCTGCGCAATCCACACACGCACTCTTTTTATAGCAAACCGATAAGACAAGGCAAGGTAAATCGATTTCCATACGTAGTTGTTTACGAAGTTCACGGCCAGGATATCGTTATATACAGTGTATTTATGACCCGGCAGGATCCTAAAAAGAAAAGATCCGGTTAGCCATTCGCTTCCGAAATATTGAGAGCAACTATCTTAAAATCGACAAAAAACCAATCCACTTGACTCCTTTTATAGCTGAATATACCGGAACACTATTACTTATATTGCTTGGCAATGGCGTCGTGGCCAATGTAGTGCTGACCGACACCAAAGGACGCGACAGCGGCTGGATCGTCATTACGACGGGCTGGGCGCTGGCCGTTTATGTCGGCGTCGTGGTTGCCGGGCCTGTCAGCAGCGCGCATCTCAATCCCGCCGTTACGATTGCGCTGGCCATTGCCGGAAAGTTTGCCTGGTCGAAAGTCGGTTCATACCTCCTCGCCCAATTATTAGGCGCCATGTCGGGCGCTTTATTGGTCTGGCTCATTTACCGTGATCACTTCAATCGCACGAAGAACGCCGACCTGCAGCGGGCGGCTTTTTGCACTTCCCCTGCGATTTATAACCCCGTGAGCAATATCCTCAGCGAAGTGGCGGGAACCTTTGTACTTACTTTTTCCGTCTTCTATATCACCGGCGCTGAGATCACTTCCAGCAAAACTGCTATCGGGCTGGGATCGGTCGGTGCGCTCCCGGTTGCGCTGATCGTCTGGGTGATCGGTCTTTCCCTTGGCGGCACCACGGGCTATGCCATCAATCCCGCCCGCGACCTGGGTCCCCGCATCATGCACAGCTTCCTGCCCATCACAGGCAAGGGGAACAGCGGCTGGTCTTATGCCTGGATACCAATATTGGGGCCATTACTGGGCGCGCTGTTGTCGGCGCTGGTTTATTTGGCGATGAGCTGAGTAGTTGATGACAGATGACAGATGATAGATGACAGTAAATAACCCCTTTGTGCATCAGACTGACTTACTAAAAAACAGCCTGCTACACTAAAAGTCTGTCATCTGTCATCTGTCATCTCAAATAACCGTCCACCAAAAAGTCCCGCGGACTGGTAAATAATTAGGTTACCTTAATACTACTTCCTATTTATTCACCAAAACGACTCCATCATGTTTAGTCTTATCAAACTGCCGCGCCTTGCCGCGCTGGTAATCTTATTTTTTTGCTCCACCGAAGCAACGCGCAGCCAGGGCGTCATCGCCACGCCGCGCAACCCAAGCCCCGCTGCTTCAGTCTCCCAGACCATCGGTATCTCCACCATTACGGTAAATTATTCCCGCCCTTCCGTGAGGGGAAGAGAGATCTGGGGCAAGCTCGTGCCTTATGGATATAATGTCGACCCTTTCGGCGCGCATAACGCCGCTCCCTGGCGTGCAGGCGCCAATGAAAACACGGTGATCACATTTTCACATCCCGCAACGGTCCAGGGCCATCTCGTTCCCGCCGGATCTTACGGGCTCTTCTTTACGATCAACCCGGACAACAGTACCGGCGAGGTGGTGCTTTCCAAAGACTATAAAGCCTGGGGCAGCTTCTGGTACGACCCGAAGCTTGATGAAATGCGCGAGAAGATTGCGCTGCGCGACGGTTCGCCAACCGAAATGCTCACCTACAGTTTCGATAACATTACGCACAACAGCACAGACCTGGTACTGAGCTGGGAGAAAAAACAATTCCCGGTGAAGATCGAGTTTGCGGTTGACGATATCGTGATGGCCAATGCGGAAGAGCAGTTGAAGAACACCGTCGGCTTTACCTGGCAGGGATATGCCAGCGCCGCCGGCTATGCCATGGTGAACAAAGTAAATACCGAAGAAGGATTGAAATGGGCCGACCAGGCCGTTCAGATGAACCGGAATTTTGCCACCCTGAGCGTAAAGGCAGGACTGCTTGCCCAGACGGGGAAAACCAGTGAGTCCGATCAGCTCATGAAAGAAGCGGTCACTATGGCCAATGAAAATGAGCTGAACACTTACGGCTACCAGCTCCTGGGTCAGAAGGACTACGATAAAGCCATAGAAATGCTCACCCTGAATACGCAGCGCCATCCGAACAGCGCCAATGTATGGGATAGTCTCGGTGAGGCCTATGCGCTGAAAGGCGATAAAAAGAACGCGATCCAGAATTTCAAAAAATCGCTCAGCCTCAACCCGGCGCCGAATGTCAAAGCCAATTCGGAGAAGTATTTGCAGCAACTGGGAGAGTAGATGACAGATGACAGATGACGGATGACAGTAGATGGTCTCTTTGTGTATCAGGCCGACTTGCTAATAAACAGCCTGCTACCCTGAAAGTCTGTCATCTGTCATCATTTACAACAACCACCTTCCCCGTCATCACCACATGGATGCTGCAGTAATAATCATCGCTCTGCTGTACCGCCATCTTCCATGACTTGCCGGAAGCCAGCGGGCCGGAGCTCCAGGTGCCAACGGGCGCCTGGGTAATATCGTGCACCACCATGTCCTTGTTGACCCAGACCACGGTATCGCCCGCGTGAACGGTAAGCTCGGCCGGCTGGAATTTCATCTGGCTGATCATCACGGTATCGGTTTTCGGAACATAGGCTTTCTGCTTCGGGTGTTCGCTGCAGCCCGGAGCTAAATACAGCGCGAAGCCAATAAGCAGGGCATAGGGAATACGACGAACAGCGCTCATGACTTGGCGATCCTGGATTGGACCATTTCAGCATGTTCCAGGTGCGTCTTCAATGTCGGTAGCACCTGCTGCAGCAGATTTTTCAGATCGGCGTTCTGCGCCTGCGGGATCAGGACTTTTTCGACGGCGTCGATCACACTTTTGTGATAGGCCACTTCGTTGTCGATATAAGCTTTGTCGAAGGCTTTGCCCGATTTCGACTTCAGCATCTGCTGTGTTTTTTTTGCGCCGGCCACGAGTTGCTTGCTCACGGCATTATCTTTCGGCGTCACTTTCAGGCGGGTGACCAGGGCGACGGCCTGATCGATCACGGCCTGGTGATCCGAAGCCATCGTATTGGCGAACTGCAGGATCTCGCTGTTGGTAGACTTCTTCTTCGCGATATTGGCAAAATCAATATCGTTCTGATTGGCGACCACGGCAACGGACGCGATCTCGTCGTCGGCTAACTTGGGCGTTTGCTGGGCATGAACCGGAGTGGAACCTGCAAAAAGAAATATCGCGCAACCGATAATAAGGGCTGCCTGCTGTTTAATGCTTTTCATCTTGTGAAATTTTTTGAGTGAATGACCATTGGAGTCGGCAGCCTCCGAAAGGTTACAAAAAATATCGGCTAATTTTGTAACCTTTCCCCGGTTCAACACTCCAATGGGTGGTTATGGATCGTTTGCACAGCCCGGCCTTGGCCGAAGCATCGATGGCGACGGATGCCGAATTGATTGCCCGCATCATTAGCGGGGAAAAGGAACTCTACGCCCTGATCATCCGCCGTTATAATACGCGCCTGTATCGTGTGGGCATGTCGATGATCAACGACGATGTGGAGGTGGAAGACATCATGCAGGCCACGTATATCAGAGCATACGAAAATCTCCGGTCCTTCGAATTCCGTTCCGCCCTGGCCACCTGGCTTACGCGGATCCTGATCAACGAATGCCTGCTAAGGATGAGAAAAAGAAAATGGTTCATTCCCACGGATGGCGAAAACCCGCAAACCGAAATTAAATCCACCATGCATACGCCGGCATCCCGGGCCGTCAATACGGAACTTCGGGGCATTCTCGAAGAGGCTGTCCGCGGCCTGCCCGAAAAATACCGGACGGTCTTCGTGATGCGGGAGATCGAAGACATGAGCGTGGCCGAAACACAGTCCTGCCTCGATATTTCGGCAGTTAATGTGAAGGTGAGGCTGAACCGGGCCAAGGCCCTGCTCAGAACAGCGCTAAGCAGATACTACGATAAAGAAGATATCCTCCAGTTCCACAATGCCCGCTGCGACCGGATGGTCGAAACGGTGATCCAGCGGATCTCCTCAAAAGA
>DASZRP010000043.1:0-12531 GCA_035548895.1 Puia sp. | reverse complement strand
AAGGAATATAAATGGGTATGGGCACGCCTTCGAATTCCGGATGAACCGGACCGGAGATCGCCATCTTCTTGTTGACCAGCTCCATCTTGTTGGTCCGGAAGGCAAAATGCGGCGTATCGAGATTGCATGTCGTAAACCGGCCGTGGAAGGCAAAGTATTCATCCCTGGAGATCTTCTTCATCTTCTCTCCCATCACATACATCTCTCCGCTCTGGGTAAACGTATTGCGTGTGATCCCCTTCTGGGTTTTCATGTTGAACGCGATGGAGTCGGACGACATCGTACTGCCCGTTTGCGTCATCAGGGGCTTGCCCACCATCGCGCCTGCCGTATCGAGCATATAGGTCGCCGTCAGCAGGTTGTGCGGCTGGTCCATTTTGATCTCGTAGGCATCCAGGGTAATGTCCTTATACTTAGTATTCGCTTTATTATAAAGCATGACATTCTTGGTCGGCACATCCAGAACAACCGAATCGGCCGCACTATAGGTGACAGGAGCATCCAAGGAGTCTTTCGACATCTTAAAATGGATCGTATCTTTTTTTTCAAATACTGAATCAGGCCGAAAGCCCACAGTATCTACTAACACCGAATCCATCGGGACGGTGTCTTTCCGGGGTGCAACAATTTTTTCAGGTATGGTGTCGTTTGAGATCTTGTGAGCATGAACGGGAAAATCTGAATAACCTCCTGAACTGTTAAGAGTTATACAAAGGAATACCGGGGCAAAAATCAATATCGAAATGTATTTTAAGCTAAATTTGCCTCCGTTGTTCATACAGTGTGGGTGGTGCAAAAATAGGAGTATCCTGTTTACGAAATTATAAGTTTAACATCCTGACTGTCAAAAAGAAAAGTATGTTGAGAGCGGTATCCGGATTCCTTGTTTCCTTAACCATTTTATTTTCTCTTTCTTCTTTTCAGGACGGTGGTTCTCCGCCGCGCAGTGCGACAAAATTACGGACCCTGATCATCGATCCCGGTCATGGAGGACAATTCCATGGCACCAAGGGATTGATTTCTTCAGAACAGGAAGTAACCCTGGAGATTTCCCTGCGTTTGGGAGAAGCCGTAAAAAAGAATTTCCCCGGAATGAAGGTCGTTTTTACCCGTACCACCGATGCCAGTGTAAACAATGCAGAAACCCTGAAAGATGATCTGCACGCGCGGGCCCAGATTGCCAACCAGGCCAGAGGAGATCTGTTCATCAGTATTCACTGCAATGCTACCATGCAGCCTGCGGGCGGTTATTACGAAAAGCGGGTGGTTGGCCATACCAAAAAACTGGTCTATGTCGGCAAGGGCAGTAAAAGGAGAAAGAAATGGGTAAATGCGCCGGTCTACAAATCCTATTGGGTGAAGAATATGCGGGTAGGCACGGAAACCTATATCTGGAAGGCCGACCGTAACGAGAAAAAAGGGGAAGCGATTAACGAGCGGGACGAGGGGGAGGATGTGACCGACAGCACCGAAGAAAGCTTCGATCTCAGTTCGCCGGAAGCCCGTATGCGTGCGCAACTGTATGAAAAAAAATACTTCGACAACAGCGCCCTTTTCGCTTCGTTCGTAGAGGAATCTTTCGCCGCCGCGGGCCGCCAAAGCTATGGCGTAAAGCAGCGGGATAAAGGAATTCAGGTGCTTCAGGCTACCGGCATGCCCAGCGTGCTGATCGAAGTGGGTTTTCTCACCAACAAGGAAGAAGAGGAATACCTGAATAGCGATAAGGGGCAGGACGAGGTAGTGCAAAATATTATTGACGCCCTGAGCCGGTATAAAGATCAGATAGACGGTACGACCGATAGTTTGCAGGCAGCGCCTGCCGATGCCGGAAAGCAATAAGAGATTGAAACGGCTATTCATCTTTGCCTGTTGGGCTTTTTCGTGTAGGTTTGTACGTTGATAAACCGGCTGAACGCCTGTTTATGGTCTCTCTTCAAAACCAGTCCCGGAATGAAAATTGCAAACGAAACAAAAATTGGCGCGCTGGCCACGGTAGCCATCACCCTGTTGATTCTTGGATTTAATTTTCTCAAAGGGAAGAATGCGTTTGAACACAGCAAAAAGATCTATGCCGTGTTCAAAAGTGTGGAAGGCCTGGAAACGTCGAATATGGTCAAGATCAAAGGGCTGGCGGTGGGTTCTGTATACGATATCAGCCCCATCGATAAAGACATGGAGGGAATACGCGTCACGATCAACATGAAGAAGGATGTGCATATCCCTAAAAACTCCGTGGCATTGATCGATGCCGGCCTGATCGGTTCGGCAAGTATCATTATTCAAAAGGGAGATGCCACCGAGTTCCTAAAGGACGGAGATACCATTTCCACTTCGGCCAAGGAAACCCTGCTCTCCGAAGTGCAAAGCAATCTCAGTCCGGTGGTCTCCCGCCTCAGCGGCACCCTGGAATCGTTAGATTCCCTGATTGAAGTGATCGGCCAGATGTTCGATCCGAATGTTAAAAATAATTTCAGCACCATTTTCGCCAACCTGGCCCGATCTTCGGCTTCGCTCCAGGTGCTGCTCAATGACCGGACCGGCGCCCTGGCCCATACCATGAATCATCTCGACAGCTTCACCAATAACCTGGCCGGCAACAGTCAAAAGATCAATAATACGCTGGACAACCTGGAGAAAACGACCAGCAAGCTGTCGAACGCCAAGATCGACGAAACCCTGAAGAGTGCTCAGGACGCTATGAATTCATTGAAAGAGGCTGTCAATAAAGTAAATAGTACCGACGGCAGCCTGGGTCTGCTCATCAACGACAAAAAACTATACAATAACCTGGCTTCCACAGTACGCAGCCTGAACACTCTGCTTGACGACCTTCGCGTTCATCCGAAACGCTATGTTAGCATATCTGTATTCGGGAAAAAGGACAAGAGCACGCCGCTCAGCGCGCCCCTTAGCGACTCGACCGCAAAACCGCCAAACCCGCAGTAATGGCATCCTGCATATCTGTTGACCGGCGCCCTTCTTTTCTGGTAAAATTGATTCGGACTGCACCGCTCCTGGCAATGCTTTGCCTGCCGGGCTTGCGGGGCCTTGCCCAAACGGCGGTTAACTTTCCCACCAAGAACGGGGACAGCGTCAATACCGTTTATATCTGGCATTCCGATACCCTGCGTGAAGTACAGAAGGATTCCATCTCGATACAAAGTCTTTTCGGGCATGTCAAGCTGCAAAGCGGGAAAACGCTGTTTTACTGCGATAGTCTCGCGATGAACCACAAAGAGAACTTCATAGAAGCCTTCGGCAATGTGCACATCAACGACAACGATTCCACCGATATTTATTCGCAGTACATGAAGTATTTCGTGGACAAGAAATATATCATTTTCAAAAAGAACGTATCGTTGAAAGACGGCCGCGGCACGCTGACAACGGAAGACCTCAACTACGATATGAACCTGCATATCGGCAATTACCTGAGCGGCGGCAAGGTCGTGAACCAGAAAACCGTGGTGACGAGCAAGGAGGGCACTTATTACGCCGATACGAAGGACATTTATTTTAAGAAAGATGTGGTGTTGAAAGATCCCGCTTATGATCTGACCGCCGACTCCCTCCTTTATAACAGCGACCAGCAATTAGCCACCTTCATTGCCAATACGTTTATCCGGGATAGCACCGGAAGAACCATACGAACCAGCGAGGGGTTTTATGACTTAAAAAATCATCGCGCCCAGTTCGGCAAACGCCCGACCATTCGCGACGGCGGACAAACCATTACGGCGGAGAATATCCATTTCGACGACAGCACCGGTATCAGCACGGCCATTGGCAACGCCGTTTTTAAAGATACTGCCGAGGGACTGGTCGTTATCGCCAACAGCCTTTACGCCGATAAGATAAAGAATACCATCCTGGCAACCCAGCATCCCCTGATGATAATCAAGGCCGACAAGGATTCGATCTATGTAAGAGCGGACACCCTGTTCTCGGGAAAAATTCCGGATTCCCTGTTGAACCGGGTAGATACCGTGCAGGGCATGCCGGTTGCGCATACGGCCAAAAATCCGAATGACAGCAGTCTGCGCTTCCTGCAGGGCTATCATCATGTGCGTATCTTTTCGGATTCGCTGCAGGCGGTCGCCGATAGTCTTTACTATTCTGGGTTAGACTCTATTTTTCGTCTCTTCGTCAATCCCGTTGCCTGGGCCGGCGGATACCAGGTCACCGGCGATACCATGTTCCTCTACACAAAAAATAAAAAGCCGGACCGTCTTTATGTTTTTGAGAACGGACTGGTGGTCGGAGAAACGGCAGAAAATATGTATAACCAGGTGAAGGGAAATACCATCAACGGTTATTTCAAGGATGGGGTAATTGACTATATGCGCGCCAAAGGAAGCGCAGAAGCGGTATACTATATTAAAGATGATAGTATGGCATTAGTGGGTGTGAACCGGGTAAACAAGGCCGATATCATCGACCTGATCTTTAAGGAAAAGGCCCTCAATAAAGTCGTACTGCGCAATGATGTGGACGGCGTGATGACGCCCATCCGACAGGCCAACCCCGATGACCTGAAGCTGCGCAATTTCAAATGGCTCGATGCCCTGCGGCCGAAAAGCAAAGAGGAGTTGTTTGGACATTGATGACAGATGACAGATGACGGTCATCTGCCATCCGTCATCTGTCATCTCAACTTAGTGCGCAAAGAAAAAATAGGATATCAAAATCGCCGTTACGATAGCGGCCAGGTCTGCAAGCAGGGCCGCCGGAATAGCATACCGGATATTCTTGATGCCAACCGATCCGAAATACAGGGCGGCAATATAAAACGTGGAATCGGCAGTTCCCTGGAATACACAGGCCAGCTTTCCCTGGAAGGAATCCGGACCGTAGGTCTGCATCGTAGAGATCATCATGCCGCGCCCCCCGCTCCCGCTTAGCGGTCTCATCAGCGCCGTCGGAAGAGAAGGAACAAAGTCCGTGTTCACATGCAGCATCGAAAAGAATGAACCGACAACATGTACGATATAGTCGAATACGCCGCAACTTCGTAAAACGCTGATGGCAACGAGCATGGCCACCAGGTAAGGAATGATCGTCACCGCCACCTGGAACCCCTCTTTCGCCCCGTCGATAAACACTTCATATACATTTACCTTTTTGATCATTCCGCCGATAATAAAAGCAACAAAAAGCAGGAGGATCACTCCATTGCTGAAAACCTTGGAAAACGGATCAATATAGCTGCTGTTGATATGAAGAAAGTAAACCAGTGCGCCGATCAACGCCGAAATACCACCTACCCAGAGCAGGATGACTGGCTGAAAGAGATTGATGCGCTGTTTAATGGCCACGACAATCAGTGCCACTACCGTAGCAGCAAAAGTGGCGATCATGCAGGGAATGAATATGCTGGTGGGATCGGTCGATTTCAGAATGGCCCGTTGGGCAATAATGCTTACCGGAATAATCGTAAGGCCGGAAGCATGCAATACCATGAACATGATCTGCGCATTTGACGCCGTTTCCTTATTCGGATTAAGTTCCTGAAGGCTCATCATGGCCTTGAGCCCGAAGGGCGTTGCCGCATTGTCCAGGCCAAGCAGGTTGGCCGAGAAATTCATCACCATATGTCCCATGGAAGGATGGTCTCTTGGAACTTCCGGAAAGAGGCGACCGAAAAAAGGACCGATGATCCTGGAGAGAAAGCGGACTGCCCCGGCCTTTTCACCAATATTCATAAAGCCCAGGAAAAGGGCCATGATACCGATCAATCCGATGGCAATTTGCACACTCACGCCGGCCGAATCAAATACGCCGTCGACGATCGTCTTGAAGATTTCGGTATCGCCGAAAAATATCAGGCGGACCAGGGCGGTGACAAAAGCAATGAGGAAAAAAATAACCCAGATGAGGTTCAGCGCCATACGGTTCGATAAATTTTGGGTTGAATATAAGTAATAAAGCAACCGATCCCTCAAATACTTCTATCTTTGCGGCCTCAAAAAATTATTCGTACCAAACCTAAATTAAATCATCATGGCTTTAAAAGCAGGTATCGTCGGCTTACCCAATGTTGGCAAATCCACGCTCTTCAATGCGGTCAGCAGCAGCGCCAAGGCGCAGGCCAGCAACTACCGCTTCTGCACCATCGAGCCTAATGTGGGATTGGTCGACGTGCCCGACGAGCGGCTGAACAAGCTGGCAGAACTGGTCCATCCCGAGCGGATCGTACCCACGCAGATCGAGATCGTCGATATTGCCGGACTGGTGAAAGGGGCCAGCAAGGGCGAAGGGTTAGGCAATAAATTCCTGGCGAATATCCGGGAGGTAGATGCCATCGTGCATGTGATCCGCTGTTTCGAAGATGAGAATATTTTGCGGGAAGAGGGCCCTATCCATCCCGTCAGCGATAAAGAGATCATCGATACCGAACTGCAGCTGAAAGACCTGGACAGCGTGGAGAAGAAATTATCGCGCACCGAGAAAATGCTGCGCACGGCGGATCCGAAAGTGAAGGTTGAATATGAGATCCTGAAACGTTGCCGCGAGCAACTGGAAAAAGGTAAGAATATCCGCGAGATGGGTTTGAGCAAAGAAGAAAAGATTGCCATTGCCGACCTTTTCCTGCTTACTGATAAACCGGTGCTATACGTGGCCAATGTAGATGAAGCCTCCATGCATACCGGGAATGCCTTTTCAGAGACCCTGAAGAAAAGTGTGGCGTCTGAAAACGCCCAGGTAATCGTGATGAACAACTCCATTGAACAGCAGATCGCCGAGCTTGACAATGCCGACGATAAGGCGATGTTCATGGAAGAGTACGGTATGAAAGAACCGGCGCTCAACAAGTTGATCCGCGCCACTTATGCCCTGCTGTCATTGCAGACTTATTTCACCGCGGGCGTGCAGGAAGTGAGGGCCTGGACCATTCATGCCGGATGGAAGGCGCCGCAGGCAGCCGGCGTGATCCACACCGATTTCGAGAAAGGGTTCATCAAGGCCGAAGTGATCGCCTACGACGACTTCATCAAATATCAATCCGAAGCGGCCTGCCGCGAAGCCGGCAAATTACGGATTGAAGGGAAAGAATATATTGTGAAGGACGGGGATGTGATGCACTTTCGTTTTAATGTGTAAATGTGGAAATGTGGAGATGTTTAGAAGAAATGCAAGTTGGCTGTTCTTTCATTTCCACATTTCCACATTATCACATTTCCACATTATAAATTGTACCCTATCGCCACATAGTATAGTCCCCCGATCTCGGCATTGCCGATGGCATCCACGTAATACTTGTTCAGTAAATTGGTCGCTCCGAGCTTAATCGTGCATTGAATCTTCGGCAGCTTGCGGCTGACCTGGGCATCTAATGTTCCGAAAGCCGGCGTTGTACCGCTAATGAAAGAAGACTCATAAGTATAACTTTCCTGCCAGCGCCAGGTTACATTGAACCCGTAATACTTCGCAATGCTGTAATTATATACGGAAAGATTATACTTCACTTTCGGTGTATTGAACTGTGTCAGCACATCCACATGCTTGCTGGTGATCTCGTTGTAGGCAATATTGCCCGCACCGGTAAATCCTTTCGGAAATGCATATTCCAGGCCGAGCCCCGCTCCCACTGTATTCACCTTGGTTGGATTGTTGGTATAAATACCGAAAGTGTTTTGCGGCGTTTGTCCCTGAGTCAGCGGATCCTTGACCAGCACGGTGAGTCCGATAAAATTGGTGTACTGCGCATAGAACCCGTACACATCGATCAGAAACTTTTTGTTGATAAGGCCCTTGTAGCCCAATTCCCAGGAGCCCACGGTTTCGGGTTTGAATTCCCTGAACTGGTATTGCGTCGGCGGTGTTCCGGTGCGTATGTAATTGCCGAGCGACGCCGTATCGTAAGTATTGCTTCTGAGCCCATAGGCGTCGATGAACTGCGGCAGTCCGCCGATCAATTTGGCTGAACCGGTTTGCAGGTTGATAAACTGATTTTGCGTTGACGGGAAACGATAAGCAGTTTGATAGGAAGCGCGGATGAAATTATCCGGCGCCACGCGAAATACCGCAGTAACCCTTGGGGTGAAGCGACCCGCAAAATTAGAGTTCTTATCATAGCGGCCGGCCAGGGTTATCTTCAGGAGATTATCGAAAAATCCTTTCTGCACCTGGGCGAAGGCTCCGGTTTCGTTGATCTTGATGGTCCCTGCCGTGTCGGCAAAAATGGTCCCGTGCGAGTTCAATACAAATTCTCTTGTCGAGGCGCCGACAGTGATATCGGCCCATTTCACCAGGTCAGAAAAATTGTACATGCCTTCTGCTACATAGAGGTCGCTCTGATCATTGAATTTTCCTCCTGAGGGAATGGCCAGTTTCTTTAATGAATCGAGCGATTTATTAAAGGCCGCAGTGCCCGGTTGCACAGCCTGCGCATCGGCGTAAGCGCGCGCTGCATTGTTCGAAGGAATATAAGCCTGCTGTGGCGTCTGACCCGCAGCGATCGCATTCGACATGGCCAGTCCGTAAGCGCCCAGGTAATTCTGCGCCCAGACCGGCGTCGGCTCGGTAGCTTCATTCAACAGGGTTGAGGTGACGCCCATCGCGTAGGAATCGCCCGCATTTTCCTGGGTAGTGTAAACCCGGCCATAAAAGCGCTTACCCGTTATTTCAGCTTTATATTGTCCGATCACCACGTTCTTTAAAGCATAGCGGTCGGTTCCCTGGTAAACTGTACTGGCCACGCCGATATTTCCCGAGAGGCTGACTGCCGTATTGCTGTTGATCTTATAAAACAGGCCTGCCGATCCCTTGAAGTTATACGCTTTGTAATCGGTCATCATATTTTCCTTATAGCCCGTTCGCGTTACTCCCGAATTGGCGGGCGTAACGGCGGCGAGTTGTGCTGCCTGCATAGACAGGGCCTGGTATTGGGCAGCCAGCGCCGCATTTCCCGCAGCCTGTGCCGCCATTGCTGCCTGCGCGTAAGCTGTGGAAGCCTGGTTCAATCCATCCTTCACGGTGAAATAAGCTGTTTCATCACCATAAATATTGATCCCGTTATAGTCCGTCAGGCTACGGTCGCCCGGAATGGGCATTCCCTGCAGCATGCTGTAATTGCGGTAGTCGGATACCATCCAGTCTTTCGCCTGCGTGTATTCGGCAGAAACCCTGAAAGCGAATTTATCGTTGATGGCTTTTGCGTATCGCGCCATCCAGTCGTAGTAGGGTGCCGCGCTGGTGTTCTTATCCGATATATGGTTCACACCCTGTTTGATCTGGACGCTTAGTCCCTGATATTTGAAAGGATCCTTGCTCGTCATCAGGATGGTGCCCGTCATACCACCCGATCCATAGAGCGCAGAGGACGCACCAGGCAGCAGTTCCACGTTATCGACATCCAGTTCATTCAGGCCGACGATATTGCCAACCGAGAAATTCAATCCCGGCGCCTGGTTGTCCATGCCGTCGACTAACTGGTTCATGCGCAGGTTTCCGCTACCATTGAAACCGCGGGTACCCATGGTCTTGAACATAATGGAAGACGTAACCGCATCCACGCCTTTCAGGTTGGCAATGGCATCGTAAAAAGACGGAGCCGGCACTTCATGAATGGTCGCCATGCCCATTCGTTCAATGGAGACCGGCGATTCCAGACTCCTGATCTGAGAGCGCGTGGCCGAAACCACTACTTCGGTGCCCATTGTGGAAGCCGGAAGCAAGGTAATCTCGAGCGACTGGCTGCTATTTTCAACCGGTATCTCTTTAGTCTCGTATCCGATCGAAGAGACCACCAGCGTAAATGGGGTGGACTGGTCAACATTTAATTTAAATACACCCCGGCTATCGGTAAACGTTCCGGTGCTTGCTCCTTTTATTAGCACTGAGGCAGCGGGAACCGGTTCATTGTTAGCGGCATTAGTGATCCTACCGGTCACTACTACACGTTGGGCAAGAAGGTGGTTTTGCAGAAAAAGACAAAGCAGCAGGAAGAAGAGACGATTCAACTGGTGTTTCATGGCAATCAATTTTGATGATTGAGACGGAATGCGCGGTCAAAGTACAGGTTTGGGCCGGTTAAATAAAATTTTTCAGCGTTTAGCTCCAGTCTGATAATGCCCGGTTCCTTCCCATCCGTTTCGGTTCGAGGCAGACCCTGGCATTCCCCGTATATTTGTAGCATGACCCCCTTTCATTTTCCCGATCAGACCGCCTTCTACAAAGGCAAAGTGCGCGATGTTTACAGCATCGGCGACGACCTGTTAGTGATGGTCGCTTCCGACCGGATCTCCGCCTTCGATGTAATCCTGCCGAGGCCCATCCCTTATAAAGGACAAGTGCTGAACCAGATTGCTGCATATATGCTGAACGCGACCCGGGATATTTGTCCGAACTGGCTGCTCTCCACGCCGGCGCCACAGGTGAGCCTGGGGAAACGCTGCTCCCCTTTCCGGGTAGAGATGGTGGTCCGCGGTAATCTGACAGGCCATGCCTGGAGAACCTATTCATCGGGGAAAAGAGAATTATGCGGCGTACAATTACCCGAGGGACTAAAGGAAAACGATTACTTCCCTCAGCCCATCATTACGCCTTCCACCAAGGCGGAAGCCGGACACGATGAGGATATTTCCCGGGATGAGATTATCCGTCGGCGCCTGGTGAATGAGCAAGATTATGCCACGCTGGAAAAATATACGCTTGCCCTGTTTGAACGGGGAAAAGAAATTGCTGCTAAACAGGGATTGATCCTGGTGGATACCAAATATGAGTTCGGCAAGATTGGCGATACCGTTTACCTGATGGACGAAGTGCACACGCCTGATTCTTCCCGTTATTTTTACGCAGACGGATTTGCCGAAAGACAGCAGCGGGGCGGGAAGCAAAAGCAACTGAGTAAAGAGTTCGTACGGGAGTGGCTGATCGCCAACAACTTTATGGGCAAGGCGGGACAGCAGGTGCCCACCATGAACGATGATTGGATCCAGACTATCTCTAACCGGTATATCGAGCTGTACGAAAAAGTTATCGGTGAACCGTTCAAGCCTGTTCAGCTAAGCAACGAAGCCATTTATGAAAGGGTGATCGGCGCATTGGAGAACCTGAAAGCAGCGAAATGAGACCCTTTGAACGTACTTTGAATCCTATTGGAATATACTTTAAGTCCGTACCAAGTCCGTTAACTACCGACCTGGTAGGGACTGGTTCTATATCATTTCCGAATTTGTATTGAACCGCCTGCCGGCGCTTTCAAAAACCGGTTCATTCGTAATGAACAGATAGCGTGCCAAAATTACATTCCAATTAAGACTTTGTTTTGTCCTCCACTATTATCGGCGCCGGCGTTATCACCTTCGGTATGAAATTCCGGTTAACAATCTCGTCTATCGGTATTTTCTTTTTAAGGAATCCGAGCTTTATCCCCATGTCCTGGATGCGCTGAAGGTCTTCATCCGTCGGCGTGAGGCTCGTGTACTTCACCCTTTCCGGAAAAGAAGTCAGCACATAGTTCAATACTTTTTCATTCTGATGAAAATAAGGAGCCGCCAGTTTTGCGGCTTCGGCCCGGTGCGTCTCAGCCCAAAGGCCTGAGGATGCGATACCCTGAACCAGATCTTTCACCACATCGGGATTGCTTTTTATCAGGTCTTCATGGACCACGAGAGCGCAGGAAATAAAATTAGGCCATACATCCTTAGCGAAATAGAGAATGCGTCCCGTGCCATCAAGCTCGGCTTTTGCACAGAACGGTTCCCCGACAAAATAACCGTCGATGGCTCCGGCAGCCAGCGAAGTGGGCATATCCGGAGGAGGAAGAATGACGAATGTGATATCGTCCGGCTTCATGCCATAGTCTTCCATCAGCTTGTGAATGACAAAATTCTGGTTGCTGAAAAAGCTGGGGAGTGCAACTTTCTTCCCTTTCAGATCGCGCAGGCTCCGGATATTGCTGTTCTTGCCGACAACAATTTCAGAACCGTCCCGATGGCCGAGATAACAAATCTGCACCGGCACGCCCTGCTCACGGAGTTTCATGGCTAATGGCACGATCATAAAACTCGCCTGTATTTGTTTTGCCTCCATGGCACTCACTACCGTCGGAAAGTCGGTAAACAATCTGGAATTAAAATTGGTATTGGTCTGCGTATGCTTCGAAGCAAAATCGGTTACCGGACAGGTCAGGTGGCAGGTTACCGGTAAAAAGCCTATGGTAAGTTCCCGGGAAGCCTGCCTGTTCCCACCCTCGTGAATAATGTCGTTGGAACCCGGGATATTTACCTGGTTCCACAAATGAAAGCGGAGAACGGCCAGCCCTGCAACAACAAAACATACGATCAGGATAAGCCGTGTTGCCTGTGATTTCATATCAATTATTTTTTGTCTGCATAATGTTGATGTCAGCGATAACGGATCGTCAAACGATGATTTCTTTCAGTATACCGAGCTCTTCCAGGATCTCTTTCATTGCCCGGATCACTTCCTCGTCGGTCAGGTCTCTGGGTTTCAGCGCGGCGATCTGCAGTTCACGCAAAATAGCCGCAGGCCTTTTTGACAAAACCAGCACACGGTCCGCCAACT
>DASZRP010000042.1:0-14023 GCA_035548895.1 Puia sp. | reverse complement strand
GAGAACTTTTCTAAGATTTGCTTGTAGTTAATCGACGACATAAATATCTTCTTCTGTTTTCTTACCTGTGGAACCGGCAATAAAATACAAGGGTATGCCGATCAGGGTAATAATCAATCCCGGCCAGGTAAATCCGGGCTTATAAATAATAAGCAAAATACAAAAACTCAGGCCCATCAGGATATAAAGTGCAGGCAGAACAGGATATCCAAAAGCTTTATAAGGTCGGGGCATTTCTGGCCTTTTCTTCCTGAGAATAAAAATGCCCGCAATGGTCAGAATATAGAATATCACCACCACGAAGGAAATCATATCCAGCAGATCACCATATTTACCGCTGAGGCACAATACGGAAGCAACTATAAACTGAGCCCAGAGCGCCCATTGCGGCACGTTGCGGTTGTTCAGGGTTCCTGCTTTGCGAAAGAAAAGACCATCTTTGGCCATAGTGTAGTACACGCGGGCCCCGGAGAGGATCAGTCCGTTGTTGCAACCAAATGTGGCCACCATGATGAGCAGGGCGATGATCTTTGTACCCGCCTGGCCAAAAATAACCTTGGCTGCGGTCACCGCAATACGATCCTTTTCTGCATGGGCAATACCGTTTAATGGAAGAACCGAGATATACATGAAATTGGCGCCCACATAAATAATCGTTACGATCAGTGTTCCAAGAAAAAGCGAAGCGCCAATATTCCGTTGCGGCCGCTTGATCTCTCCGGCAATAAAAGTTACATTATTCCAGGCATCGCTGCTGAATACGGAACCTACCATGGCGGCCGCAATACCACCCAACAAAGCGGTTCCTGCTATTGGGGTGATTGAAAAGCCCAGGTCGGGATGACAGATATCTTTCAGCGACGACCGGGTAGCCTGCCAGGCGTTGGTCCAGTTAGCATGCCAGGTTTCGGGGTTGAACGCAAGAAATCCGGCGACGATCAATCCGAACAGGGCGATCAATTTCGTTGACGTAAAAATATTCTGGATGCGTTTTCCTCCCTGAATGCCACGCGTATTCGAATAGGTTAACAGTCCGATTATTCCTATTGATGCAAGTTGGGCCGCACTGATGCTGAAATAGGTTGGATTGCCACAGGCGTTTGTCCCGGTTTGAAACCGCAGGAGTATATTGTCCTCGCTCAGCCTGGGTATCAGGTAGGCGGCATATTTAGAAAAAGCCACCCCGACGGCAGCGATAGTGCCGGTTTGAATGACAGAAAAAAAACTCCAGCCATAAAGAAATCCAACCAATGGATTGTAAGCTTCCCGGAGATAAATGTATTGACCACCTGCCTTTGGGAACATGCCGCTTAGCTCACCATAGCTTACCGCAGCGGTCAGGGTCATGAAGCCCGTGATCAACCATACGGCAATAAGCCAGCCGGAGCTGCCTACGTTACGGATAATATCAGCCGATACAATGAAAATCCCGGAGCCGATCATGGAGCCCGCCACGATCATGGTAGCATCGACCAGGCCCAGGCTCGGTTTAAAGGAATGCGGTTCGCCGGAAGTCATCAAGATAGTTTAGACCGGAAGATAGCAAATTGACTTCAAAGGCAGGAATGCTTCAGCTTACTTTTTCTTATATCCCTCATTCAGCCCGCGAACGAGGTCATTGGTAATGTCGTAAGTCGTATCGCTGACGTAGACGAAAGAAATCGATTCGTTGGAAATAATATAATTATACCCTTTGCTCTTATTATATTCCTTGAGATAATCCTGGATCTTTTCCCGGATATCCGCCTTGAGGTCCTCATTGCGCTTAAACAGGGCTTCCTGGATATTCTGCTGCCTCATTTGGAAATCCTGCTGCATCTTCGCATACTCCTGCTGAAATTGCTGATTCTCCTCTGCAGTCATGGTATTGCCTTTTTTCTGCCATTCGGCAATGCGCTTTTGGTAGCTATTCTGCAGCCGGCCCAATTCTGCGTTTCCTTCATCCTGTTTTGCCCTTACCTGCTGAAGCATGTCCTGAAAATAATTATAATGCGCTTCCAGGGAATCCAGATTGAAATAAGCGATCCGAAAAGGCGCTGCGGTTGAGTTGTTAGGCGAGGCGGCCGGTTGAACCGGTTGTGCAATAGAATGTTGATGCATCAGATAAAATAACACACCACACAATATAAGCGCCAGTATACCCGGAACCAGGGCAATATTCTTCATTAATACCAAACTTTTAAAATATACGACCGGGAAAATGGATATCCCAAACATAAAAGTAGGAAGCATTTCTGCTTCCTACTGCTTATTAATTCTTAAATTTTAGGCTATTCTTCTTCATCGAACTGCATGGCCTCACGGGAGGTTTGCAGCAGCTCGTATTCTTCCTTGCTGCCCACAATCATATTCTCGAACTCGCGCAAGCCGGTGCCGGCAGGGATCGGATGACCCGTAATCACGTTTTCCTTTAATCCCATCATATCATCGGTTTTACCCTGAATAGCTGCTGAAGAGAGCACCTTGGTGGTCTCCTGGAAGGAAGCGGCCGAGATCCAGCTCTGTGTTCCGAGCGATGCCTTGGTAATACCCAATAACAGCGGAGCCGAGGTGGCGGAATGTGCATCGCGGAACTCTGCGAGCTTCTTGTCGTTGCGGCGCAGGATTGAATTCTCTTCTCTCACTTCACGCAGGCTGACGATCTGTCCCGGCTTGAGCTTAGTGGATTCACCGGCGTCGGTAATCACCTTCTTATCGAAGATCCAGTCGTTCTCGTCGAGGAATTCGATCTTATCCACGATCTCGTCTTCCAGGAAGCGTGTGTCTCCGGGATCCACGATATTGAGCTTGCGCATCATCTGACGCACAATTACTTCAATATGCTTATCATTGATCTTTACCCCCTGTAAGCGATATACTTCCTGGATCTCATTCACCACATATTCCTGAACGGCGAAGGGTCCTTTAATAGACAGGATGTCGGCCGGTGCAATCTGTCCGTCGGACAATTGTGCGCCTGCCTTGATGAAGTCGCCGTCCTGGGCCAGGATCTGGCGGGTCAGCGGAACCAGGTATTTCTTCACAATGCCGTCCTTCGCTTCCACGATGATCTCGCGGTTACCACGTTTAATATTACCGAAAGTAACCACACCATCGATCTCAGAAACCACGGCCGGATTGCCCGGGTTACGCGCTTCAAAGAGTTCCGTAACGCGCGGCAGACCACCGGTAATGTCGCGGAGCTTGCCGAGCACACGCGGGATCTTTACGATAACCTGCCCGGCCCGCACTTCTTCTCCTTCATCCAGGATTACATGGCTTCCCACAGGCAGGTTGTACGCTTTCACCTCTTTATCCCCTTCTACCAGAATAGACGGGATCTTGGTTTTATCCTTGGTTTCAATAACGACCTTCTCGCGGTGGCCCGTTTGCTCATCGGCCTCTTCGCGATAGGTAATCCCTTCGATGACATTTTCGAACTTCAGTTTGCCGGTTATTTCCGTAATGATGACGTTGTTGAACGGATCCCAGCTGCAGATCACATCGCCCTTGGCTACTTTCTGCCCGTCTTTCACGGCCAGGGTAGCTCCGTAAGGCACGTTGTTAGTGATCAGCAAGCGATCGTTCTTGACATCCATAATTCTTACCTCACCCGTACGACCGATAACCACAGGCACTTTTACGCCTTCATTATTCTCAGTTTGAACAGTTCTGAGACCGTCGAACTGGATTGTTCCGTCGAACTTGGCGAGCAGGGAAGATTCAACAGAAGCCGAACCCGCAACACCGCCCACGTGGAAGGTACGCAGGGTGAGCTGGGTACCCGGTTCACCGATCGACTGCGCTGCGATGATTCCGACGGCATCTCCCTTCTGAGCCGTATAGCCGGTCGCCAGGTTCTTGCCGTAGCATTTCACGCAAACACCACGTTTGCTTTCGCAGGTGAGCACGGAGCGGATTTCAATCGTTTCGATGCCTGCATCTTCAATTCTCTTCGCAACTTCTTCCGTAATCTCTTCGCCACCTTTAGCGATGATCTGATCGCTGGTCGGATCATACACATCGTGCAGGGAAACACGACCGAGGATACGATCGTATAAAGGCTCAACGATGTCTTCGTTATCTTTCAATGCAGTGGTTGCAATACCGCGCAGGGTTCCGCAATCCTCATCGTTGATCACCACATCCTGCGCCACATCCACCAGCCGGCGGGTCAGATAACCGGCATCAGCTGTTTTCAGCGCAGTATCGGCAAGGCCCTTACGGGCGCCGTGCGTCGAGATGAAGTAATCCAACACGTTCAAGCCACCTTTGAAGTTGGAGAGGATCGGATTTTCGATGATCTCGCTTCCCGTGGAACCGGATTTTCTGGGTTTGGCCATCAATCCGCGAATACCGGCGAGCTGTTTGATCTGCTGCTTGGAACCGCGGGCTCCAGAATCGAGCATCATGTAAACAGAGTTGAATCCCTGTTTGTCTGTGCTGAGTTCGCGGATCAGGGTTTCCGTAATGCGGGTATCCACGCGCGACCAGATGTCTACGATCTGGTTATATCTTTCGTTATTGGTGATCAGACCGGTATTGTAGTTATCCCAAACCTCGTCCACTTCGCTTTTCGCGTTCACCAGTAATTCTTCCTTGCTGTCCGGGATGATCAGGTCATTAATGCTGAAAGAGAGACCGCCACGGAACGCCATACGGAATCCCAGCGTCTTGATGTCGTCGAGGAATTTCGCCGTCTTCGGAACATTCGTCCACTTAATGATATTCCCGATGATCTCGCGCAGAGATTTCTTGGTAAGCAGTGCATTGACAAATCCAACCTCTGTCGGCGTAAATTGATTGAAGAGAACGCGTCCAACCGTGGTTTCGATCAGCTTTTTCTCAAGCTGCTCCTGTTCATTGCGCACGTTCACTTTCACCTTGATATATGCATGCAGGTCAACCTTACCCTCGTTATAGGCAATAATCACTTCTTCCGGACTATAAAAGGCTTTCCCTTCACCTTTCACTTTAATGCTGCCGCTGGAACGTCTGCCCTTAGTAATATAGTAAAGACCCAGTACCATGTCCTGTGAAGGCAGGGTAATGGGTGTACCATTCTGCGGATTGAGAATGTTGTGGCTGGAAAGCATCAGCAATTGGGCTTCCAGGATCGCTGCACTGCTCAGGGGCACATGCACGGCCATCTGGTCGCCGTCGAAGTCGGCATTGAACGCCGTACAAACTAGTGGATGCAGTTGTATAGCCTTACCTTCAATCAGCTTGGGCTGGAAAGCCTGGATTGACAGACGGTGCAGCGTTGGGGCGCGGTTCAACAATACCGGATGCCCTTTCAGAATATTTTCGAGGATATCCCAAACGATAGCTTCTTTGCGGTCGACGAGTTTGCGGGCCGATTTAACGGTCTTGACAATACCCCTTTCGATCAGCTTGCGGATGATAAACGGTTTGAACAATTCTGCCGCCATATCTTTCGGCAATCCACATTCGTGCAACTTCATTTCGGGCCCTACCACAATTACAGAACGGCCGGAATAATCCACACGTTTACCGAGCAGGTTCTGACGGAAACGACCCTGTTTACCCTTCAGCACATCGCTGAGGGATTTCAATGCACGACCGCCTTCGGCCTTAACCGCATTCGATTTGCGGCTGTTGTCGAACAGCGAGTCGATCGCTTCCTGCAACATTCTCTTTTCGTTCCGAAGAATGACTTCAGGAGCCTTGATCTCGAGCAGGCGTTTCAACCGGTTATTGCGAATGATCACCCTGCGATAAAGATCGTTGAGGTCGGAAGAAGCAAAGCGGCCGCCATCCAGGGGAACGAGCGGACGCAATTCCGGTGGAATGACCGGAATATATTGCATCACCATCCACTCCGGACGGTTTGTGATACGCGTATTGGCGTCACGGAAAGCTTCTACAACGCTCAATCTTTTCAGGGCATCTGCTTTACGTTGCTGGGAGGTTTCGTTGGCCGCTGCATTACGCAGATCGAAGGACAGCTGATCCAGGTCGATCCGCTGAAGCAGATCGTGAACAGCTTCGGCACCCATCTTGGCGATGAATTTATTCGGATCATCGTCCGGCAGGAACTGATTGTCTTTCGGAAGCGCGTCCAGTATCTCTAAGTATTCTTCTTCCGTCAACAGATCTCCCACATTTTGATTTTTGTCGGCGCGTATACCCGGCTGAATAACCACATATCTTTCGTAATACACGATGCTCTCCAGCTTTTTGGAGCTCATACCGAGCAGATATCCGGTCTTATTGGGCAGGCTCTTAAAATACCAAATATGAACTACAGGAACCACCAGTTTAATGTGGCCCATCCGTTCGCGACGCACTTTCTTCTCCGTTACTTCAACACCGCAGCGGTCGCACACAATCCCCTTATAACGGATCCTTTTGTACTTACCACAGGCGCACTCGTAATCCTTTACAGGTCCGAAGATGCGCTCGCAGAACAAGCCATCCCTTTCCGGCTTATAAGTCCGGTAGTTGATGGTTTCCGGTTTCAAAACCTCTCCATAAGATCTTTCCAGAATTGAGTCGGGAGATGCAAGCCCGATTGTAATTTTAGAGAAAGTGGCTTTGGGACGATTTTCTTTTTTGATAGCCATATTTAGATGTCAGGTTTATAAAATCATGCTACCTTTCGCGAGGCGCAAAGCCAATACCCAGATGTTCAACATCCGACGGGATTTGTTACTTTGTTGATATTCAATATTTTAACGCGAAAATGGTAATGCAAATGCCAGCATAAGGAGGGCAAAGGTACGTGGTTTAAACTAATTTACCAAAGGCGATAGTTGACGGTTTATGATTTATAGTTGATTGAGTCTCAAGGTAAATTTAACCTTATAATTCATCTGCCATGATCTGCATGATCTGTGCTAATTCATTGCCTAACGAACCTTATTGGAGATTGTAACGTGTCAGAAATTTTTCCCGGATAATTTGCTGAACCGGAACATCCCGGATTTTACTCTCCAGCCAGGAAATGACATCGAGGTAAATAAACGCGCGGGTTTCAAAGCGACTTTTTTCATAGGTCTTGAGCCGGTTAAGCAGTTTATTGAATTCAGGCTTCAGGGCAGCAGGTGAAAGCTTAAAGGATTTCCGAAGGAATTTAAAAATCTCTTCTTCCACCAGACTGAGGTTTTCCATTTTGGCCATAAAACGATAGACAGCCTTGATCAGGTATTCCAGCAGGTCGTAGTTCCCGATTTCATAGTGGGCAATAAGATGAAGCAGGCGCGCATAGCATTGCAGGTCGGTACGCAGGTTGACCTTACGATTAATGATTTTATTGAGATACTTGATCGCGTTTTCATAGTCGCCACTACCGAAATAAAGGGAAGCAAACTTGTAATAAAAAGTGAGGATCCGGTGTCCATCAAGATAAATCTCGTACTCCTTCAGCTTTCGTTCAATAAAAGGCACAAGGCTTAAACCTTCGGTAAAAGTGCCGTCAATAAAATGTCGATTGATTTTGGCGATATGGAGATAGACAAAAGTTTGTATCCGGTTATTGTCGTTTTCCTGCACTGTGTCTGAATGAAAAAATGCTTCGAACCGTTCAAGGGTTTCCACAAAGCGGTTATAGTTGAGCAGATTGAAATGCGCGCCCAGGAGATTGTGCATACCCTTAATATAATGCGCGGTTTCAATGCGGATCATCTGAGGTTCCCTTTCAAAAAGCTCAACCCAGCGGTGGGTATAACGGTAGTACGAGAGGAAATCCTGCCCGATATAAGCGTTCCAGACATAACTCTGGAAGAGGTAGAGATCGGAATAAAAAGTGCGGTAACGCCGGTCATAATTCGGAAGCCTCGATTCAAAGAATGCCTTTACCGCTTTCTCGTCCTTTTCATTTCTGGCTACGCCGTGCTGGATATACCAACCGTATAGTTGCAGAGCCAGGCCGGACAAGCAGCCCGTAAGCTTCAGCTGTTCATTGGCAGTTCCCATTTCTATCGCCAGCAGGTCTGCCCGGTCCCGCATGCTGCGTGTAATATGCAGGGCCTCTATTTTTTGTTCAAAAAAAAGGACCTGCGTAACATAGGTGATCTGATGAAGACCCCGGGCGTATTCTTTTACCCGGTCGAGCAATTTGAGGCTTTGCAGGTAAAGCCCCTGATTATACAGGATCACTGCCTGATCCAATTGTTCATGAAGCTGAACTTCAAGCGTGTTTTCGACCCGAATGAGCCGGAGACTCGAAAGGATCTGCTTGTATAGATGCGCCTTGCTATTTGAAAGCTGCTGCTTGCTGAGCCCTTTGTTCCTGCGCAGCAATTGGGCTTCATCGTATACCTCCATTTTATCCAGCGCATCGAACAGTTGAATGGTCTTCAGGTTTTCAGAAGACGAATTGCGCTTAACGTAGAGCTTAAAATTGCGTTTCTCCGACTTTTTCAGAGATTTAACAAGTTGAAACAGGGTATCTGAAGAGCGGTTGGGCATCGTAATTTGAAGCGGCTAAAACCTCATCTGGCCTGCATTTCAGCCCATAAATGGTATTTTCAAGCTTGTAAATGCGGACTGAATTTGATTTTTCTGCCGGCCTTGGCAAAAATAACTTCGGTTTTACTCATTCCCAAATGATATGAATACCAACAAAATCTTCATTTTCGATACGACTCTCCGCGACGGGGAACAGGTTCCGGGCTGCAAATTGAATACGAAAGAAAAGCTCGAATTGGCCCTTGAACTGGAGGACCTTGGCGTGGATGTGATCGAAGCCGGATTTCCGGTTTCCAGTCCCGGCGACTTCCGGTCTGTAGCCGAGATTTCCAAAATCATTAAACACGCCACCGTTTGCGGATTGAGCCGGGCCGTGGAGAAAGATATCGAGGTTGCCGCAGAAGCGCTGCAGTATGCACGCAGACCCCGCATTCATACCGGAATCGGCACTTCCGATTTTCATATCAGGTCGAAATTCAATGCTACCCGGGAAGAGATCATTGAAAGAGCGGTAAAAGCAGTTAAAAAAGCCAAAAGCTTTGTAGAAGATGTTGAGTTTTACGCCGAAGACGCCGGTCGTACGGAAAATGACTATCTGGCACGCGTAGTTGAAGCCGTTATCTCAGCCGGAGCTACGGTGGTCAATATTCCTGATACCACCGGTTATTGCCTTCCGCATCAGTACGGCGAAAAGATTGCCTGGCTCATGAATCACGTTCCCAATATTGACCGGGCGATCCTCTCCTGCCATTGCCATAATGATCTCGGACTGGCCACGGCCAATTCCATAGCAGGCATTATTGCCGGCGCCAGGCAGATCGAGTGTACCATCAATGGCCTTGGTGAACGTGCGGGCAATACTTCATTGGAGGAAGTTGTCATGATCATCCGCCAACATGCTCATCTCGGGTTCACTACAGGCATTAAAACACAGAAACTGAATCCGGTAAGCCGCCTGGTTGCCGATACCATGCGTATGCCGGTTCAACCGAATAAAGCCATCGTTGGAGCCAATGCCTTCTCGCACTCCTCCGGCATTCATCAGGACGGTTTTCTGAAGGATGCACAGACTTACGAGATCATTAACCCCGACGAAGTAGGCGCAGACGGCTCGAAAATCGTGCTAACCGCAAGAAGCGGCCGGAGCGCCCTCGCTCACCGCTTGCGGAAGATCGGCTACGATTTTAATCGGAACGAAATAGACCTGATTTATCAGGAGTTTCTGAAGGTCGCCGACACCAAGAAAGAAGTTGGAGAAGAAGACCTGCACAAACTGGCCAGTGCCCATGTGACTGCCTGACCGGGCATGCAACGGTAAAACATACGAGATGCCAAGCACACTATTCGAAAAAATCTGGGACAAGCACGTCGTCAAAACCATTGAGGGCGGTCCTTCGGTTTTTTATATCGACAAACACTTCATACATGAAGTGACCAGTCCCCAGGCCTTTAAAGGGCTTGAGCAACGGGGATTACCTGTTTTTCGCCCCAGGCAAGTAGTAGCTACAGCAGATCACAATGTGCCTACCCTGCATCAGGAATTGCCCATTCGCGAGGAGTTGTCCCGCATACAGGTAGAGACCCTGAAAAAAAATTGCGCGAAGTTTGGCGTCGAGCTCTATGGCCTGGGGCATCCTTACCAGGGGATCGTACACGTAATCGGTCCGGAACTCGGCATAACCCAGCCGGGCATGACGATCGTGTGCGGCGATAGTCATACGTCCACCCACGGTGCATTCGGTACTATCGCTTTTGGAATCGGCACCAGCGAAGTGGAAATGGTATTGGCTACACAATGCCTGATGCAAAATAAGCCGAAGCTTATGCGCATCCATGTTGAAGGCAAACTCAACAAAGGCGTGCTTTCAAAAGATATTATCCTGTATATCATTTCAAAGATCTCAGCAAGCGGAGCCACGGGCTATGCAGTTGAATATGCCGGATCCGCGATCAGGGACCTGTCGATGGAAGCGAGAATGACAATCTGCAATATGAGCATCGAAATGGGCGCCCGTTGCGGTATGATCGCGCCCGATGATACTACATTCAACTATATCAGGGGAAGAAAATTTGCTCCTGCCGGCGCGGCCTGGGATGAAGCCCTGGCCGAATGGCATACCCTGTTCACCGATGAAGGGGCAATATTCGATAAAGAGCTTTATATCGAGGCGGCCGATATAGAACCCATGATCACTTACGGCACGAATCCGGGCATGGGTATTGGCATTACCGGGCATGTTCCCGATCTGAAAGAAGTTGAAGAAAAAGAAAAACCTTCTTTTGAAAAATCTTTGCACTATATGGGTCTGGAGCCCGGCTCCAACATCAAAGGCAAGAAAGTGGACTATGTGTTTATCGGCAGTTGCACGAACAGCCGCATCGAAGATCTGCGTATGGTAGCAGCCTTTGTAAAAGGAAAACAAAAAGCCAGCAACGTCGAAGTATGGGTGGTGCCTGGCAGCAAGCAGGTAGAACAGCAGGCCAGGGCCGAAGGTATCGACAAGATCTTTTCGGAAGCCGGTTTTATGCTGCGACAGCCGGGTTGTTCCGCATGCCTGGGTATGAATGAAGATAAGATCCCGGCCGGCAAATATTGCATTTCAACCAGCAACCGAAATTTCGAAGGCAGGCAGGGACCCAATGCAAGAACATTTCTGGCAAGCCCTTTAACTGCGGCAGCAGCAGCCATAACAGGAAAAGTTACGGATATAAGAGAATTGATATAATGAAAGCCATCGATATCATTACCAGTAGGGCAGTTCCGTTGACCATGGAAAACGTGGACACGGACCAGATCATTCCGGCACGTTTTCTGAAAGCGACCAGCCGTGATGGGTTTGGAAAAAATCTTTTTCGCGACTGGCGGTATGAACAGGGAGATGAAGCCAGGCCTAAACCTGATTTTATCTTGAACAAGCCGGCGTTCAGTGGCCGTATTCTGGTTGCAGCAAAAAACTTCGGCTGCGGTTCATCCCGCGAACACGCGGCCTGGGCTATCAAGGACTATGGCTTTGATGTGGTAGTCAGCAGCTTTTTTGCCGACATCTTTAAAAACAATGCACTCAATAATTTCCTGCTGCCCGTCACGGTAAGCGAACCATTCCTGGCCGGATTATTTAAAGCGATTGAACAGGATCCGACTACCATCATCACGGTTGATCTTCCGGCGCAGCGTATCACTGCGAAGGATCAGCAGGGAAATGAGCACGCTGAAACATTCGACATCAATCATTATAAAAAGACCTGCCTACTGAAGGGCTACGACGACATTGATTACCTGCTGAGTTTAAAAACGGAGATCGCAGCATTTGAAAATCAACGGCAGGCTAATCGCGCGACCATATGAAAAAAACCATTGTTGTTATCGAAGGAGATGGCATCGGTCCGGAAGTCACCCGGCAGGCAGTTAAAGTGCTCAACGCCATTGCAGCCTGTTTCCATCATGAATTTCATTATCGCTACTACCTTATGGGGGCAATTGCCATTGATAAAACCGGCAACCCCTTACCGGATGAAACGATTGAAGCTGCATTGCAGAGCGATGCCATTTTGTTTGGCGCCATCGGCCATCCCAAATACGATAACGATCCCACAGCTAAGGTAAGACCCGAACAGGGCCTGCTGAAGCTCAGGAAATCGCTGCAGCTTTTCGCAAATATTCGCCCTATTATCACCTATCCCGCGCTTCAGGAATTGTCGCCGCTTAAAGCAAAGCAAATGGAAGGGGTTGATTTTATTATTGTTCGCGAACTGACCGGGGGCATTTATTTTGGGAAAAAAGAAACAGATGCAGCACAGAGCCGGGCATCGGACGATTGCGTATATACCCGGGAAGAGATCCTAAGGGTTTCCCGGATTGCTTTCAAACAGGCACAGGCCCGAAGAAAAAAATTAACGCTTGTCGACAAGGCCAATGTTTTGGAAACTTCGAGGCTTTGGCGCAAAGTGGTCCAGGAATTGTCTGCCGAGTATCCGGATGTTAAGGTCGAATTTTTGTTCGTCGACAATGCGGCGATGCAGATCATCCTGAATCCGCGCCAGTTCGACGTCGTGCTGACGGAAAATATGTTTGGCGACATTTTAAGCGATGAAGCCAGTGTGATTACCGGCTCACTGGGTCTGCTGCCTTCCGCTTCGATCGGATCGGGCACAGCGTTGTTTGAACCGATCCACGGCTCCTACCCACAAGCCGCCGGAAAGGATATTGCGAATCCGCTGGGTTCCATTCTTTCCGCAGCCCTGATGCTTGATTATTTCGGGCTCAACAAAGAAGCGGAATTGATCCGGGAGGCCGTAAACTGGACACTGGGCAATGGATTCGTAACTAAAGATATTGACCCGGTGAATTTTTATTTCACCACCACGATCGGCGATCTGATCAGCGACTATTTGTCGGAGAAGATGTCGGGTACTGAACTCAATAAAGAAAATATTGAGCTGAGAAAATCGACGATCATTTAGTTCTTTGTTTTTGTTTTTTTATTTGCGGTTCGTATATTCGCTGTACAAACCCGCGATATGTTGCAAAATCGGCTATACAATAACGTGATCTCTACCAGCCTGGTGGTGGTCATTATTATTGTCGTCGCTGCTTTGCAGGGAGCGGGTTAGCTTGTAGTTAAAGAAATTAACATTATACACGACCCGCCCAAGAGGCGGGTTTTTTTTATCATTATGAAAGAACTTAACCGATATTCCAGAGTCCTTACGCAAGATGAAACACAGCCGGGAGCACAGGCCATGTACTATGCCATCGGCTTTAAGGAAGAAGATTTCAGCAAGGCCCAGGTAGGCATTGCCAGCATGGGGTGGGATGGCAACCCCTGCAACATGCACCTGAACGATCTGGCCAAATCCGTAAAGGCAAGTGTTAACAAAACATCCGGTCTGCTGGGCCTGACCTTTCACACCATTGGCGTGAGCGACGGGATCAGCATGGGAACCGACGGCATGCGTTATTCACTGGTGAGTCGCGATCTGATCGCCGACAGCATAGAAACGAATGCCGGCGCCCAATATTACGACGCCCTGATAACGATTCCGGGATGCGATAAGAATATGCCCGGGTCCGTCATGGCCATGGGCAGGTTGAACCGGCCCGGCATTATGCTTTATGGCGGAACCATTGCCCCGGGGCATTACAAAGGACAGGACCTGAATATCGTATCGAACTTCGAAGCGCTGGGGCAGAAGATCGCCGGTACGCTAAGTGAAGCCGATTTCAAAGGCATTGTACGTAATAGCTGCCCCGGCGCGGGCGCCTGCGGTGGTATGTATACAGCCAACACCATGGCCAGTGCTATTGAAGCATTGGGTATGAGCCTGCCTTACTCATCGTCCAACCCGGCCCTGAGCGCCGACAAACAAAAAGAATGCGAGGTCGTTGGCGAAGCAATCAAACGCTTACTGGAACTGGACATTAAACCAAGGGATATCATGACCCGCAAGGCGTTTGAAAATGCGATCACGATCGTGATGGTGCTGGGCGGTTCAACCAATGCGGTATTGCATTTGATCGCTGTGGCAAAAAGCGTACAGGTTCCGTTAACGCAGGACGATTTCCAGGCTATCAGCAACCGCGTACCGGTATTAGCCGATTTCAAGCCCAGCG
>DASZRP010000041.1:0-7402 GCA_035548895.1 Puia sp. | reverse complement strand
AAAATGAAACTGGCGGACCATATCAATTTCTGGTTCTTCAAAATATTCAACGCTTTTCTGTTTATCGCGCTGCCGATCTATATGGTGGGCTTCGGCGACTGGCTGATCGGTTATCTGATCGTGACCACCGTAGCCGGCTTTGTGATCAGCATCGTTTTCCAACTTGCTCATACCGTGGAGCATACCGCCTTTCCTGCAGTCAATGAGGAAACCGGGAAAATGGAAAACGAATGGGCTATTCACCAGGTAATGACCACCGCCAATTTCGCTACAGGCAATCGTTTTGTCTCCTGGATGGTGGGCGGATTGAATTTCCAGATCGAACATCACCTGTTCCCGAAGATATCTCATGTGCACTATCCCGCTTTGAGCAAGATCATCCGTCAGGCCTGTGCCGACCACGGCCTGGTCTATATCGAATATCCACGGATGCATCAGGCCATTGCCTCTCATATTAATTTTCTGAAAGAAATGGGGCGCGCCTCCTGAATCGCCGGTAATTCTCCCCCGATCAGCTAATTTTGCATTTCCAATTGAACTTAACCGGATACTATGGGCAAAGTAAAGATCGGACTGGTGCAGATGTCCTGCGTAAAAGACAAAGCGGCCAACCTCGGCAAAGCGATTGAACGCATTCGCGAAGCGGCGGCAAAAGGTGCACAGATCATTTGTCTCCAGGAGCTCTTTACTTCCCTGTATTTCTGCGATGTGGAGGACTACGATAATTTTAAGCTGGCTGAACCGGTTCCCGGCCCTTCCACCGAAGCCCTGCAGCAGGTGGCCAAAGAAACCAATACCGTCGTGATCGGATCCCTGTTCGAAAAGAGAGCGCAGGGCGTATACCATAATACGACGGTGGTAGTGGATGCCGACGGTACCTACTTAGGCAAGTACCGGAAGATGCATATCCCGGACGATCCGGCCTTCTACGAGAAATTTTATTTCACGCCCGGCGATCTCGGCTATCGCACATTCAAAACCAAATACGCAGAAATCGGCGTGCTGATCTGCTGGGACCAGTGGTACCCCGAAGCGGCCCGGATCACCGCATTGAAAGGAGCTGAAATTCTTTTCTACCCGACCGCCATCGGCTGGTCAACCGCGCAGGATGAACCGACCAACGAAGAGCAATACAATGCCTGGCAGACCATTCAGCGAAGCCATGCTGTTGCCAATGGCGTTCATGTGGTGAGTGTGAACCGGGTTGGCTTTGAGCAGGACGGCGCCATGAAATTCTGGGGCGGTTCCTTTGTGGCCAATCCCTTCGGCCGCGTGCTCTACCAGGCGTCGGCCGACAGGGAAGAAGTGATCGTGCAGGAGATCGATACGGATAAAACGGACAGCTACCGGACTCACTGGCCTTTTCTTCGTGACCGTCGCATAGATTCCTATCAGCCCATTACCAAACGCTTCCTGGATGAAGATTAGCAGGCCTTCCCCGAAAGACCTTGGTTACCGGTTCCCTGCCGAATTTGAGCCGCATGCTGCTACCTGGCTTAGCTGGCCGCATAAAGAGGCGTCCTGGCCCGGAAAGATAGAAACCATTTACAAGCCTTATGCTGCCTTTATAAAAGCGCTTACCCACGGTGAATTCGTGCATATCAATGTGGCCAATGAAGAGATGCAAAAATTCGCAACGCATCACCTGGAAGCGGCAGGCGTCAACATGCAGCGGGTCCGTTTTTTTCTTCATCCCACCAACGATGCCTGGTGCCGGGATCATGGTCCGGCCTTTCTCGTCGATCCCAAAGCTGAGCATAAAAAAATCATTGTCGACTGGGGCTATAACGCCTGGGGCAATAAATATCCGCCTTATGATCTGGACGACCAGATCCCGACGCGCGTTGCCGAAGCCTATGGCATTCCCGTCGTCTATCCGGGCATTGTCATGGAGGGCGGTTCGGTCGATTTTAACGGGCAGGGAACACTGATCACTTCCGAATCCTGCCTGCTGAACCGGAACCGGAATCCAATGCTGAACCGGGAAGAAATAGAAACTTTTCTTTCCGCATATTATGGCGTTGACCAGATCCTCTGGGTGAAGGACGGCATTGTGGGCGACGATACCGACGGGCATATCGACGATACCGTCAGGTTCGTCAATGCCGATACGGTGTTGACCGTGGTGGAGGAAAAACGCACCGACGAAAACTATCGCCTGCTTCAGCAAAATCTGGATGACCTGAAAAAGATGCGGCTGCTGAATGGAAAGCAGTTGAATATTGTCGAGTTGCCCATGCCCGATGAAGTGATCTATGAAGACCAGCGCCTGCCCGCATCCTACGCCAATTTTTATATTGCCAACGGGCTGGTTGTTGTGCCAACCTTTCGCTGCGCAAAAGACGATAAAGCCCTTCGCATTCTCCAGGAAGCATTTCCTGAAAGAACCGTATTGGGTATCGACTCCACCGATATCATCTGGGGGCTCGGAAGCTTTCATTGTCTTAGCCAGCAGGAGCCGGCTGTAGATGACAGATGACAGATGATAGATGACAGTTGATAGGATAACAGTGAATCCGGTTGATTGATTACAAGCAATATATTTCACAAAAAGCCTGTCATCCGTCATCTATCATCTGTCATCTGTTCACTTTTGTCTGTCATCTATTCCCATAGATATTTTAAAATAAAATATTAAAACCGCCCCTTCAATACCTGCCATCGATCCTTTACATTTGAAAATAACGGCTGTTGAAATTGCCTGCCATCTTTAAAACACTGATAATGAAAAAAATCCTTTTTCTTGGTCTCTTATGTGCCCTGCTGATTCCGTCATTTGCACAAACCGGCGAACCGGCCGTATCCATCCTGCCCGAGCCGGTGAGCATTGCGCAGGGAAACGGAAGCTTTTCATTACCGGAAAATATTAGCGTAAGCCTGCCTGATCTGGCGGATCTCAATGCAACAGCAGAACTGCTTCAGCACCGGCTGGAAGCAACGGGCAAATCCGTGAAAATAAACAGAAAGGGCGGTGAAGCCACGGTCCGGCTGATGCTGAATAAAACAGGCGACCAGTCGATCGGTGACGAAGGGTATCATTTGTCGGTAAGCGCTTCAGGTGTGGTAATATCGGCGAATAAACCCGCCGGACTCTTTTACGGCGTGCAGACCCTGCTCCAGTTGCTGCCCAAAGAAATCTATAGCTCAAAACCCATCGCCGGAACAAACTGGAATATCCCGGTGGTAGAGATCACAGACTATCCGAGGTTCGGCTGGCGCGGCCTGATGTTCGACGTTTGCCGTCATTTCTTCACCAAGCAGGAAGTGAAGGACTTTATCGACAATATGGCCCGCTATAAATTCAATCTTCTCCACCTGCATTTAACGGAAGACGAGGGCTGGCGTATTGAAATCAAGAGTCTTCCCAAACTGACCTCTGTCGGCGCCTGGCGTGCAGATCGCACAGGTTATTTCGGCACTTTCGCACCGATACCCGATAATGAACCGAGGACCTATGGTGGATTTTATACTCAGGATGATATCCGGGAACTGATCAAATACGCAAAAGATCATTTCGTGAACATCATGCCGGAAGTGGATGTTCCGGGACACAGCATGGCGGCCATCGCTTCTTACCCGGAATTGTCCTGCACTCCGGGAGCCGATCAATACAAAGTGATCTCCGGGGAAACCTTCATGGACTGGCCCGGTCCCGTGGCCCGCGTGGATAATACCCTTTGCCCCGCGAATGAAAAAGTATATGCTTTTCTCGATAAGGTCTTTACCGAGCTGGCCGCCCTGTTTCCCTTCCCATACATACATGTCGGCGGGGATGAGTGCGCCAAGAATTTCTGGGAGAAGAGTCCAGAGATCAAAGCGCTCATGGCTAAAGAGCATTTGAAAACCATGGAAGAAGTGCAGGCCTATTTCGAAAAGCGGGTCGAGAAGATCGTGGAATCGAAAGGCAAGAAGCTGATCGGTTGGGATGAGATCCTGGAAGGCGGGATCGCCCCGAATGCGCTCGTGATGAGCTGGCGGGGAACCGCAGGCGGCATACAGGCTGCCAGGCTCGGCCACCAGGTGGTGATGAGCCCGACTACCTATGCCTATCTCGATTTCATGCAGGGAGATGAAATTTATGAACCTCATGTTTACGCCACCCTGAGATTGAACACAACCTATCAGTTTGAACCGGTGCCCGACGGCGTGGATCCGAAATTCATTTTAGGCGGCCAGGCCAATTTATGGACGGAGCAGATATATAATACGCGTCACATGCAATATATGCTCTGGCCCCGGGCGCTCGCGATTTCCGAATCGCTATGGTCGCCGAAGGAAAAGAAAAACTGGGACTGGTTTGCTGCTAAGGTGGAAAACAATTTCGACCGCATGGATGTTCAACAGATCAAGTACTCGCGGTGCATGTTCGATCCGATCTTCACCGCAAAGAAAGACGCAAATGATTCCCTGCTGATCGAACTGGCTACTGAAGTAAAGGGACTGGATATTCACTATAGTTTCGATAATTCCCATCCCGATAATTTCTACCCGGCATATAAGTCGCCGCTTTCGGTTCCGAAAGACGCGGTCATGCTGAAAGTAGTCACCTACCGGGGAGACAAAGTAGTTGGCCGTCAGATCGATATGCCGGTCAGTGAACTAAAAAAGAGAGCTGGCATAATCAAATAGAATTTTTTTAAATACTTTCCACCACTTATCAACAGCAATTATAGATGCCTACCATGGCGTCTGCATTTTAGTTAGGTTTGTGATTGACCAATCTTAGAATCCGTGCGTTTAAAAAGTTTAGAGATCAAGGGGTTTAAGAGTTTTGCGGATAAAACGAGCATACTCTTTAATGAAGGGATAACCGGTATCATTGGCCCAAATGGTTGCGGGAAAAGCAATATCGTAGACAGCATACGCTGGGTGATCGGGGAGCAGAAGATCAGTCATCTGCGTTCCGAGAACCTGGAAAGCCTGGTTTTCAATGGTTCCAAAAGCCGTTCGGCTTCCGGGCTGGCCGAGGTCAGCCTGACCTTTGAGAACACGCGTAATCTGCTGCCCACCGATTTCAGCACGGTGACCGTTACCCGAAAATTCTACAAGAGCGGGGAGAGTGAATATCGCCTGAACGATGTGAGCTGCCGGCTGAAAGATATCCAGAACCTCTTTATGGATACCGGTATTTCGACCGACAGCTATGCCATTATCGAACTGGGCATGGTGGACGATATCATCCGTGATAAGGAAAACAGCCGCCGGCGCATGCTGGAACAGGCAGCCGGGATATCCATTTACAAGACGAGAAAAAAAGAAGCGCGCCTGAAGCTGGATGCTACGGAGCAGGACCTGGCCCGTATCGAGGACCTGCTGTTTGAGATCAACAATCAGTTGAAGACGCTGGAAAGCCAGGCAAAGAAAGCCGAGAAGTACTTCGAAGTAAAAAAAGACTACCGCGAGATCAGCGTCGAATTAGCCAAGGCTTCACTGGAAGGATTCAACACCACTTATAAAAATCTCACCCAGCAGTCGGAAGCGGAAACGGATAAAAAGATTGAGCTCGAAGCTACCATTGCGCTGCAGGAAGCGGCGCTGGAACAGGATAAGCTGAGTTTTATCGAACACGAAAAGCAGCTCCAGGTTCTGCAGCATGCTTTCAACGAACTGCTGCAACAACTGCGCAATAAAGAAAGTGAGAAGAACCTGATCAGCCAGCGGCTCAATTTCCTGCAGGAGAAAGAGGCCAATCTGCGTGATTTTCTTGACAAAGGCGAAGATCAGGTAAAGGGCCTCGAAGAAAGCGTAGTGTTCACCGGGCGGCAAACCGAAGAAGAAGAACTGAAGCTGGGCGAGCTGCAGGAAAACCTGGAGCTCCTTCGCGAAAAAACAGATGCTTCGCGGGCGCAGTGGGAAGACACCAAACAGGTATTGGACAAGCTGCGTGCTGAAAATGCCCAGGTGCAGCGGAATCAATTCGATGCAGAGAAAAGGATTGCCGTCGCCGATACGTCGATCATGAACCTGGAGCAGGCGATCCGGCAGTTAGCCGACGAGCGTTCGGCCCGCTCACAGCAATTGGAGCGATTAGCAGAAGAAAAAGAAACGACGGCTGCGGAACTGGAAACCCGCAGAACGGATCTTCAGCAATTGCAGGAACACCAGGAACGTACCAAAGAGCAAATCCTCCAAACGCAGGAACGTCTCGAAGCCCTGCGCCAGGAACTGGCTGAAGAAAGCCGTAAGTACGATGCACGGAAGAATGAGCACGACCTGCTCAAAAGCCTGATCGACTCGATGGAAGGCTATCCGGAAAGCGTAAAATTTCTCCATAAAAATCCAAACTGGAATCATACCGCCCCGGTGCTTTCCGACGTGATCTATGTGAAGGAAGAATACCGGACCGCCGTGGAAAATCTGCTGGAGCCTTATCTGAACTACTATGTGGTGAATGACCTGGAGGAAGGGCTTCGTGCGGTTCACCTGCTGGACGAGCATAAAAAAGGGAAGGCCAATTTTTTCCTGCTCGATAAATTCGGGTCCGGCGATGAACCGGAAACCCATCAGCCGGAAAATACCATCCCTGCCTTGCAGGTGATCGAAGTGGATTCAAAATATCTTCCCCTGGCTAAACATCTATTGAACAACGTATTCATTGCGGCGGAAGAACCCTCGGTGGAATGGTTCAATAAGGAATCGAACGGCTCGGTGATTCTCGAAAAGCATGGCAAATACGTCAAAGGAAAATATTCATTAACGGGCGGCAGCATCGGCCTGTTTGAAGGGAAGAAGATCGGCCGCGCGAAGAATCTCGAAAAGCTCAGCAGCGATGTGCAGGCGCAGGAGCAGGTGGTCAGCCGCCTGAAAGCCGAGATTCAGTCAAAGCACAATGAGGTGATCGGGTTCAACCAGCAATTGAAGGAACAGGCGATCCGTCAGGCCCAGGAGGAGATCAATAAGCTGAACAACCAGCTTTTCGCTATCGAGAATAAAACGGAGAACCTGAACAGCCTTCAGTCGGGCTCGGCAAACCGTACTGCGGACCTGCAAGGCCAGTTGGAAGAAACGCAGGAGGCGATCCGGGATACGCGCGCAGAATGGCAGGACTTACTGGAAAAGGTCAATGTGCTGAAAGAGCAGCTTGGGCAGGAAGAAGACCGCCATCGCCTGGCCGAAGCGGCGCATAGTGCGGCGACGACCAGTTTCAATGATTTCAATCTCCAGGTGATCCGGCAACAGAACCGCATCGGCGGCCTGAAGCAGGAACTCGAATTCCGCAGCAAGCAGTTGTCGGATCTGAAACTGCAGATCGAGAATAACCAATTGCAGGCCGAGCAGACCCGCCAGCAGATTGGCGAAGGCGCCGAATCGCAGCAAATCCTGGAAGCTGAACTGACCGAATTGCTGAGAAAGAAAGAAGCAGAAGAGCTGAAGCTGAATGAGGCCGACCAGGCTTACTATA
>DASZRP010000040.1:0-22816 GCA_035548895.1 Puia sp. | reverse complement strand
CAGAGTAGATGACAGATGGCAGATGGCAGTTGACAGATGACAGTTGACAGATGACAGTAGTTGGTAGTTTTTTTAGCCTCTTCTGCTTGTAATCTTAAAAATATTTTAAAGAACCATTCATGCATAATCAGTACCTGCGGTCACACAAACTGTCATCTGTCAACTGCCATCTGTCATCTACTCTGTCATCCGTCATCCGTCATCTGTCATCTACTCTGTCATCCGTCAACTGCCATCTGTCATCTACTCTGTCATCTATCTTACTATTGCTGGTAGCAGTGACCGCTAACGGCCAGAGCCGCAAGCAGGACGAGCGCGCCCTCCAGGCCTTGATCACCAGTCCCGCCCTGGCTTCGGCGCATGTCGGCGTGCTGGTGTACGACGATTCCCTGAAGCAGAATATCGCTGCCTGGCAGGACGATAAGTATTTCGTCCCCGCCAGCAATACCAAATTATTTTCCTTCTACGCGGGACTGAAATACCTCGGCGATTCGCTTACGGGTATCCGTTATTTTTCAAACGATACTGCTCTCTTCGTTTTTCCGACCGGAGATCCGAGCCTCTTGCATCCCGACTACCTGCAGCAGCCCGTGATCGATTTCCTCAAAGCGACAACCAAAAAGATCTATCTCGTCGACAGCGCCTGGCAGGAAGAGCCGCAGGGCCGTGGCTGGGGCTGGGACGATTACAACGACGACTATGCCGTGGAGCGCAGCCTGATGCCGGTGTATGGCAATTTCATCCGCTGGACGCAGGAAAAGGAAACGGGCGCCGGCATTGCCGGTTCGGAGAATACGCCGCGCATCTCTTCTTCCCCGGAGATCGACTGGAAGGTCCGGTTCAGCCAGGACAGTCAGAGCAAAACTTTTTACGTGCAGCGATTAGCCGATTCGAATGTGTTCGAGATCCGCACCGGCCGCGAGCTGCATGCCGTGCAGGATGTACCTTTCCTGACCAACGGGTTGCAGTCGGCCGCCGACCTGTTGAAAGACACCCTCGGCAAAGCCGTTTACATTACCCATGAGGCGCCTTATTTTCCGGGTACGGCGTCGGTCGTTTATTCAAGGCCCGCCGATTCCGTGTACACGCCGATGATGCATCGCAGCGATAATTTCTTTGCCGAACAGACCCTGCTCATGGTGAGCAATACGCGGTTTGGCGTGATGAACGACCGACGCATCATCGATACCCTGCTCGCGAACGACCTGGCCGATCTGCCGCAGAAACCATCCTGGGCCGACGGGAGCGGTTTGAGCCGGTTCAACCTATTCACCCCAAGGGATTTCGTGACGTTGCTGGGTAAGATCAAAAATGAATTCGGAATGGACCGGATCAAGCCCATTCTTCCCACGGGCGGCACGGGGACCCTCAAACGCTACTATATAGACGATGCCGGCTATATTTTCGCGAAGACCGGCTCGCTCGGGAATGTGATCTGCCTGAGCGGCTATCTCTATACCCGGAAGAACCGCCTGCTCGAATTCTCTGTGCTTGTCAACAACCACGTGAGCAGCGGCACCGCGGTGAGAAAGGAAGTGGAGAAGTATATTGAGTATGTCAGGAAGACGCATTAGCGTAGATGACAGATGATAGATGACGGATGACAGTATTTTTATATTATTAGGCTGACCCGTTTCTAACAACCTGGTTCACCGAAAGACTGTCATCC
Source organism: Puia sp. (assembly GCA_035548895.1). GTDB lineage: Bacteria > Bacteroidota > Bacteroidia > Chitinophagales > Chitinophagaceae > Puia. The sequence goes on along the minus strand of DASZRP010000040.1, from coordinate 21,147 downwards.
GTCATCTGTCATCTTATCTCCCAAACATCTTCTCCAGGTAATCATTGCTGAACTCGGCGTACACCGGCTTGCCGTTCGGTGTGCTGTTGGGCTGTTCGCAGCGGAAGAGATTGTCGACCAGCGTTTGCATTTCGGTAGTCGTTAAAGATGTGCCGGGCTTGATGGCCTGCTGCCAGGCCAAGGAGCGGATCATTTTTTCGCGAAGTGGAAAGAGTTTCTCGCCGCCGGAATGCTTCAGATGCTCCAGCATCTTTTCGATGATTTTTTTTTCGCTGCCTGTTTCGAGGCCGGCGGGACTTCCCTGTATAATGAATGCATCTTTCCCGAAGGGCTCGATCAGGTAACCGAGCGCCTGCAGATCGGGCAGCAGCTCGTGCAGCAATACCGCATCGGCCGCAGGTATCGTGATCGTTACCGGGAACAGCGCCTGCTGCGTCGGCAGTGCCTGGTCCGACACGGCGCGGAGGAACTGCTCATACAACACACGCTCATGCGCCCTTTGCTGGTGGATCAAAAGAAAACCGTTTTCTTTCTGAAGAATGATGTAGGTATTGAGCAATTGGAGGACGGTGGACGGTGAACGGTTGACGGATGACAGATGACGGCTTTGCCCGCCGTAGCTCTGCGAAGGCGGGTTAACAGATGACAGATGACTGATGACAGATGACAGGTCGGGGTTGACGGCTTCGTCCGCCGGAGCTTTAGCGAAGGAGGACCAGTGCGGCAGTTCGCTTTTGGTTCCCGGCTCGATCAGGTGCGCCTGGTTCTTTTGCGAAAAGGTCTTAAACAGGTTCGAAGATTCTAATGCCGTGCGGGTTTCCTCAGTCATCGGCTTACTCACGGCATCGAGCTGCTGGATGGAAGGGTCGAGGTCGAAGTCAAGACTGGGCGTAATGCTGAATTGCGCAAGGGCGTGTTTCACCGCGGCCTGCACGAAGGCATAAACGAGTTTCTCGTCTTCGAATTTGATCTCCTGCTTCGTGGGATGCACATTGATATCAACGCGCGAAGGGTCGATCTCGATGAACAAAACATACAGGGGGAAGCTGTCGCCCGGTATCATCTGCTGATAGGCCGTCATCACAGCGTGGTTCAGATAAGGGCTGCGGATGAACCGGTTGTTCACAAAGAAATACTGATCGCCGCGCGTACGCCTGGCCGTATCGGGCTTCCCCACAAACCCCGTGATGTTGACATAGTCGGTTTGCTGCTGCACCGTCACCAGCTTCGAGTTGTATTGCGCGCCTAAACACTGTACGATCCGTTGCTTCAGGCTGCCGCGGTCGAGATGGAACATCTCCTGTCCATTGCTGATCAGGATGAACCGGATATCCGGAAAAGAAAGTGCGATGCGCATGAACTCATCCACGATATGCCGCATTTCCGCGGCATTGCTCTTCAGAAAATTCCGCCGCGCGGGCACATTGAAGAAGAGGTTCTTCATGGCGAGACTGGTACCCTTTGTAAAAGCCACGGGCTCCTGTTTGGTTACCACGCTGTTCTCGATCTCGATGCAGGTGCCCGTTTCATCTTCCGCTCTTTTGGTCTTCAGCTCCACCTGGGCGACGGCAGCGATCGAAGCGAGCGCTTCGCCGCGAAAGCCCATGGTGCGGATGCGGAAGAGATCGTCGATCTCGCGGATCTTGGAGGTGGCATGGCGCTCGAAAGCCATGCGGGCATCCAGCACGCTCATGCCCCGGCCGTTATCGATCACCTGCACCAGCGATTTTCCCGCGTCCTGGATGATCAGCTTCACCGTATCCGCGCCGGCATCGATGGCGTTTTCCATCAGCTCCTTGACGGCGCTGGCAGGCCGCTGGATCACTTCACCCGCGGCAATCTGGTTCGCGATATTATCCGGAAGCAACTGAATCAGATCGTCCATATCATTCGGTTCTGCTGAAACGGGGCAATTTAATGGAATTAATTTCATTTTCCTTCGTAGCTTGCCGAATTAGATGACAGATGGCAGATGACGGATGACAGAAAACCGTCAACCGTCAACCGTCAACTGTCATCTGTCAACTGTCATCTACCCGTAATGTCTGTCCGTAATGAAAAAAATTGCCTTCCCCCTCCTCCTGATCGCCACGCTCTCGGTTCACGCACAAACGCATTCCACGCTTCCTAAAGATCGCTGGGTCGACAGCGTTTTCAATACCCTGACCGACAGCATGAAGATCGCGCAACTGATGACGATCCGCCTTTCTTCGATCGACCCGTCAGGAATCAAGTTCTACAACGAACAGGTGGAAAAAGATATCCGCCGCTTCGACGTGGGCGGCATCGTATTGTTCCAGGGCGGTCCGAAAACCCAGGCCGCGTTCATCAATTATTTCCAGCAGATCGCTAAAACACCGGTGCTCTTCTCCATCGACGGCGAGAACGGGCTGGGCATGCGCATGGACAGTGTTGAACCGCTGTCGCGGCAGATGATGCTGGGCGCCGTACAAGACCCGCAACTAATCTATCAGTACGGACAGCTCGTGGGTCGCCAGTGCAAACGCATGGGCATCCAGATCAACTATGCGCCGGTGGTGGACGTGAACAATAATCCCGACAACCCGGTGATCAACGACCGCTCTTTCGGGGAGAACCAATACCGCGTGGCGGAATACGGCATCCAGTATATGAAGGGCATGCAGTCGCAGGGCGTAATGGCCGTAGCCAAGCATTTCCCCGGACATGGCGATGTGGCCGTCGATTCTCACTTAGACCTGCCGGTGATCAACAAGAGCATGCACCAGCTCGATACGCTCGAGCTCTATCCTTTCAAAAAACTCATCGACTCCGGCGTGGGCGGTGTGATGATCGGGCACCTCTATGTGCCCGCCATCGATAAGAAACCCAATACGCCCACTTCCATTTCCAATAATGCCGTTACTAAACTGCTGAAGAAAAAGCTGAAGTTCTCCGGGCTCAGTTTTACCGATGCGCTGGAGATGAAAGGCATTTCCAAATTTTACCCCGATGGCGAAGCTTCGGTTCAATCCCTGATCGCGGGCAACGATGTGCTCTGTCTGCCCGGCGATGTGCAGAACAGCATCGCATCTATCCTGAAAGCGATCAAACAGAAGAAGCTGAAATGGAAAGACCTGAATGGCCGCGTGAAAAAAGTTTTAGCTGCCAAATACCAGCTTGGGTTGAATCAATGGCAGCCCGTCGATACCGTGCACCTGATCGAAGATCTGAACCAGGATGTTCACGAGATGAACCTGAAAGTAGCCGAGCAATCACTTACCCTGCTGCGTTCGAACGACCGGGCCCTCCCGCATTCCCTCACCGGCAAGAAGATCGCCTATATCGGTTTCGGTCTGCTCGACGATAACGAATTCGCCCATCGCCTGCGCGAAGATTTTCACGCGAATGTTTACTATTTCGACTATGCCTTAGACAGCCTGAAAGCGGCAGCAGCCTTCGAGCTGTTGCGCAATCGCTATGACGTACTGATCGTGGGCCTTCATAATATCAACCGCTATCCCGCGCACGATTTCGGTATCAGTGCCGCTTCGCTGAACCTCCTGCAGCGCCTGCAGCAACAGCCCAATGCGATCTGCTTTGTTTTCGGTAATCCTTATGCGCTGAAGTATGTCTGCAATGCCCGCAACCTGCTGGAAGCCTACGACGATCAGACCACGACGCAGTCGGTCGCGGCCGATTGGCTCAATGGGAAATTCCTGACGAAGGGAAAGCTGCCGGTCTCTGTTTGCGCTGAACTGAAATCCGGTTACGGCATCAGCTTTACGCGGGGCTTTCTGCCGGAAGCCGCTCCCGCATCGGTTGGCTTCGACCCCACAAAGCTGCTCGTGATCGATTCGATCTGCAAAAAAGCCATCGAGCTGCAGGCCACTCCCGGATGTGTCGTGCTGGTAGCCAAGAACGGGAAAGTGGCCTATGAAAAAGCCTTCGGCTATATGGAGTACAACAAAAAAGAACCGGTCTATCCCGGCACGCTATACGATTTAGCGTCGGTTACCAAGGTCTGCGCCACCACCATTTCGGTGATGAAATTATACGACGAAGGAAAACTGGACCTTCACAAAACGTTGGGCGATTACCTGCCCTGGGTAAGGGGCAGCGATAAGGACACGCTGAAGATCTGGGATATCCTTCTTCACCAGGCCGGCCTAAAGGCCTTCATTCCCTTCTATGCGGAAACGATCGAGAAAGATAAAGGGGGCATGCCCATGCCATCGATTTATTCATCCATGGGTGACGGCCTGCATTGTGTGCGCGTAGCCGAACATCTCTACATGCGGGGCGACTGGATCGATACGATGTACTCCCGGATCCTTACCAGTCCCCTGGGCAAATCGGGCGTATATATTTACAGCGACAACGATTTTATTTTCATGGGAAAGATCGTGGAAGCGATCAGCGGCAAAACCCTCGATCAATATGCTTACGATAATTTCTATGCGCCGATGGGATTGGAGACCACGGGCTTCCATCCCCGCAACCGCTTTTCGCTGAACATGATCGCGCCGACGCAACTGGAAATACCGTTCCGCCGTCAGCTGATCCGCGGCGATGTGCACGATCCGGGAGCCGCCATGTTTGGAGGTGTGTCGGGTCATGCCGGTCTGTTCAGCGATGCGTACGACCTGGCCGTGATCATGCAAATGCTGATGAACGGCGGCGTGATGAACGGAAAGCGCTACCTGAAAAAAGAGACCATCGATTATTTCTCCGATTATCATAGCGACATCAGCCGCCGCGCTCTGGGCTTCGACAAGCCTATGAAGGACAATGCCACCAATGGCGATCCCTATCCCTGCATTTCAGCCTCGCCGGCGAGTTACGGGCATTCCGGGTTCACCGGCATCTGGGTCTGGAATGATCCGGTAAAGCAGCTCGTGTTCATCTTTCTCTCCAACCGCGTCAATCCCTCCGAGAGCAACCAGATCTCCAAACTCAATGTGCGGGGGAATGTGCTGGAGGCGGTGTATAAGGCGATGGCGAAGTAGATGGCAGATGATAGATGACAGATGACAGGTTTTTTGTGTTGTCAGGTTGACTCATTTCCAACAGCCTGATTCACCGAAAGTCTGTCATCTGTCATCTATCATCTGTCATCTATTGCCTACCTTTGCCGATTATGTCTACAACAACACCTACCGTACTCCGCGACGTGGTGATCAAGTTTGCGGGTGATTCCGGAGATGGTATGCAGCTTACCGGCAGCCAGTTTACCAATAATACGGCCCTGCTGGGCATCGACCTCGCCACTTTCCCCGATTTCCCTGCCGAGATACGTGCCCCCCAGGGCACCCTGCCCGGTGTCAGTGGTTTCCAGCTTCATTTTTCCAGCGATCATATTTTTACGCCCGGCGACGAATACGACGTGCTGGTGGCCATGAACGCCGCCGCCCTGAAGGCCAACCTGAAAGCGCTGAAGAAGGGAGGAAAGATCATCGCCAACGTGGAAGGCTTCGATCCAAAAAATCTTCGGCTCGCCAATTATCCCGAAGGCGTTAACCCGCTCGACGACAACAGCCTGAACAACTACGAGCTGATCCGCATCGACGTGACCAGGCTGACCAGGGAAGCGTTGAAAGAATTTTCTCTCGGCACCAAGGAAAAGGACCGCGCGAAGAATATGTTCGTGCTGGGCTTTCTCTACTGGATGTATAACCGCAGCCTCGACAGCACCATCGAATTCCTGACCGAGAAATTCGCGAAGAAACCGGAGATCCTCGACAGCAATATCCGCGCCCTGCGCGCAGGCTTCAACTACGGCGATACCACCGAAACCTTCAGCGGCACTTATTCCGTGGCCAAAGCAAGATTGCAGCCTGGCGCCTACCGTTCCATCATGGGCAACCAGGCCCTGGCCTACGGGCTGATCGCCGCATCGCAGAAAAGCGGCCTGCCGCTCTTCCTGGGCAGCTACCCGATCACCCCGGCCTCCGATATCCTGCATGAGCTGAGCCGCCAGAAGACCTTCGGCGTCCGCACTTTCCAGGCGGAAGACGAGATCGCGGCCATATCCGCCGCCATTGGAGCAGCCTACGGAGGCTCTCTTGGCGTTACCACCACTTCGGGGCCCGGCATGGCGCTTAAGTCGGAAGCCATGGGGCTCGCCATGATGTTAGAGATCCCCCTGCTGATTTGCGACATACAAAGAGGCGGCCCTTCTACCGGTCTGCCCACCAAGACCGAACAGAGCGATTTGCTGCAGGCTTATTATGGACGCAATGGCGAAAGCCCGATGCCCATCGTCTCGGCCTCCATGCCCAGCGACTGCTTCGACGCGGTATATGAAGCAGCACGTATCGCCATCCAGCACATGACACCGGTAATTTTCCTGAGCGACGGATATATTGCCAATGGCTCCGAGCCCTGGCGCTTCCCGGATGCCTCGCAATTGCATCCCATCTCCGTCAAATTCAAAACGGAACTGGGCGATCACGAAGACAAGCTCCAGCCCTACCTGCGTGATGAACGCGGAGTGCGTCCCTGGGCCATACCCGGAACGCCGGGACTGGAACACCGCATCGGGGGACTGGAAAAACAAAATATTACCGGCAACGTAAGCTACGATCCGGAAAATCACCAGCTGATGGTGAAGTTGCGCCAGGAGAAAGTAGACAAGATCGCGGAACATATTCCCCTGCAGAAACTGGACAGCGGCGCAGAAAAAGGCAAGCTGCTCGTATTGGGCTGGGGCAGCACCTATGGCGCTATCAGGACAGCCGTGGCCCACATGCAAAAACAGGGTTATTCCGTTTCGCATGCCCATCTTCGTTATATACGGCCTTTCCCGAGAAATCTCGGTCACTTGCTGGAAAGCTTCGAGCAGGTGCTTATCCCCGAACTGAACAATGGCCAGCTCATCCGGCTCATCCGTGATCAGTATCTTATCGACGCCATCGGCTATAATAAGATCATGGGCGTTCCCTTCACGAAGAGCGAACTGGTGGAGAAGATGGTTGAATTGGTAGAGTAGATGACAGATGATAGATGACAGTTGATAGATGACGGATGACAGTATTTTTATATTATCAGGCTGACTTGTCTCTAACAACCCGGTTCACCGAAAGCCTGTCATCTGTCATCTGTCATCTATCAACTGTCATCTATCATCTGTCATCTATCATCTGTCATCTATCATCTGTCATCTACTCCGTCATCTGTTCTTTCCAGAGTCTCTTCACCCTGGTGGCCGTCTTATGCTCTCCCGTATGGCTCCATCCGGGCGGCATAACGATATAGAGGAATTTATTTTTAATTCCGGGAGCATGCCATACGTCGTGGCCCAGCGCCACGAATTCTCCGAAGTAAGCATCCAGAAAACTGTTGGGCCGCATTTTGCGGGTGATGCCATATTCCAGCGGCACTTTCGGATCAACCACCTGGTAAGTGCCGAACACGCGATCCCAGATGTTCAGCAGGTTGCAGAAATTGGTATCCATATACAGCGGATTCCGCGCATGATGCGCCCGGTGATGCATGGGCGTCAGGATGAACCGGTGCAATGCACCGAACCGACCGGTTTTACTCACCTGTTCTCCAAGATGGATGAGGCCGCCCCAGGTTCCATCGATGGCCATGATCGCAAAAAGCATGGGTGGTGGAACGCCAAGCAGGATGCAGGTGCTGGTCCGGATCACATCGGCATAGGGCGCTTCTAAGAAGAAATGGGCGAAGGAAATGGACAGGTTCATGGTCTGCGGCGCATGGTGAGTGGAATGCAGGCACCAGAAGAGGCGAACTTTGTGTCCGAGATAGTGGTAGATGAAATGGCCGAATTCCCAGACAATATACCCATAGATGAACCAGTACCAGGTAAAGCCGATCTTCATCAGGGCATGCGGTTCAAGATGACCGATACAGTACCCTATCGCGGTGATGGAGATGAACCGGCCCAGGGCCATATTCAGGATATAAGAAAAGAAGGGGATCTTGTAATCGATCAGCTTTAACCTGCGATACAAAAGAGCCACCAGAAATTCAACTAACAGGATCAGCGGGAAAAGCGGAACGACCAGGTTCAACAGGCCGTCGAACGTGCGCAGCGAACTGTAATCGCCCGAATGGATCATTTTAATAATCGCATCCAGGCCGAAGAAGCCGACTGCCCATTCGCTTAAGCCATTCAGTATGTTCATTGATGCAATATCGTAATTTAATGTAGATGACAGATGATAGATGACAGATGACAGGCTTTTTATATAATGAGGCTTATCCATTTCCGACAACCCTGATTCACCGAAAGACTGTCATCTGTCATCTATCATCTGTCATCTACTCTGTCAACTATCTTAATGATGTCGAACGAAATCTTAGAGATAAAATTAAACTGATCATTGATCGCCTTCACCAGGGTAAGCCGCCGGCGGATAACGCTGTCTTCGATGCCCTGCTCGAGTTCTGCTTTACGCTGGTCGACCATGGTGTTCACCCGATCATTGATCTTTCTCAGGGCTGCCTTCACAGTCGTTTCCGCAGAAGCCGGTTCGGGTCTTGCTTTTACGTTTTCTTCCGCCGGGCCCGCCAAAAGCAGGGAATCAGATTGCAACCGGATCTCTGCCCTGGTCAGGTTTGCCTCGATGGCATCGATTACGGGTTGATAGTCTGCATCTGCAGGCACAGGCATTCCTCCACGCCAGTAGGAAGCCAGGGTAGCAATATGAGAGATCATCATATAGTTCAGCACGACGAACTGATGAAAGACGGCGGGGTTTTTTTGTTTTCGTTTGGGCTCAGTCAGCATGCGGTTCAACGCATCGGTAATATTGGCGAGCTCCACATAGGCGGTTTTCCTCGAATATTTATACTCGTTGATATCGACCGTTACGCCGGTAAAGGCTGTGGCCACGTCGTGAAAATAGTGTTTCGTCGCCCGGATCATCCGGACAAAATATTCGGAGAAGGTTTCCTGCACCCAGGCCGGCGCGATCAGCAGGTTGGCCAGGAAAGCAATCCCCGAACCAATGGCTGTGTCTAACAGTCGGTCGCCGATCACGACGCGGAAGTGTACGGGATTGAGCAAATGAAAGAGGATGAGAATATAGGGCGTCATCAGCATCACGAACACCAGGTACTTCCGGCGCATGAAGCTATAGGCCAGGATCATGAGCAGGATCATAATGCCAAAAACCACATGCTGGTTCGGTATGAGGAATAAGATCAGTGCGCCGATCCCCGCTCCGATAATGGTGCCGATAAGTCTGTCGTAGTTTCTTTTTTTCGTGAGACTGTAATTCGGTTTCAGAATTACAATGATGGTGAGCAGTATCCAGTAGCTGTGCCCAAAAGGGAAAAACCTGGATACAATATAACCTACGGTAGTCGCCACGGTAACCCGCAATGCATGCCGGAAGCTATTGGATTTCCAGTTGAAGTTGTTCAGCAATACTTTCCCGTCGATATCCTGGTGGGTTACAAAGCGGTCGTAGTCGGCTTCCGTTGCCGCTCTTTTGCTTTCTTTCAGGTCGTAGCTGCTATACTGCTGGATGGTATGAATGCGGGAGATCATCTCTTCCAGTCCGTTCAGCACATTGCGCATGGCAATGAAGGCTTCTACATTAGACGCATCGCGTTCGTCGTCGCGCAGCCTGTCGAAATTATTTTTAAGGTCCCGCAGCATGCTGTCGAGGTGATTATTGATCGTCATCGCTTTTGCGCTCTTGATGGCGATGCCGGTTTCGTTTAACTCATCGGATACGGAAAGCAACAGCTGATGAAACCGTTCCAGCATTCCGGAGCGATCGAAATGTGCATGAAGCAGCCTGAAGTCGGGCTGCGAGCTCATCACCTGCTCGAACAGGTCGATGGTGTCGAGGAACATAAGCAGGATGACGCGACCCGTATTAGTGGACTCCTTTACGATGTCCCGGCTCTTGAGGATCATCTCTCGGATCAGGTTCTGCTTTTCATGAATGTCCACCTGCATGCTGAGCAACGCAGAATAGATGGCATCGTAATCGGGATCAGTTCCGTAAAAAGCCGCGCGTTGCCTGAGATAACCGGCCGTTGCCTGGATACAATCGCCCAGGGCCTGCTGCGTTACGCGATAAGGCCTGAAACCGTAAAGCGAAAGGCTGAACAGCATATACCAGATGCCGCCCGCCAGAATGTAAATGGCGTTGTATAATATTTCCCAACTGTGCAGGCGGTCTTCCAGGCTCAGCACCATCACGAAAAGCGCTGCCAATCCGACGGATCCCGCCCTGGCGCCATACACGCCGCCCATGGAAAAGATAAAACAACAGACGGCGATCAGGATGCCGGTAATGAGCGGGGACACTGAAACCAGTCCCATGAACAGGGCAATGAGAAAGATGGCCGCATTGCAGGCGATCATGGCATTTCTGCGGTGGTGAACCGGACCGGCGTGGTCGACCATGATCACGCAGCTCGCGCCCAGCGACATAGCAATTCCCGCGGATTCATGATTCAGGTAAGACCCGACAATGGCAGGTAGCGTAAGCCCCACCGTTATACGGATGCCCTCACTGAGATAGTGGGAATTGATGAACGAGCGGAAGGTGGTGCGATAGTCCATGGTTTGGATGACAGTTGACAGATGACAGACGGACCTTTACCTGTCATCCGTCATCTATCATCTGTCATCTATATTCCGGTGATAATATTTACATGCTGACTTTAAACCACAAATATCGCATTTCGGGTTTCTTGCCACGCATATATAGCGGCCGTGGAGGATCAGCCAGTGATGGGCTTTGTGGATAAGTTCGCGGGGAATGAATTGAACCAATTGCTTTTCTGCAGCCAGCGGCGTTTTGGCATTAACGGTAAGGCCTATCCGCGCGGCGACACGGAACACATGCGTGTCGACGGCCATGTTGGGTTGTTTATCGACCACCGAAGTGATCACGTTGGCCGTCTTCCTGCCCACGCCCGGAAGCGTCACCAGCTCGTCGACGGTGAGCGGCACTTTTCCCTTGAAATCCCTCACCAGCATCTGGGCCATGCCGATCAGGTGTTTGGTCTTGTTGTTGGGATAGGAAATGCTGCTGATAAAGGGAAAAACCTGGTCAAAATCCGCTTTGGCCAGGGATTCCGGATTTGGGAATCGGGCAAAAAGGGCGGGCGTGACCATATTCACGCGTTTGTCCGTGCACTGGGCCGAAAGAATAACCGATACGAGAAGCTGATAGGGATTGTCGTACAGCAGTTCCGTCTCCGCATTGGGAGCATGCCTGCTGAACCAGTCTATAACAAAATCAAAACGCTGTTTCCGGGTCATTGATCGGAAGAAGAAAGCCCGAAATTAAGGAATTGAGGGTGTGCTGTTAGCTGTGAGAAGCTGCTTCGGTAGCCGTTTCACGGGCATACTGAAGAACTCTTAAAACGACCTCCATGCGCGGAGCCACTAATTCCTTTTCCACATTAATTTGATTTACAGAGAGTTCCATTTGTTGAAGCCGTTCGCGAAGGGTAAAGTCTTCTTTTAGCGCCTTTTCAATGGCCATGGTTAGTTCTTGGGAAGACTCTTTATACAAATACCGCAAAAGATCCTCCGGGGTAAAGAGTTGCATAGGCGAAACCATTTAGAATGTCCAATAATCAGAAAGCAGTAAAAACTTGAATCCGTCCGATAGTAAAAACGCTATTCGTTTTGCGTTATTGCGTAACTACCGGAATTTTAGTATAAAAGGGGAAATCTGAAGTTTTTGGGGGTAAACAGATCGAGAGAAGATGACGGATGACAGATGACAGGGGCTTTTGTCCGTCATCTGTCAACTGTCAACTGTCATCTATTATTTAAAGGTTTTTGAACAATAAACAAATCCTCCCCGTCCTTCTTCATGAGGTATTTCTCGCGCGCGTATTTCTCCAGCGTGGCCGGGTTGCGTTTCAGCTGGTCCAGCTCGGCCTGTACGGTCGAGATCTGGCCCTGGTACCAGGCTTTTTGGGCCTCCAGCCGGTGCAGCTCATGCACATGCCGGAAATGGGTGGTAATGAAATCGCGGTCGTCGATGAACAGGATCCAGATCGCAAATCCGATGGCCGTCAGCACGTACTTGTTCTTCAGCCAGGACGGAATATGGTCGATCAACTGCCTCATTTACCAAATGTAATTTTTCCCTTGGGATAAATAGCATTTTTACCCAGTTTTTCCTCAATGCGAAGCAACTGGTTGTATTTGGCGATCCGGTCGGTACGACTGGCTGAACCGGTCTTGATCTGTCCGCAATTCAGCGCCACCGCCAGGTCGGCAATGGTGGTATCTTCCGTTTCCCCGCTCCGGTGGCTCATGATGGTATTGTACCGGTTATGCTGGGCCATGGTAACGGCATTGATAGTTTCGGTAAGCGTTCCGATCTGGTTCACTTTCACGAGCAGGGCATTAGCTGTTTCTGTATCGATCCCCCGCTGCAGCCTGTCTACGTTCGTTACGAAAATATCATCGCCCACGAGCTGCACTTTCGAGCCCAGGGCCGCGGTCAGGTTCTTCCAGCCTTCCCAGTCATCTTCCGCCATGCCGTCTTCCAGGGAAACGATCGGATATTTTTTCACCCAGCCTTCCCAGAACTTGATGAGCTGGTCGCTGCTGAGCTCTTTGCCGCTGCTCTTATGAAAAACGTATTTCTTCTTCTTGGCATCCCAGAGCTCGCTGTTGGCGGCATCCATAGCGATGGCTATTTCAGAACCGGCTTTATAGCCTGCCGCCTTGATCGCTTCGAGCACGGTCTCTATCGCTTCTTCATTGCTCTGGATATTCGGGGCAAAACCACCTTCGTCGCCCACATTGGTGCTGAATCCTTTTTTCTTAAGCACGCCTTTCAGGCTATGAAAAATATCCACGCCCCAGCGCAGCCCTTCGCTGAAGGAAGAAGCGCCCACGGGCATCACCATGAATTCCTGGAAGTCGATTTTATTATCCGCATGCGCGCCGCCGTTAAGGATATTCATCATGGGTATCGGCAGGGTCACTGCATTGGTTCCCCCGATATAACGAAACAGGGGAAGACCGGCTTCTTTGGCTGCCGCCTTCGACGCGGCGAGACTTACCGCTAGCATGGCATTGGCGCCCAGCTTTCCTTTATTGGGCGTTCCGTCCAATGCGATCAGGATATCGTCCAGTCCCGCCTGGTTGGAAACTTCAAATCCCCTGAGCTTGGCTGCGATGGTGGTATTGACGTTGGCAACGGCTTTCAGTACGCCCTTGCCCTGGTAGATTTTTTTATCGCCATCCCGTAATTCCACAGCTTCGTGAATGCCGGTGCTGGCGCCACTGGGAACGGCAGCCCGTCCGAGAAATCCCTTTTCAGTGATCAGGTCCACTTCAACCGTTGGGTTGCCACGGCTGTCTAAAATCTGTCTCGCAATAATTTCTTTGATATTACTCATGATTAGAAGATTTGGTCAGTTCGCTGAAAATATCTTCCAGGCGCCTGTTTTCAGACTGCAAAGAAACAAGGTTCCAATTGTTCTGCAAAGAGAGGGCGAGTAATTGTTTTTTTAAGTTTTCAGGGTCTTCTCCTTCCAGTTCCCATTCCATATCGCTGATCCGTCGCCAGCGGCGCAGGCCCGATACGGACTGCCATGCCGAATCCGCTATCTTCTCCCCAAGGACCAGGCGGATCAACTGACCGTCTTCCTGTCGCCTCAGGCGGCTCAGGGAATCGTCGGCGATGATCTTCCCTTTGTTGATGATGATGACGCGGTCGCAGATGGCCTCCACTTCCTGAAGAATATGAGTTGAGAACAGCACGGCTCTTTTCTTACCGTATTCCCGGATCACTTCGCGGATCTCGAGGATCTGGTTCGGGTCCAGGCCCGTGGTCGGTTCATCCAGGATCAACACTTCGGGCTCGTGGATCAGGGCGGCGGCCAGTCCCACGCGCTGCTTATATCCTTTGGAAAGCTGGCTGATCTTCTTGTTCACTTCGGGACGCAGCTTCACCGTGTCGATGATGTTTTCGATGGTCTTCTTTTTATCGGAGAGCCGGTGAACGTCGGCGATAAAAGAAAGATACTCCCGGATATACATATCGCCATAGAGCGGATTGGATTCCGGCAGGTACCCCGTGATGCGCTTTACCTGTACCGGCTTTTCGCTGACATCGATATCGCTGACAAAAGCCCTGCCGCTGCCGGCTTTCAGGCAACCGGTCAGGATCTTCATGGTGGTAGACTTGCCTGCGCCGTTCGGCCCTAAAAATCCGACGATCTCTCCCTGGTTCACGGAAAAGGAAATAGCATCTATGGCTTTCTGGGACTGGTATTGTTTAGAGAGGTTTTCGACTTTGATGGACATATTTAGATGACAGATGACAGATGACAGAAAATAGATAATGGATGCAATTTAATTGATCAACCACCAACTGTCAACTGTCATCTATCATCCGTCATCTACTATCCAATTCCCAATTCCTTCTGAATAGCTTCCAGACTGCGCCCTTTTGTTTCCGGCATCACGCGCCAGATGAAGATGAGCGATACCAGCGTCATGATGCTGTAGAAGATGAAGGAGTAGAAGCCGCCCCTGGCGCTGCCTTCCACGATCACCGGGAAGGTCCAGGAGATGATGGCCGCCATGATCCAGTGGGTGAAGCTGCCGAGCGATGCACCCTTCGAACGGACCGAGTTGGGGAATATTTCTGAAATAAAGACCCAGATCACCGCGCCCTGCGAGAAGGCAAAAAAAGCAATGAATCCCAGCAAATAGAACAACACCATCTTATTCGCTTCGCCGGGATGATTGAATACATTGGCGGTGAGCGCGAGGAAAACGATCATGCCCGCGGCGCCGATAAGCAGCAAAGTTTTTCTTCCTACTTTGTCGATCACCGTCATCGCCAGTAGGGTGAACAACAGGTTGGCCGCGCCGATATATACCGGCTGCAAATAAGCCTGAGCCTTATCGAAGCCGGCCATTTCAAAAATGCGGGGCGCATAATAGATGATGGCATTGATGCCCGAAAGCTGGTTAAACATCGCCAGGAGGATCGCATAGAAGATCGGCTTTCCGTATTTTCCATTGAAAAGGCTTTCAGTGATGCCGCGCTTCGACAGTTCGTGTTCTTCCCGGATCAGGTGAATGGCGTCCGCTTCGCCGGTTTTATTGAAGATAAGAACGGCTTCATCGTCGCGGTTATTCAATACCAGCCAGCGTGGGCTCTCGGGTATACCGCGCAGCAAAATAGCGAAGAGCCCTGCCGGGATCACCATGATGCCGAGCATCCATCGCCAGGCATCGTCGCCCAGGTGCACAAAAAGAAAATTGGTGAGGTAGGCAATGAAAATTCCGGCTACAATATTGAGTTGAAAGGAAGCAGCCAGCCTGCCCCTAAGTTTTGCCGGTGCGATCTCGGAGATATACATAGGTCCGATTACCGAAGACGCGCCTACAGCGATGCCGCCGATCATCCGGAAGCTCACGAAAAGTATCCAGGTTGAGGTAAGCGCACATCCAATGGCGCAGATCAGGTACATGAGGGCAATAATCGTGAGCGCTTTCTTTCTTCCCCAGCGCTGCGCGGGAATGCCGGCAATTGCTGCGCCGATCACGGTCCCGATAAGACTGGAAGCCACCGTAAATCCCTGCCAGAAAGAATCGAGCGACCACAATTTCTGAATGGATTTGTCTGCCCCGGAAATGACGGCCGTTTCAAATCCAAATAAAAAACCGCCAAGGGCGGCGATCAGGGTGCAGCGCAGCAGGAAGGCATTTATTTTCATACCGGTGGCAAGTGTTTAGGAGAGTTAAGATA
Source organism: Puia sp. (assembly GCA_035548895.1). Lineage (GTDB taxonomy): Bacteria > Bacteroidota > Bacteroidia > Chitinophagales > Chitinophagaceae > Puia. Next base: position 5,458 of record DASZRP010000040.1, on the reverse strand, counting down.
GTACATTTAAATGCCTTTATTAATTTTTTTAATAAGCGCAAAAACGTAAATGACCTTAAATTTGTCTGTCATCTGTCAACCGTCATCTGTCAACTACAAACGCCATATGAGTTACCCTTACCAGATCCGTTCCTTCGAAGAATATCTTACCACTTATCGTCAGAGCGTTGAAGATCCGGAGAAATTCTGGGGCGGCGTCGCTGAACATTTTACCTGGAGGAAAAAATGGGATAAGGTGCTGGAATGGAATTTCAGGGAACCTAAAGTGAAATGGTTTTCCGGCGCTAAATCCAACATTACGGAGAATTGCCTGGACCGTCATATAGCGGCCGGCAAAGGCGATGAGCCGGCGATCATCTGGGAACCCAATGATCCGAAGACGCCGAACCGGGTGATCAGTTTCCGGGAACTGCATGACGCCGTTTGCCGCTTTGTGCAGGTGCTCAGGAATAACGGCGTTAAAAAAGGCGATCGCGTTTGTATCTATATGCCGATGGTGCCGGAAGCAGCCATTGCGCTGCTGGCCTGCGCACGCATGGGCGCCATTCATTCCGTGGTATTCGGCGGGTTCTCGGCGCAGAGCATTGCCGACCGCATCGAAGATGCCCAATGCAATGTGGTGATCACGGCCGACGGCGGCAAGCGCGGTTCCAAAGATATTCCGCTGAAAGAGACAATCGACGAAGCCCTCGAAAAAACGGCGCATATCAAAAAAGTGATCGTGCTCAAACACCTTGGCAATAAGGTGAACATGGTTGCAGGCCGCGATGTATGGTGGCAGGAAGAATTGAAAAAAGCAGGCAGCCCTGCCGATACAACAGCCGAAGCGATGGAGGCAGAAGATATTTTATTCATTCTCTATACCTCCGGTTCAACCGGAAAACCAAAAGGGGTGGTGCATACCAATGCCGGTTACATGATCTATACCACCTATACCTTCGTCAATGTATTTCAGTATCAGCCGGGACAAATCTATTTCTGCACGGCCGATGTGGGCTGGATTACCGGTCATAGCTATACCGTTTACGGGCCTTTAGCGGCTGGCGCTACCACCGTGATGTTCGAGGGCATTCCTTCCTGGCCCAGCCCCGGACGTTTCTGGGAGATCGTGGACAAATACAAAGTGAATATCCTGTACACGGCGCCGACGGCCATCCGCAGCCTCATGAGCTTCGGCCTTGAGCCCCTCAAGAACAAAGACCTCAGTTCCCTGACCGTGCTGGGTACCGTGGGTGAACCGATCAATGAAGAAGCCTGGCACTGGTATCATGAGCATGTGGGCAAAGGCCGGTGCCCGATCGTGGATACCTGGTGGCAGACCGAAACCGGCGGCATCATGATCTCCAACCTGGCGGGCATCAGCAAAGAGAAACCTTCTTTCGCCACCCTGCCCCTGCCCGGCGTTTTCCCGGTATTAGTGAACGATGAGGGAAAAACGATTAAAGGTTCAGATGCTGCGAAGGATGGTGTGTTCCATCCCGACGCGATCGGTCCAACCGTGGTGGGAAATCTTTGCCTGCGTTTTCCCTGGCCCTCGATCATCCGCAGCACTTACGGCGATCATGAAAGATGCCGGAAGAATTATTTCGCCACCTATCCCGACATGTATTTCACCGGCGACGGCGCCTTCCGCGATGCCGAAGGTAATTACCGCATTACCGGCCGCGTGGACGATGTGCTGAATGTGAGCGGGCACCGCATCGGAACGGCCGAAGTGGAGAATGCTATCAACATGCATGAGGCGGTGGTAGAAAGCGCCGTGGTCGGATACCCTCACGATATCAAAGGACAGGGCATCTATGCTTTCGTTATTCTGGGAGCGGAAAATTCGGAAATGACCATTGAAAAAAGCAGTGTGACTGAAACCGTCACCAAGATTATCGGCCCCATTGCGAGGCCGGATAAAATACAATTTGTACGGGGCCTGCCGAAAACACGCAGCGGGAAGATCATGCGACGCATCCTCCGCAAAATTGCTGAAGGAGAAACAGACAACCTGGGTGATGTAAGTACGCTTGTCGATCCAACTGTAGTGGAAGAAATCAGGAACGGAAGGATCTGATTATTCGGTTTCCGTTTTCTTGATCAGCACCTGAGCGCCTACGGGCAGCATATCGTAGAGCTCGTCAACATCCTCGTTCTTCAGCGAAATGCAGCCATTGGTCCAGTTCTGATACATATCCACGGCGATATCATCATGAGGCCAGGTACCATGTATGGCGATGCCTCCGCCGATCTTAGCGCCCTTCGGGATCAGCCCCTGCGCTTTGCGCTCCTTGAATTTTTCCATATCCGCCGAAGTCGGGAAGTCGATGAGCATCATCTTGTCCCATTTTTCATGAGGACGCTTGGAAGCGATATGATATAGTCCTTCGGGTGTTTTACGATCTCCTTCCATCATCTTATCGTCGAGCGATTTGCTCCCGAAGACGACCGGATAAGTGGCATACCAGCCATCCTGATCGTACACTTTAAGCTCGTAGGTTTCTTTAATTATCACAACGGAAACCGTTCCGTTGACCTGGGGATGAAAAAAACGCTTGTGAGAAACTCTCGCTGTACCTGCAGAACGAAAAGCCAGCAAGCTGGCGGCAGTCAGCGCCACAAGAATCATTTTCTGAACACGCATAGGGGGATTTTTTATCTCTCCTCAACGTTGCCCGATCCGGATATATTTTTTGTGTTGACAATTTATTCGACAGATTAACAAAAAAGAAGGATGACCGTCACTGTTCGTCAGCGTCCGGATGGGATTTCTTCCATACCGGGAACTGTTTCCATTTTAAGGAAATTTTACCACTTGCTCAACCGGATGCCCACGGTGTAAGGTGTTTGATCCAATCCTTTCTTAAACATGCTTTGCGTAGCGTAAGAGCCGTAAAATTTAATCGGCCCAAGTAGCAACTCGGCTACCCAGGATAGCTTCCAGGGGCGAAGATCGAAGTCATCGTGGTATTTATGTTTCCCGAATTCATCGCTCACCAGCTTCTGGCGGGAAGAATAGAGATAGCCCGCACTAACGCCCACGCTAAGCCCAAAGCCGTCTTCGAGACCGGGCGTGAAATTAAAATTCAGCATCAACGGAATATTGAAATAGTCGGCGGCGAGTTTGTTTTTGGAGTAAGGCACTGTGTCCATCACGACCGTCGTCGGGTCCCAATGGTACTTGATATTAGTGCTGTAGCGATAATTATTCAGTTCAATGCCGAATCCGTATTTCAGGTTCACCACATGCTTGATCAGGTTCAGCCGCTGCATGAAGAGATAGATATTTACATTGACCGACTTATTATTTTTCAGACTGAACCAGTAATCGGATGAACCGGGTGCAAAAGCCTGTGCCGAAGGATCCGCATAATTGGTTTTGTCGTTGTAATTGGCGAAGCCCAGGTCAACGACGAACCAGTTGGTACTGAGATTGGTCGGTTTGGCGCGGCGGGGATAAGGACGCCAGTAATCCCAGTCGTGCCAGTGATACCCTCTCCTGGTTTCCGAATGCGGTTGAGTAGTATCTGAACGGACGCCGATGCTGTCCGGAAGATTGGTTTTGGTTGAATCCTGCGCCGGGGCTTGCAATACAAAAGCCAATAAGGCAATAATGATCAGTTTACTTTTCATGGGTCAATATTTATTTTGCTTTTTCTTTTTACCAGGCCTTATTTCAGATCGACCTGGAACAGGCCGATATTCAGGTGGCGGCGGGATTTATCTCTTTTATCTGTTGCCGGCGGCATAGAGGCCTTTGCCGTTTTGTTCAGCATGGCGCCTACCGGATTATCCCTGCCATTAAAGATTAAAATAGCCGCCTCGCCGATATCTGTATTTTCATTCGTATCGGCCCTGGCAAGAGCCGGCTGATGGGCTGATGGCGGTTGATGATTTATTGCGGGCGTTACTAAAGCCGGTTTCTGTGCAGGAGCAGAAGCATCGATAGCAATAGACGCAGGCCTCCTATCGGTTCCTGCCAAAAGATCCTGCTGAACCCCGGAGTATTTTCCAATATTCGCTGCCTGCTTTTGAACCCCATCTGCATTTTTATCTTCAATGCGCAATGGCGTTTTTCTTCTGCCTGCAGCGAATTGTTCTTTGGCATCCGCAGGCGCCAGGCGACCTGGCTGTTCCTGTTTAGTTTCCGGTTGAACCGGATCGGCAGCTGCGGAAATTCTTTTAGGCGCAGCGCCGGCTTCAGCCTTCACCAGGTGCTGACCCGGTTCATTGTTCCTTTCCAATACTTTTTTATTTCCATTCAGCAACAGCCATCCGCTGATGAGCAGGGCCAGAACGCCTGCAGCAATGCCTGTCCACCAGATCAGCGGGACCGCTCTTCTTTTTTCGCCCCGGTACAGGCTTTCCTTATCCGGGCAAACAATATCGTTCGGAACCAACACGGTATGCTGCAGCATGACGAGTTCCTTTTCCAGATCCGGATTCTGCCGGACGAAATTTTCGACCTGCTCCCGATCCAAAGCACTCAGCTCGCAATCGACCCAGCGCAGGAAGAAAGATTCGTAATTATTGCGGTTGATGTCCATTTTCTTTTTTTAAAGCACATATTCTATGCTCACTAAATATTCCTTGAGCTGTATCCTTGCCCGGTGGAGATTGACCCTGACCTGGGCCAGGCTTAACCCGGTGATCACGCTGATCTCTTCATAAGAATATCCCTCATAATCCTTCAGCATGACCAGCGAGCGCTGGCGTTCGTTCAGTCTTTCCAGGGCCTGTTCCAACACCTGTTTAAGTCCCGGTGTCGGCCCCCGTTCCGTTGCCCTTGTTTCCGGCAGTTTATCAGCAAACAGTATCCGCCGCTCTTTTCTTGTCTGGTCGATCATCTTATGATAGGCGATCGTAAACAGGTACGATTTGGCGGTTGCCGCATTCACCTCCTTACGGCGCTCCCAGAGCTTCTCAAAAGCCGATTGCACCAGGTCGTGCGCATCCTCTGCCTGCCGGGTGGTTTTCAGCATGAACCGGTACAGTCCGTCTGCATATTGCTTCACACAGTCATTGTATTCATCCGCCGTCATAAGCGCTATGTATTACGCAGGAGCAAGGAAAAAGTTACACTAACTTTGAATATCCCTCAGGGTAAAAATAATTGCCATGAATGAACCATTTGTAAACCGCATTGCTGCCCAACTGCAAGAAATTCGCCAGGCAGGGCTGTTTAAAACAGAACGGATCATAGAAAGCCCGCAAGGTGTGGAAATTATAGCAAACGGCCGGCCGGTATTGAATTTCTGCGCCAACAATTATCTCGGCCTTTCTTCTAACCCACGGGTAGTGCAGGCAGCCCATCGGTGGCTGGATGAACGCGGTTACGGGCTGAGCAGCGTCCGGTTCATCTGCGGCACCCAGGATATTCATAAGGAACTGGAAAAAAAGCTTTCCGCTTTTCTCGGCACGGAAGATACCATCCTCTATGTGGCCGCCTTCGATGCCAACGGCGGGGTGTTCG
>DASZRP010000039.1:0-1870 GCA_035548895.1 Puia sp. | reverse complement strand
ATCGCTGTGAGCGAAGATTCAAAGCAGGCTTCGTCGTCGCGGATTAGCGGATGATCGGCGGCGGTCAGTCCGCGCTGCTCCGCTTTGATCCTTTCCATATTGCGCCGGATAACATTTTCGTCTTCGCAATGCGTGGCGATCAAGACCTCGCAACCGGCAAATAGTTTATCTAAGGTGAGGTAGTTATCGACCAGCAGATTTCCGGTAGATGAGCCCATGAAGATCTTGATGCCGCAGACCTCATTTTTCTTTTCGTTGGTGCGGAGCGCTTCCTCGAGGTTATCGTTGGAAGTGCCCATATAAAATGAATAGTTGGCCAGTGAATTCTTAGCGGCAATGGCATATTTATTTTCCAGCAGGTCCTGTGTAAAGGCCGGCGGCAGGGTGTTGGGCATATCCATGAACGAAGTGACACCGCCGGCTACTGCTGCCCGTGATTCGGAATAGATATCGGCTTTGTGCGTGAGCCCGGGATCGCGGAAATGAACCTGATCGTCGATACAACCGGGAAGCAGGTGCAAGCCCTCACCGTCGATTTCGATTGGCTTCTCCTTTGCATTGATGACCTGATCTATCTTTGCAATTCTTCCGTCTTTAATGAGCAGATCGCTGTTGAAAACGCGTCCTTCGTTAACGATGGAAATATTCTTAATCAGGTAATTTTGCATATCTTGAATCGAAATGGTAAAGCTTACATGGTGCAATTTATTAAAACCGCTGCAAGGCTTTTGATATTTCTGATATTGCCGGCTGCCGGTTTCACACAATCCACTTACCTGCCCCAGGGATCGCCCTATGAACACTTCCTCGACCGCCTCGGCATTCTGCTCCAGGATAATCCAGACTTAAATGTATACACCCCCAAGCCGCTTACGCGGAAAGTAGCTGTTGAAGTTGCGGAGATGGCCGATTCGCTCGATAAATTTTATCCTTACGACTATTTCTATCATCTTTCTAAAACAGACCGGGCTACGCTGCAAAGCCTGTTAATGAACAACAGTGAGTGGGTTACCGGCAGCAAGGAATCCTTTAAAAGCAAGCATCCGTTGTGGAATACATTCTACAAGACCAAGGCGAACTTTCTGGAAGTGAATGCCAAGGATTTCTTTATGGCCATCAACCCGGTGCTGCAGGAACAGCAGTCGTATGAAACCGGGAACAACGAGCATGTTTTTTTAAACTCCAAGGGACTGACCTTTCGGGGACTGATCGCCAATCACCTGGGGTTCTCCAGTTATATCACCGATAACCAGGAGCGAGGCCCCACCTATTTCCAGGACCGGGTTACAGCCAGCGGCTTTCCTGCCGTTCCCGGCGCCGGTTATTACAAGCCTTTCAAGACGACGGCCTTCGATTATTTTGATGCGCGGGGATCGATCAATGTCGATTTCTGGAAATACTTTACGGCGCAGTTTGGATACGACAAGAACTTCATCGGCAATGGATACCGGAGTCTTTTCCTGAGCGACTACTCGGCGCCTTATCTTTTTTTGAAATTCAATACGAGGATCTGGAAACTGAACTATGATATTATGTTCATGGAGCTGATCAGCCAGCACCAGAAAGGCGACTACCTGTATCCAAAAAAATATGCGGCGGTTCATCACCTCAGTATCAATGCAACAAAGTGGCTGAATCTCGGGCTCTACGATAATGTCGTGTTCAGCAGGGCCAATTATTTTGATTTCTCCTACCTCAATCCCATCATCTTCCTGGTGGCTGCCCAGCAGGAGAACGGGAGCCCGGATAAAACCACGGTGGGCCTCGACGCCAAGGCCAATATCGGGCATGTCGTTCAGCTGTACGGGCAATTGCTCATCAACGAATTTGTATTGCATGAGGTGCTGCATTATTCCGATGGCTGGTGGGG
>DASZRP010000038.1:0-3551 GCA_035548895.1 Puia sp. | reverse complement strand
GCAAGCCCAAGGCTTACCTGAACTGGATACTGCTGGATGAGCAGATGAAATACGTGAGCGACAACGGGCAGAGCAATGCCCAGGTAGTAGGTAGCGCGAATGCGCTGGGGCCGCTGGGCACAACGGGCCTTACGCTCAATAAGAGCGGGTATTTATATATTTGGGTAAGCAATGAAACGGAAGGCTGGGACGTTTTCTTCGATAATTTGAGTGTGACCCATTATACAGGTCCTTTGCTGGAAGAAACGCATTACTATCCGTTCGGGCTTACGATAGCAGCGCTGTCATCCAAAGCCCTTAAACCGTACTATGCAGAAAACAAGTACAGATACAATGGCAAGGAACTGCAGACCGGGGAGTTTACTGACGGAACAGGCCTGGATGAATATGATTATGGAGCGAGAATGTACGATCCGCAGATTGGAAGGTGGAGCGTGATAGATCCCTTGTCAGATAAAAACAGAAGATGGTCTCCTTACAACTATGCAGTTGATAATCCAATCAGATTTATTGATCCTGATGGACAAGATACTGCACAAAGAAACGCCGCTCTAAGAGAATTAAAAAAATGGGTACAAGCAAATAATGACGGTAATGGCAATACCTACCACATGGGGGCCAAGGGTAAGGGCGGCTACGGCTCTAAAATTGACTGCTCAGGACTAGTTGCAAAAGGGATCGAAGCAGGAGGAGAAAAAGATCCAAATTCTGGAAATAGCAATGGAGTAACGAATATCGATAATAATCTACCAGACGTCGATCCAAAAGATGTTGTGCCTGGAAATTTGGTAACATTAAATGGTGATACACATATTGGAATGGTTACCGCAATTGAACTAAATGATGACGGAACCATTAAAAACTTAAAAATGATAGATTCTGGTGGCGATCCAAAGAAGAATGATGGAAGTGGGCCTAGTGGGCCAAGAGAATCCGAGGTTGTTACGAATGGGAAAGCGAGATATGATGTTGGTTCATTTAAGAAATGGGACACAAAACCTGATGCACCGGCTCAACCTGTTAAGTATGATCAAAAGGAGTATGACCGATTGATGAATGTTGCAAAACAGTGCAGCGATAAGGGATTGAACAACGCTGCAGCCGATTACCGGCAACGAGCTCAGCAATTGGCAGCAGGGCATTAAAAGAAAGTATAGTTTCCGATGTCCGGCGTTAAGTTCGGCATCCGTTAAAAGCATATAAAATGTATAAAATACTAAAAGTGTTTTTTTTAATTGTGATGGTTGGCTGTAATTTGAACTCAAAGAATCAGTCCGCGGATTCATCATTAATAAAAACTGGTGATTCGTCTAAAATACCGAATCAAGCAAGCGACACCAATGGCGAAGGGAAAGATACTAATCAAATGGATTTGGTATCTGGAACGGATAGCATTGATGATACACCGACACCTGCAGAGGAAAGGAAACGACTGTCAAGGACGTACAATGATTTAAAGGTAATTGATACAACGTTTATTAATAGTGACGGCGATAGTCTCCATTTTCATTTAAAATATTATTGTTTAAAAAGTGATACGATAGTCGTGCCAAGCACGTATGTGTTAGACGAAAAACCCCCACACGACTATACGACTTATGGCTTTGCTTCCAATGTTTTACTGATAAATAATCATGATACCGTCCTGAATAAGCAATTTAAAGCCAGTATTTTTAATCCTTATTTCCAGGATAATTTTGGAGGGAACTTAAAGAAATACGGGTCAATATTGATGCCCGAGCTTTCGAAGAGAAACAAAGATCCAAATCTTGTTGTATTGATATTTTATATTGCTATTCCGGCGACGGACATAAGCACAGGCGTATTCTTAGTGATTTCAAAAAGTGGCAATTATAAGATTCTGGAGAATTATTGATAAAAAGGGAAATCATTGTTATCGTTTGAGGGCTCGCGATACGGGCGTTACCTTCAAATGGGCAGTAAGAAGTGAGTTGAATTTGAAAGCGAATGAAATAGATCAATTCTGAATAGTAGTTGGCATTCTATGAAAGCGGACGGGGAGAACATTTCAGATGCAGATGCCATGGCAACGACGCCTACCAGGTGCAAACGACGACACTGTATATGGGTCCCTGCGTTTACAAGAACGACACGCTGCAATTTATTGCCCATGAAGAAGGCAGGGCCAGATGGGCATACCATAAGTACACGAATGGCTACTCAGCCTACGGCTTCGAATACGACTACTTTGAAAAGGATCACCTGGGAAACACCAGGGTACTGCTGACCCAACAGAAAGACACCGCCAAATACCTGGCGAGTGGAGAAGCGGCCTACCGCGCTACGGAAAGTCAGCTTTTCACGAACCTCGTAGAAACGGCAACAGCCAGAGCCACCGCCGACGGCTATCCAACCGATGTCAGTCTCACGAACCCCAACTATACCGTATTCAGGGTCAGCGGTTCAGCAGGGGCTCATAAGATGGGTCCATCTCTCTTGCTGAAGGTGATGAGCGGGGACAGGATAGACATTGCGGTAAAGGACTATTACCGGAACAATACTAAGGGAGACACCAGCGGTTCGCTGACAGACGTGATCACCTCACTGGCTACCGGTATTGTAGATATGACAGCAGGCGGCAAGGGAAGCCTTACAGATCTGAACAACCCCAGTTCCGGTCCGATCTTCGATGCCCTGAACAGTTTTCTGACCAATAATGAACCAGACCCGGCAGGCAAGCCCAAAGCCTATTTGAACTGGATATTGCTGGACGAGCAGTTGAAATATGTGAGCAGCTATCCCCAGAGCGGGGCCATTGCGGTTCGTTCTGCGGATGTGCTGGACAGCCTGATCATCACGAGCATTCCGGTTACTAAGAGCGGGTATTTGTATATTTGGGTAAGTAATGAAACCCAGAACTGGAACGTGTTTCTGTACAACCGATATCTAAGTTTCTGGGAGAGAAGTGTTTTTAAAGAGGTTATCCATTTCAGTTTTGGTGAGATTTAGTTTGAAGAGTCGTTTTTTTATGTTCTTCACCTGGGCATTTTTTCTTTGTTCCGTTAGGGTAAGGGTATCGTATTGGAGATAGGGTTGGTTTTTGGTGATCATATGCCAGAAGATGACGGCGAATTTTCTGGCAGTGGCAGTGATGGCGGCATTTCGGCCTTTCCGGTAAGCGATGCGTTTGAAGAAGGGCGCCAGGGGATGGGAGGTTTGATTTCCGATACTGTTGGCGGCCTGTCGCAGGGCTATGGCCAGGCGGTTCTTTCCTTTTGGGGTTCTGCTGCTGATCAGTCGTCCGCCACTTAGTTTGTTATTGGGTACAAGAAAAAGCCAGCTGGCAAATTGTTTGGCCGAGGCAAAGCGCCTGATATCGTTCCCCATATTGCAGAGAAAGCACAGGATGGTATTATGGCTGACACCCGGGATCTGGAAGAGGTCTGTTTTGAGGTGAGCGAAGGCCAGTTGCCGGACATTGAAGGCGGGAGCGTTTTTATTTACTTTTTTAGGTTTTGTTTTTTGAGTCGGCTCACTTTTTGGATATTTCACTCCATAGTTTACCAGATATTTCAGTGTAAAGTTTACCG
>DASZRP010000037.1:0-25333 GCA_035548895.1 Puia sp. | reverse complement strand
CCTTAAAAGATTGGGATATACAAATTAATTACGGCTTAAAAACTGGGTTTAATGAAGCATTTGTAATAGACACACAAACTCGAAATAGATTAATAAAGGAAGATCCAAACAGTGAAATAATCATTAAGCCCTTATTGCGAGGAGAGGATATCAAGGCTTATGTTCCGGAATGGGCCGGCTTATGGTTAATAGGTACTTTCCCGTCACTCAGTCTAAATATAAATAATTTTCCAGCCATAAAAAGATATTTGACTGCATTCAAGGAAAGAATTACGCCTAAACCAAAAGATTACAATGAGAAACTTGGCAAATGGAAAGGTAGAAAAAGCGGTTCTTATGAATGGTTTGAAACACAGGATAGTCTTTCGTACTATAACGATTTTCTTAAGCCCAAAATCATCTATCCTAATATGACTAAGTTTCTTCCGTTTGTATACGATAAACACCAGTTTTTTACCAACGACAAATCATTTATTCTTACAGGTGCACATCTAGTATACCTCACTGCGTTTTTAAATTCCAGTATTTTTAAATTTGCCTACAAAGATGACTTTCCTGAACTACTGGGAGAAACAAGGGAATTGAGAAAAGTGTTTTTTGAAAACATTACAATCAAGCCAACGACCAATGAAGCATGGTTTCAAGAAAAGGTAGATGAAATGATTGCATTGAAGGCTAACAAAGCAGATACAATCTTTCTTGAGAAGGAAATTGACGAAAAAATCTATGACCTTTATGAACTGACTGATTCTGAAAGATCATTCATTGTGAAAAATGTAGCAGCGGCAACGTTTTCAGAAGATTCGATAAGTGCGATCTCGTCTTCAGTTAGCGAATAAAGTTCGACTAATTTACTCTGTATTTGTTGTTCTGCTATTGTGCTCGGCAGATTTTGTCTTTTTAAACTGATAACATCATTAATCAGCTGTTCAAATTCAAGATTGATTTCTTCATCAACTTCTTTTACAGCAACTGTCTCAAAAAATACTTTGCTTAGTTCGCTGGTGTCGCCTAACAATTCAGGGAAGTATTTTTTAAAAGTAAACCGAAAAATTTTTGAATTAAAAAAAGCCGTTAAATAAGCTAATGAATTCCCAGTTACAATAAAACACTTCTGGTTGGTAAAAAACTGGTGTTATATTTCTACATTGCCCGTAAAAATGATTTACGCATACGTACGGGTAAGTACTGATAAGCAAACAACAGAAAATCAGCGATATGAAATCAAACAATTTGCGCAACGACGTAATTTTACGATCAATGAATGGGTGGATGAAACTATTAGTTCCAGAAAAGGTTTGCAGGAACGCTTATTTGGAATATTGCTGAATAATTTAAAAAGCAATGATGTTTTAATCGTGTCTGAAATTTCTCGCATGGGCAGGAATTTGATGCAGATTATGAGCATACTGCATCAGTGTATGATAAAGCAGGTAACAGTTTATGCCATTAAAGAACGGTATGAATTAGGCGATAATATTAACTCAAAGGTATTGGCATTTGCCTTCGGCTTATCTGCCGAAATTGAACGCACTTTGATATCCCAGCGCATAAAAGAAGCGCTAGCCAGAAAGAAAGCTGAGGGTGTAAGGCTTGGAAGGCCTATTGGCAGCAAAAAGAAAAACCCTTTGTTAGCGAAGCATGCTGAGTTTATAAAAGAACAGGTTTTGGCTGGTGCAAAACAGATTGAAATTGCAAAGAAGTTGAAAGTACATAGGCATACAGTTAAAAAATGGCTAGAACAATTTTGACTTCATTTGCTAATGTATATCCCCTGTCGCCTCATTCCTTGCTTTGGCTGAAATTGAGCTTCTCATTTCAGAGCAAGTTGGCTTGAATAAAGGGAATACAGTAAAACAATGGTTCTGCAATAGAAGCAGCTTATGCACGTTATAAGGCTTAAAACCTCCTATGCCAGCTCAGCCGGGCCGCTCCACCAATGGGAATATGCCATGGATTATGAAGTTTACCTTTATGGAATGGAAAATACTGTTCCCGGGATTGTGGAAACGCTCAAGAGGGTAAAATCAGATACCGCCCAGGTCATTCGCAGGATGCCCGATCTGGTGGTTCAGCATAGACAAACCAAGAAGGTTCATTTTATAGAGGTAAAGTTTCGCGCAGATGGCCATTTTAACTACGAAGGACTGAAAGGCAACTACCCATATCCAAATGCCTATGTGATATTGGTATCAAAAAAACATTTTAAATGCCTCTCAGTAAAGGAACTTCATGCAAATCAGTGTTTTACTCCGGATTGTGGCAACTACTTAGGGAACCAAACTGAATTTGACCTTGACAGGGATCTCATCATCAAGTATTGTCAATTCGCCGTTCAGCTTTTTCAAAATGTATAAGGATATTAAACCACACGCTCCCTTTTTCCGTATTCTGAAATAGCTTCCCCATTGGCGAACAGGGTCTTTTTAAACAAATCGAAGTTTTTGGATTCAAAGCAGAAAGAGAAGCCATCATAATGGCCGCTTTCCAGATCCAAATGATGCAGGTCAAAAACCAGCCTGGTATCCAGGCCGATGATAAAGGGGATACGGTAACTTTCCGGGTGTTTTATATACCAGACTTCCTGGTTATCGCAGCCAGCCTGACCGCAGGTGCAAATGAGGCTGCGGTCATAATAATTGCTATTAGCCGGCAGAAGATTAAATAGCTTATTTGTCAATCCCAACTTCTTCCACTGATCCGGGTCGTTAAAATGGTTTTGACCAAACCAAAACAGGAGCAATTCCCGTGTATCAAATCGCTCGACTATGGAAAACTCACCGGGCAACTCCTCAGCCGGCTTCAATTGCTCCATAGGAATCAGGGGCATTTCCTCTTCAAATTCCTGTGCCCATATATGATCATTGGTTGATATGCCATGGCTTTTCAGGTCTTCTTTTTCGTCGATCCAGGCTGAATAACGCTTAAATGCGCCTGGCACTATACAGAAATAAGGATGCTCGAGAATACGTTCAGGTGTTGGGCGGTATGGCCCCCAGTGGCTATCTGCCACCTGTAGCCAATTCTCAGATATAACGACCTGGTCTGATGACAGCAATTGATAGTAGGCAATTTCTTGAAACATCTGATCGGCTTATTTTTCCTTCTGTGAATTTCTTGCTGCCGGTTCGTCCAGACAGAGCCGTCTTTGGCGTATAACGAAACGGAAATTTGCTTGCTTAGAGCATGCCGGTTATTTCTTCTTTTGGGATTTCAATTGTTTTGGTCTAACAGCTTTTCCCAGCTTTTTAATACTGTCCGCCACAGGCAGGTTTTCAGGCATGGTTCCCCCAAGTTCATTAATGGTTTTGCGTACTTTTTTGCCTACTTCAAAATGGTTTTGGTTGGCGTTCTGCTTGCCTTTTACATTTCCCCTTCACAGCTTTTCTTCGGTTTGCGTGGCACGAAATAAATTAGCCGCCAGTTCTGTACTTCCCATAGTTACCATCTCGTTGGATTCAACGATATGGTTTTTTATGGGATGCCCGCTGTTAAGATTAAAGCGGGAAGAAAGATGAACCCGTATTCTGACGGTAGACTCCTGCCTGCTGTCTGCGGCCCGCTGAGCTGCAACTATCGTTTAAATGGCCGATTATACTGGAAAAACCCGGCGATATAATCAACATCGCAGGTCGTTATGCGGCGTTCGAGGCTGGGGATGATGAATATATCAGCGATATCAGGGACTAACCAGCTTCCAATGCCCCTCGGAAATGACTTCAATGTTGCCATCGGTCACTTTAATGGCGGTCTGATCGTCGATCAGATAAGACGGGGTAGGCAAAGTGGCGGCCAATTTTTCCAAATTAGCCAGGGAATTCTGCGGAAACGTTGGATAGTCCAGGTGCGGATGCAGCGCAATGTCAACGAATCCCAGCGATTTATCGGTTTCGGGCGGCAGTGGATGGTTGCCGTAAGTCGTTCCAAAGCTCGTCATGATCATACTCCCGGCGCTCAGGCCCACATAGACCGTCCTCTGCAACAGCGACGGCAGCAGGTCGGCCAGGCCCGATTGCTGCATCCAGTAGGTCAGATACTGGCAGTCGCCGCCGCCAACCAGCAGTGCATCGGTTTCATGGAGCATAGGAACCCAGAGCTCCCGTTTGATGCTGGGCAGCGCCGTGAGTTCTAACAATCCCAGCGATTTCCAGCCCAGTTCACAGAAAGGATCGCCCAGGGATCCTTTGATCACCCGCCGGACGATCTCTCCGCCGTTGGGTATACCATATATCGCTGTCGGCACGAAAAGGGCGCTGGCCTCGGCAACCGGCTTGCCCAGAAGATCAACCAGCGCATTATGGATGCTCTTGTTGCTGATGCCGGCAGAAGTTAGCAGGAGCTTCATCATTTTTTCTTTGGCTGTAAATAGCGTTAGGCCAGTTGCAGCCGCTGATCTTCGATGGTTACCCAAAAACGAATGTCGGCCTTCAAAGCCGTAAACACCTTCAATACCGTATCGATGGTGGCGCTGTTCGCACTGCTTTCCAGTTTTGAAATTTGTGCTTTTTGCACCCCCACCAGCTTACCGAGTTGCTCCTGAGTCAGATTTCTTTCCCGCCTCGCTGCTTTAATCATTTTGCCCAAAACATCCATATTCAGCTCATATTCATACCGGTCCCGCCGCGGCGTACCGATTTTGCCGAGGTGTTTATCTTTCATTTCAGAAAGAGAGTAAGATTTTATTTTTGTCATGATCTTGGCTTTTTCTGCGCAAAAAAATTTCTTCTGATATTTTCGGCTCTTGCAATTTCCTTAGCCGGTGTTCTCTGTTCTTTCTTTAAAAACCCATGCGTTGCAAAAACAAGCGTTTTCATTCGATCCGTTTTATCCCAGAACGCCAGCAACCTGATTTGAAGTCCGGCAAAGCTTGTGCGAAATTCCCAAATTTCACCCTGGAGTTTTTTGAATAGTTTAGGATCGTTTGTCTGCTCTGCAAGATCGATATGATAAAGAACCTTCTTAATGGCTTTGGAATCAAGTTCGTCGACAAACCTGGCTGCCTCCTCCAAAAAACGTGTTTCAAAATATCTCGCTATGGCTTTCATCAAAGATAAATTAATGTTTCTAAATATGGAAACCCGCTGAATGATTTAATTACAGCAGAACCGATCTAATTTATTTGAAGATTTGTATCGGTACCACCGTGGTTTCACCTGAAGCTTACCAGAAAAACCCCTCCAGAACTGTTAAGAGGTAACCAGTTGAGCAATTGCTGGATCCCGCCGGTCGTAAAGGGGAAGTAAAAGCCTTTTCACCGATCTCCTTAAAACCCGCCGATCCAAAATCGTTAACTTTAGAGAAACAAGAATTTATGGGATCACAAGCATTACAGGGCAGACTTTGGGGCCAGCGCCCGAAAGATTGGGCAGAGATACAGGAACCTACCAGCAGGGCGGGCTATGATTTTGCCCTGAAATCACTGACTATTAAACCGGGCATGAAGTTGCTCGATATCGGCTGCGGCACAGGGCTTTTCTGCAGCCTCGTTTCGAAAATGGGCGCTGACGTAACAGGTATCGACGCCACGCCGGAGTTCGTGCTCGAAGCCAGGCGGCGGGTACCGGCCGCTCACGTGATGGTGGGCGAGATGGAAGAGCTGCCCTTTGCCGACCACACTTTCGATATCGTCTGCGGCTTCAATTCCTTTCAGTATGCCGCCGATACCGTTAAAGCGCTTCGGGAAGCAAGGCGCGTGCTCAAAACGGGCGGACAGTTCGCTACCATGATCTGGGGCAACCCCGCCGATTGCGAAGCGGCGACCTACCTCAAAGCCGTCGGTAGCCTGCTGCCTCCTCCACCGCCCGGCGCGCCAGGTCCTTTTGCGCTTACGGAGAACAAACGGCTGGAAACCCTCCTGGGCGAAGCCGGCTTCAGCCATATCCAAAGCACGGATGTTTCTTCTATCTGGGATTATCCGGATACCGATATCGCGGTAAAGGGCCTGGGCTCTGCAGGTCCCGTAGCGCGGGCTATCGAAAATAGCGGCCTGACGAAAGCATGGGAAACCATCCACGCTGCGGTTCAACCATACGTTCAACCCAATGGCCATGTCGTGTACCGGAATAAATGGCGTGTGGTGATTGCGGGGTGAAGAAGATAAGACGTATCAGTTGGCGGATTGCCTTTTCCAGTAGATCACATAGCGTGCATCATGCAATTTGTAGAAAGGAATCAGTTCCAGGCTCCCGAATTCTGCAGGATGAATCAGGCCTGGCGCCGTATAGGTTTGAGGTTTCCCTGCAACCGGTTTGAGGTAGCTGGCGGGATCTGCATCGTGCGCGATCACCATGGGCATGGAATCCAGCGGGAAAGTCTTTCCTGTCGCCCGGTAACCTCCCCATTGGTTGCCGTCGCCGACAAACCGGTCATGCAACGTGGTATCAGTCTTTGCAGCCAACACGATCGGGCCATGCAAAAAAGCGATATACTCGGCGCTGCCGGGCAGTGATTCTGTGGTAAGTTTCATGGGCAGATGCACTTCAATCAGGTCGCCCTTCTTCCAAATGCGATGAATGCTGACCCAGGCATCGGGCCCTGCGGTAACCGGAAGAATCGTTCCATTCACTTTCACTTCCAGTTGGCCCGCGTTCACCCATACCGGATAGCGAATATGAATGCTGAACGAGTGGGGCTGGGCAGCTTCGATCCTGAGCCTGGTAGTTTCTTCGTCGGGGAAGCGGGTTTGCTGCGAAACCACCAATCCCTTTTCCTTCCAGTTCAGTCGTGAAGCAATGAAGAGATTTACAAAGAGGTCATTGTTTTTATAGCTGTAGATCAGCTCACCGTATTTGCCATGGTTTTCCATACCTGAACCCACACAGCACCACATGCATTCCTGCGGCTGGGAATAAACACGATATTGCCGGGGACGCATAGAGGTGTAGTAGACAAAGCCGCCGCGGGTGGGATGCTCGCTGGAAAGAATATGATTGAACAGCGCCCGCTCATAATAGTCAAGGTATGCCGGTCGCCCTTCCGACACATAGAGCTCGCGGGTCAGCTTGAGCATATTATAGGTATTGCAGGTTTCCGGGCCCGCTATGCTTCCGATCAGGAGCTGATAATCGGACACTTTGTTAAAATGCTCATTCACGCTATTGCCGCCAATTGCCACGGTTCGGTTGGCCGTCACCGTTTGCCAGAAAAAACGCGCTGCCCCGGCGTAGGCCGTATCGCCATCCAGCTGGGCGATCCTTTCAAACCCGACAGCCTTGGGTATTTGCATATTGGCGTGCAAACCGTCCAGCTCGTCTCTCTGCTGCATCAACGGGTTCAACAGCATCCGATGAGAATAGCGCCGCGCCAGCACGAGGTATTTCTGCTCTCCGGTAATCGCTGCTACGTCGGCAAAGACCTCATTCAGCCCGCCCTGTTCGGAGATCAGCATGGTTTGAATTTGCGTGTCGCTGAGCTGATGGGAGACCTGATCGATATAATCGGTGAGCCGGATCAGCATTTGCTTTGCCAGCGGCTTCCCGCCAACGAGATAAGCGTCTCTTAGCCCCGCCAGTACTTTATGAAGATTATACAAAGGCACCCACTTGCCATTGAGCGAAAAAGTATCTGCGATGATCTTTCCCTGCGCAATGTCCTTCCACATCGCTATGCCTCCGGGCGTTCCGCAGAGATAACCGGTTCCGATCTTATCCTGGCAGCGTTTTAATTCCTTGAGCATATAGTCCAGTCGCCGGTTCAATTCCGGGTTACCGGTGGCGGCATACATGAATGATAAGGCCGAGAGATAATGCCCACCGATATGTCCGTCGAGGCCGGTATTCTCCCAATTGCCATAGCTTGGCTTTTTCGGCGTCAGGCCAGCCTCTTTCAGGTAGGGCGCGAGTAAGCGATCAGGATCCAATGCCAGCATATAACGCATATCGGCGAGCTGCGCGTCTTTAAACGGCCCTGCCAACAGGCTCACTTCCTGCAGGGGAAACAGCCGGAACGAATCCCGCTCCTGGGCCTTCAGCAGCATGCCGGAACCGATACCTAAAATCAATACCGTGGCGCGCATCCAGACGGTCGTATGCTTTGATCTTTTTCGCTTCATGGGAACAATTTACTTTACCGGCTGCAAACCTTCGCGATAATTATTGGGGTTGAATCAGCTATCGGCGTAGGTTCCGAAAAAATCTTCGGAGATTTATCCCATGACCTCTTACCAACTGCTCATCACGGTCTGGATTGCGGTCGGCCTGGCTTCAGGAATCTATCTGTTGAGAACCGAGGCGCCTTATGGCCGTTACATGCGCCCGGGGTGGGGACCGGCGATCAGCAATTGGGCCGGCTGGCTGATCATGGAATCGACGGTGATCCTGACTTTCCTGCTCTGGAAGCCATGGCACGCGGCTGACTGGCAAAACCCCGCAAACCTGATGGTGATCTTCTTCCTGATCCACTATGTGCATCGTGCGCTGATCTATCCGCTGCGCATTCATACGAAGGGAAAGAAAATGCCGCTGGTGATCATGCTGTCTGCTATGCTCTTTAATGGAGTAAATGGCTCTTTGCTCGGCAGCTGGTTCCGCTGTCACGTCCACTACGATAAAAACTGGTACGGTTCTTTCCCCTTTATCGCCGGAACGGTTCTCTTTTTTCTTGGGATGTACATCAACGTGAGCAGCGATAACCGGCTCATCGCCTTAAGGAACAACAAGCGCACTGCTTCGCCGGAAGCCCGTTCATCCGACAGATACCGCATTCCCTATGGCAGGCTCTTCCGGTTCATCAGTTCGCCCAATCTTTTCGGCGAAATGATCGAATGGCTGGGCTATGCAATGCTCACCTGGAGCTATCCGGCCCTGGCTTTCTGGATCTGGACCTGCGCTAATCTCGTTCCCCGCGCCATTTCCAACCATCGCTGGTATAAAGCGCATTTTCCGGATTATCCTAAAAACAGAAAGATACTGATACCTTATCTCTGGTAGATTCATCGCTGTCCCATCACCAGCAGTTCACGCGCCTCGACGCCAAGGGCTTCGGCGATTTCGAAGAGTGTTTCTATGGTAGGCTGCTGATCATTTGTGCACCACTTGGAAACCGTGCTTTTGTTTTTGCCTAATTTTTCAGCAAGCCATAGATTGGTCTTGTCCTTATCGGCCAGCACGCTTTTGATCCGGTTGAATACTCTCTTTTTAGCCATCATCATACCGTTTTCCAGAATTTAATTAGCAAATTAGGAAACGACTGCAATTGAAAATCAGCCCAATAAACCCGAAATACAGAATCATATTACCGTATTTTAACCCTTTAGCGCCTCATTACAGAAATATGCGTTTATTTTGGATTAATGATCGCCTTCTTTAAAATTATTCTTTTCTGCCAAACTATTCCCCATGAAAAAGACTTCAACGAAAAAAACGATCCGGCAAAAACCGAAACTCAAATGGCAAACCGGAGATTATGATCGCCGGGCCGAATTTCACTTTATTCTTCCTAATCCTTTTCTTCTATTATGCCGGTTGATGGACATAACGCCTGAACGGGTAGTCCAGGATTTTACCGATAACCTCGCCTGCGGCAGTTGGAAGCGGGAAGGGCGGGATAAAGCCAAGGAACACCTGGTAGATTATTTTATCGCACATGGTTATGGCCAGCATCATTATAGTGAAGATGATATACGGGAAATGTTTAAGGAGATGGATGCATTGGGTTCGCTGTTTCCCCGAAACGGGAAAAGCAAACTGATCGACCTCTATGCCAATTGGCGCGACAAACACGAGGCCTACTGGTTTAAGAAATGGTTCAGAAAACCCCGGCGAAAATTGTCAGACAAAAGCAAATTATGAGGCCCTTTACCATATACCATCTTTTCCGAGACTCTTTTGCTACTCTTCAACAGACTTTGATCGATCTTGTCCTGAAGGTTGCAAAGCCTGACCTGATCTTTCTCCTGGGCGCCACGCTGGGCCGGAGAAGAAGCGAAAGCATCTTTTGCCAGGAATCTCCTACCGCCAGCCATATTTCAGATTGCTTTTTTTTGATCCTGATGCCAGAACTGGCGGGTAAAGAACCGTATGAGTGGCAGGACAAAATAGAAAATAGCTGCAGAGCAGTTTTGCCTGTAACGACCCTGGTGTTAGAAAATTTCCGGTTTGAGGAATGGCTGAAGGAAGGGCATCCTTTCGCCACAAGTGTGCAGCGTTCAGCCATGGCGATATTTGATTCCGGTAATTTCAAAATACCCATCGCCGATGCTGCTCCTGAAGAACAGGTCTTAAATCCGCTTCAGAAACATGAGGTTGATGGATTAGCCAGAGCGAAGGAATTTCTTGCCGGGTCCGAGTTTTTCAGGATCAGAAAACAGTACGGCCTGTCAGCCTTCATGTTGCACCAGTCGGCAGAACAATCGCTGCGAACCCTGGTGAAACTTGGTACCGGATATCGCTCTCACACGCATAATATTGACCGGCTGATTCGTTACGCAGGATTGGCGTTCTACCAGCTGCCGGATATTTTTCCCAAAAAGACTGAAGAAGGAAAACGGATCTTCAATCTTTTACAAAGCGCCTATATAGCGCCGCGGTATAACGAAACATATAAAATCAGTACGGATGACCTGCTCCGGCTTACCAAAAAAGTGCAATGGATTCATGACATATTAGCGAATGCAATTAAGCGTCACGCGCATCAGCAGTGTTAATCCTTTTTTATTTCATAACACAGTTCGACCATCCCGCTTTTATATGCTCTTATATCTTTCAGGTGTAGTTTTTGCTCCTGTCCGATCTGATCAAGAAATAACAGTCCATCACCCAAAATAACCGGCATAACGGATAACCTGATTTCGTCAGCCAGTTTTAACCGGATGAACTCTTTAGACAGCATGGCCCCGCCCACAAGCCAGGCATTTTTATATTTCAGCTTCAGCCGCTGATTGACGAGCTTATTCAGATCGCCGGAATACATTTCAATATTCGGTCTTTCGACCGGCAGATTCCTGTGCGTCACCACAATAGTGGGCACATCTCCATAAGCCCAGCCATACGATTTTGAAAGCTCCAGGGCGTGCTCGTAGGTGCGGGCGCCCATGATATAGCAATCGACTGACTTCAGAAATTCCTCCACCTCCTGCTTCGTTACTTCAACGCCTTTCTCATACTGATCCGATGACTCAAACCAGGAAACGCTATTGTCTTTTTTGGCGATGATCCCATCAAGACTCGAAACCATGTGGATCGTTATTTTGAACATACCCGTTGCTTCTCCCGGCAGATCGTATTGGCGATGAAAGATTTAATGAAAATACGAAATAACGAACTCTTACCCGATGCAGGGCACTCCGAAAATCTTTTGAAAAGATTTAAATGAAGTGTTGCCGCTCCCGATGCAGATTAAAAAATAACCTTCGCCGCTAATTTATGATTGCCTTTTGGCTGAATGCCGGTTGATTATCCAGGAACAGCGATACGATGATCACAGAGTTTCGCATCAGCTGGTTGGTAGGCACTTCGACGGTATTAGTGCCAGTGCTCAACTGCACCTTTTTAACACTCAGCGTTGCGCCGGCCACATTGTATACGACCAACGTGCCTTCGCAGTTTTTATCCGCCTGGCTCACCATCGAAAGACTATGGCTGGAATAGTTATTGACGAGGTAAAATTTGCGCCGGTCTTTAATATCCGCGTTTACTTCCGCAATATTTGAATAAACGATCTGTCCGTTTTTACTTACCGCTTTTATACGATAGTAGTTATTACCTGAGGCTGGCTGTTGATCCGTAAAATAGACGGTATTCGATCCGGCAACCTTTGTTCCGGCGCTGAAAACAGTACTCAACAGACTAAAGTCGGCATTATTAGTCGATCTCTCTACGACATAATAATCTACATCGTTCAGGCCATTGTCCGACCAGCTTAGCCAGATAGCCCCGTTGTGGTATAGCCCATTGAGATTCATGTATTCTCCCGCCAGTACAGAAAAGTCCCAATAACTGAGCGGCTTTACTGCCGTGTCTTTGCACCCGTTTCTCTTTTCTGTTACGATCAATTGATAGTCGCCCCAGGCTGTATCGATATTCGGGTTCTGTATGGTGGAAGTAAATCCTTTCGGTCCGCTCCAGTCCCACAGCAAACCCTGCGAGCCGCCGAATGGAGTGGGATAGTTACTGGCTGCCAGATCGCCGCCATAAAGCTGGAGATAAGAATAATTAGATCCTACAGTAGCCATTATGGATGCCACCGGGGGGAAGGTATCGATGGGAATGACCACGGTCTCCGTCCTGGTAGCCGGGCAGCCTTCCGCCGGTGAGGCCGAAACAATATAGGTACCGGGTTTATCCATGTTGATCTGTGAACTGTCTGCATTGGATCCAGAAATATTCCCGTTGGTGGTTTGCCAGTTATAATAGCCGATGGTGGTATTATTGGTAATCTGAATCGTCCCTACTGATTTATTACAACGCAACGTATCGGATTGCAAAGAAAAGTCCATTACAGGTTCTCTTAAAAATTCGAGGGGGGTAACAAAATCATGCATTTGCGACACGAATGAATTCGACGCACGGCTTTTGAAAAAAATATCTGAGAACAGCGATTCACAGGGGCTTAAACCGAGGGCGCTGTATAATGCCGGATCAACACCGATCCTGGTCAGGTTCAATCCCACTTCGATCAATTGTAAGCTCTGATATTGTGTACCCCAGATCTTTGTTGCCTGTTCTGTACCCCAGGGCGTGGCATAAGTGGTATCCTGCGCCGCGTTAGCAGAATAATTTGATATACCGGATCCAAAGGCTGTTGTACCGGTTTTAGACAATATTGACGCATAACCAAAGGCAGGGGTCGCACCGTCGAAGTTGGGGCCGAAGTTAAAGTGTGAAGGGACTATACCTGCAAACGTCGCCTGGCTCACCCATATGCGTACATCGACGACCGGCGCGGTACCGGGAGTAAAATTAACCGCAATGATCATGTCTCCGGTCTGGATGATATCGCCGCTCGCGTTGAATATCCACTGGGTATGTCCGGCATCGGTACCGGCGCTGGTGAACGCACCGGTAGTCGCATTGTAGGAAAAGTTCTTCTTGTACAACTCGATATCAAAATATTTCGAACCACTGGTACCCACGGTGGCTACTCCCGTGAAAAGCCACAACGAGTCATGTACATCGGTGCCGTCCCGGCGCATATGCGCGTATACGTCGGTGAGATCATCTTTGTCCGGGAAATTGGTCGTGCCGCCAACCCAATTGCCGGGATCATCCCCGTTCTTAGCTGCGATCGTAAACGCCGTTGAATCGAACAGGGGGCTTGTGGCGATATAATCTCTTCCATACACCGCGTCCAGCCATAGCTTTCCATTCAGTTTGGAATAAAGCGGAACAGACATTCTTTTATTGAAGCCGATATTCGCGCCGGTCTGCAATAAATTGGAATAGTATGCCGCATTGGAGGTATCGATAACATTTTTGCCGGAGGGAGAAGATGAAAACCAGTCATCACTGGCAATAAATCCGGTAAGCGGGCCATACTTCACATAGTTATTTCTCGTATCGCCGTCGATGCCAAAAAACGCATTAATACCGCCGTTTGTGAGCTGCGCGAAACCGCAGATAGGTAGCAGAAACAGTGCTGCTGCAAAAAACCTGGAGTAGATTTTTTTCATAAGGATGCACGGATTTTGTTACTCCACAGAATCAAGGTCTGGATTAAAGACCCTTAAAAATAATGACAAAAAATTGCTGCTGCAAGCAAGTCCGGATACCACGGCACAAAAAAAACCCTGCATTTTGCAGGGTTTTCAGCAGAATCTGAAGCAATTTTGAGTTTTTAGTGCTGTAACCTGATCGTATCGACAATCGTTATCTGGCCCAGGGTTACGGAAGCATTAGCTGACGCCGGTTTATAAGTTGTGTCGGAAGGCAAATAAGTTAAGGAGTAACTTCCTGCGGCGATATCCTTAAACAAATAGGCGCCATTGGTTGTGTCGGTAAACGTAGAGGCAACGGTGTCCGCACCGGATAGTGCAAATATTGCGGTACGTACTGAATCGGGCAGTACCACTCCTTTGATGTCTCCTCCCGATGGTTGCAGCGAAATAATCCGAAGCACGGGCTTTAATAAATAGTTACCGCTATTACCTGCTTTGACCAGGGATCTGCCGGCATCAAAATCCAATATCAATCGATACAATATGCCGCCGGTTACTGCCTGATGCACCTGAACTTTCAACCCGGACTCCTGCGCACTTGGGGTTTTCAACGATAGTTTGACACCGTCATTGGTGACGATATAATTATTATCTCCTAACACCAACCGGATCTGACTTATTGTACCCGGAGGTATGGTTGCATCGGCCAGAATGGTGTCCTTGCCATTGGTCAAATCAAAGAGGTTGTACAAACCGGGATGAGCGCCATCCAGTACAATAGGTTTAGTAGAATCGTCCATTATGATTTCTATCTGTTGCACATCAACCCAAACTTCTTTTGCATCAGGGAATGGGCTGTCGGTTAGCCTTACCTGTAATTGCGCCATATTTGAATCAGAAGATTTTTGCTTTTGCGAACAGGATGAGAATATTAGGATCCCGGCAAAGAGCAGAAGTGAAAGCAAAAAACCCTGGTGGTGTCTCATACTCGCTTATTTAGATGATTGATTATTTTGAACATCTTGAAAGAACAAAGACTATTCCAAATCACCCGCCTGTTGCAAATTTGCTCCTGCTCCATTAAAAATAATTAATACAGGCACTTACTATTTAACAAAGCTTTCAGTCTCTCCCCGGGCTCAAACCAGTAACCCCTTTATTACGAAATTCTCACATTTAAGCGCTATGGATACCAGGATATTTCTGTTAGCCGGCTGTTTGAATTGAAAAGAAAATGAAACTGAAGAATCATGCAACGGTTAGCTTTGCAATCAAAATTGATCAATTTACCTTGTTAACCTGTTCAAAATAATTTCAGAAACCATGATGCCGGGGAATATCAGAACACAAAACGTATTGGACTATCCGAACAAGCATACCATTTTCATGGTATGGAATTTCACAGATAGTCCACAGGCAAAGGACGTCTTCAAAAGGGTCTGCGCCCTGATGAGCAATCTCAATAATTCCGCAAATACCCGGTTCCCCGAATCAAAAGCAAGTGTGGTCATGGGCATAAGCTACCGCGCATGGCACAAACTGGCTTTGCCTTCGCCATTGCCTAAGGAGTTGCAGGATTTTAAACCAATCGTTGGCGCTAAATATACCGCCGTTGCAACAGAAGGTGATCTCCATTTCCATATCCGGGGCGATGAAAACAGTTTTTGCATCGACGCGGCGGCGGCCATCACAGACGTACTTGCAGGCGCTGCAACCTGTATAGAAGAAATACATGGCTTCAAATACTGGGACAGTCGCAGTATTCTGGGATTTGTAGACGGAACGGAAAACCCCCATGGTCCGGACCGAGAGTTTTTTGGAATGATCGGCGGCGAAGACCCGGCTTACAAAGGATGCAGCTATCTGTTTGTACAAAAATATATTCACAACCTGAAGGCCTGGAAATCCCTGCCGGTAAGCGAACAGGAAAAAGTGTTCGGCAGATCAAAGGAAAACGATATTGAAATGAGCGACGAGGTCAAGCCCTCCAATGCTCATTCCGCCCTTGCCAATGTAGGTGACGATTTCAAGATCGTCCGGGATAATATGCCGTTCGGGAACATGGCCACCAATGAAATGGGCACTTACTTTATTGCCTATGCCAGCACATTCAACACGGTAATAAAAATGCTGACCAATATGTTTGTCGGCGTGCCCGAAGGGAATTACGACAGGATACTGGATTTCAGCACGCCCAAAACGGGTACTTTATTTTTTGTTCCCACGTTTGATCTGCTGGATACTTTTTCGGGTTAATCATCACGAGCGGCAATCAATGTCAGATTTCATGCCGACGCGGCACCCGTTGCAGAAGCCATCGGACTATAATATTTTCTCTCCACCTTTGCAGTATCAAACTTTTTAAAAATGAAACCGAGAAAATTAGGGAGCAGCGGACCAGAAGTATCGGCCGTGGGTTTAGGCTGTATGGGCTTAAGCTTTGCTTACGGCCCGGCTGTCAGTGAAGCAGATGCTATCCGGCTCCTTCAAAAAGCCGTGGAATCCGGCATCAGTTTTTTTGATACCGCAGAAGCATATAGCCAGGGCGGTAACGAAACCTTGTTAGGGAAGGCGCTGCAACCCTATCGAGACCGTGTGGTCATTGCCACCAAGTTCGGATTCAAAAACGGCGATCCTGCCCAGGGAATGGACAGCAGTCCTGAAAGAATAAGGGCCGTGGCAGAAAGGTCTTTAAAACTTTTAAGAACCGATACCATTGATCTGCTTTACCAGCATCGTGTCGACCCCAATGTGCCCATTGAAGATGTTGCCGGAACGGTAAAGGACCTGATTCAGGAAGGCAAAGTAAAATACTTCGGAATGAGCGAGGCCGGTGCAGGCAGCATACGAAAAGCACATGCCGTGCAGCCTGTTACTGCTTTACAAAGCGAATATTCATTGTGGTGGCGGGAACCGGAGCAGGAGATACTGCCTTTACTGGAAGAGCTGGGCATCGGCTTTGTGCCGTTCAGCCCCCTGGGAAGAGGATTTCTGACCGGAACGATCAATGAAAATACCCGGTTCGAGAAGAATGATTTCAGGAACACGCTGCCCCGGTTTGCAGAAGAAAACAGGAAGGCAAACCAGGCATTGGTTGATATCATCAGAAACATCGCTACGGAGAAAAATGCTACGCCGGCACAGATCTCTTTGTCGTGGCTGCTTGCCCAAAAGCCCTGGATCGTCCCCATTCCCGGTACAACCAAGCTGAACCGCCTGCAGGAAAATATCGGCGCTGTGGATATTGAATTAACTGCCGAAGACCTGCAACAAATAGAAACAGCGGCTTCAAAAGTCAAAGTGCTCGGCGCCAGGTATCCGGAGAATTTGCAAAAAGCGGTGAATAGATAGTTGATACTATGGAGAATTACAATATCCTATTCCCGGAACCCAATTCGTTGCCGGTCTTCCCATTTTTTTTGAGCAGCTTTTTCGTCCAGAAGATTTTCCATCGCATCGTAGATCTGGCTTAACTGGGCATCGTGTTCTCCGAGCTTTTCCCTTATCTCCTTCAACTGAACTTTCAAATCATTTTGTCTTAGCAGGACCTTGCGAACTTCTACAAATGCGCGCATAATGGCAATGTTCATATTTATGGCTTTGTCGCTGTTGAGTATTCCGCTAAGCATGGCGACGCCTTGTTCTGTAAATGCATAGGGCAAATATTTGCTATACTGTCCCCTTCCTGTCTTTAAGGTTTCGATTTGCAACCTCAAAGGATGGTCCGTTTTCTCTAAGGTTTCAAATTGAAACCTTAGAGAATCATATTCTTCCTTCGTCAGTTGAAACATAAAATCTTCGGGAAATCTTTTGATGTTACGCCTGACTGCAAGATTCAGGGCTTTTGTTTCCGTCTCATACAGAGCGGCCAGGTCCCTATCCAGCATGATTCTTTCCCCTCTTATTTCGTATATTCTGTTCTGAATGCTTCGAATAATCTGCATGGCGTATATTTTAGATTTTAATGCCGTTACGGCCTTTTGCCTGGTCGATTTCCGTCCGTTGTGCCCGGCGGAAATGGCAAAAACCCGTATTGTAATCCGCACTTTTACTGCTCGGATTAGATCTAAAATAGGACATGCTGAAACCGAAAAACTGTAGCAAATACGGTGAAATAAACCGGGATTTGACGGAGGCCTGAATAGCGAAAAACAAAAAAGACCGCCAGTGGCGATCCTTCTGTGTTTGAATCCTATGGCTCCCCTGATTTACCTTTATCTAGCCGAATTATTGAGGATTTGATAGCATTTAGCGAGTTACCGGAATACGACGACCTGTGAAAATAGCCGGTTTTCTTGATATGCAAGAAACAGGAGGGCCGTGTCGAAATAGCCTTGATTTTACTCTATGAGAGGTTTGTAAGGATTAGACGGACCATACCAGTTTGTGTCCATCCGCCGGATAGACACATGACCGGAAAATTGAGTTAAAACCCTTCCGTATGGCCATCCTGAATGACCAAAGAGCCCTTAAACAGAGTAGGATAACAAGTCTATTCCCATTGTCCGGCAAGTGACCCGGCCATGATCTACCGGAATTTACTTCCAAATTAGGTAGGAGCGTGCCGAAAAGGGATAATTCAAAGGCTGTTAATGATTTTTATGTCTTTTTATTGAGATACAGATACTTACTACGAAATTTTCCAGATAGGTTTAGTTTCTTTGCATTGAAAGAAAAGAAGTATATTAATTTCTTTGAAGAAAATCCCTTATGGCTAACGCGGAACAGGTAAAAAGTCTGATCAAGGCACATATAGATAATGACCAAAATCGTTTTACGACGTTGGCCCTGCAGATTGCTGCCTACGAGGCTAAATTGGGTCATGCTGAATTTGCTTTTGAAATCCGGGATTTGATTGACAAAAACAAAGCAAGTAAGGTTGTTAAATTAAAGCCTTTTACGAGTGATTTTGGCGACCTGATTCTGGAGGTTGTGCCAACAGAAAGAAAGGCAGAATTAATCGTATCTGATGAAACAACAGAAAAGATTGATCGGATACTACTGGAATATAAGCAAAGTCATAAGCTCGATAAATACGGGATGACTAACCGTAGAAAAATTTTACTGGTAGGTACACCGGGTACAGGAAAAACGATGACCGCATCAGTCATTGCGCAGGAATTAAAACTTCCTTTGTACGTTATTCTAATGGACAAGCTAATGACAAAGTTCATGGGAGAAACAGGGAATAAACTGAGGCAGATATTTGAACTAATAGAAGAAAAGAAAGGCGTTTACTTCTTTGATGAATTTGATACCATTGGTGGTGAAAGAGCGAAAGATAATGATGTGGGTGAAATGCGAAGGGTGCTAAATTCATTCCTTCATTTTATTGACAAAGACAAGTCAGATAGCTTGATACTGGCAGCCAGCAACAATCTTTCTCTCTTAGACCAAGCCCTTTTCCGAAGGTTTGATGACATTATTACTT
Organism: Puia sp.; assembly: GCA_035548895.1. Classification (GTDB taxonomy): domain Bacteria; phylum Bacteroidota; class Bacteroidia; order Chitinophagales; family Chitinophagaceae; genus Puia. The sequence goes on along the minus strand of DASZRP010000037.1, from coordinate 6,311 downwards.
ACAGCCTGCCATGCGAAAGAGAAATAATAGAACTTCTAAAAAATAAACTTTCATCCTTTAAATCCGCCTTTAAACTCGAACCTCTTGTGAAAATTGCATTGGGATTAAGCCATGCTGAAATTACTTCTGCTTGTCAGGATGCCATAAAAGACGCAATTCTTTGTAATAAAACGAAAGTTGAGAAAGCTAAACTGATAAAGTTTTTAGAGCACAAGAGGAGTGTTTATGCCGGTAAGAAATAACGATGGCTGATAATAATCCTCACATATTCCTAAACAATATTGCTGTTTCTTACGATTTCCAACCAAGACAAGGCTTCGGTTCGGACAATATCCCCGTTCGTAACAGGAATCAACATAGCAATAAGTTATTGCAGGAGTTCACTAATACCGAAAACGCTATTCAGCAAAACAGGCAGCAAAGAACCCAGAATGATCTACCAGTAAAAAGCGGTTCCTATTGGGAATTTTCCGGCAGAGCTGGATACAGTTTAGTAACCAAAAGCCTCGAGGACCTTCCAAAAAACATACGGCTGCTAAATATCAAAACAGAGGGAGGTACTTCCGATAATACAATGATTAAAGCAGTAGTATATGTGCCGGAGGAGGAAGAAAAAATATTCAGAAAGAAAATAACTGACTATAAGTTTAAAAATACAAAGGCGGGAAATCCTAAGAATGCTAATCTTGTAAATAGTATAGAAAGTATAGGTCTTGCATCTATCTTATCTTTGTGGACTGATGATCCTTCACTAATTCCAAATGAAAATCAGGAATGGTGCGAGGTTTGGTTATATACTGGCAAGAATGTAGAGGAAATAAATGCAGAAATCCAGCAAAGTTGTGAATTAATAGATATACAATTAAGCAGCCAGTTATTGGCATTTCCTGAAAGAATGGTGCGGCTCATTCGAGCCGACCGCGCGCAATTAATGGAACTAATCGAACAGTGTGACTTTATAGCTGAATTGCGATTGCTTAGAGAAACAGCAAGATTCTGGCTTACTGAAAATAATGCCGATCAGGTAGCGTGGGTACAAAATTTATTGCAGCGATCATCATTTTCATTTCCTAATGACGTTGGTGTTTGTATTCTGGATACTGGAATTAATAACGCTCATCTGCTTCTTGCTCCTGTTTTACATGACAATGATAAACATTCAGTTGAACCCGGATGGGGGCCTAACGATCATGATGGGCATGGCACATTGATGGCCGGTATTTCTGCTTATGGTGATTTACAAATTTTATTGGAATCCCAAGAAGTAGTCGAAGTAAATCATAAGCTAAGTTCAGTTAAGATTTTGCCACCTGCCGGGCAAAACGATAAAGAATTATATGGTGCTATAACGAGTCAAGGCATTAGTCGTTCTGAATTGGCAGCGCCTAGCCGGAAACAGGTTTATTGCATGGCGGTAACTTCCCAGGAAAAAATATATAGGGGAAGACCCACCTCCTGGTCATCTGCTATTGACCAATTGGCTTTTGGAGAAATAGAAGGCGAAAAAAGACTGATAATTATCTCAGCCGGAAATGTGAGAGATGATGCGGAGTATCAAAACTATCCTAACAGTAATGTTTCCATTTCAGTAGAAGATCCAGCTCAAGCCTGGAACGCTTTGACTATCGGAGCAGTTACGGACAAGATCATTATTACAGACCCAGCCTATAATAACGGACATTCACCCATTGCTAATATTGGTGAGCTATCTCCATACAGTTCCACCTCTACAACATGGGAGCACCGAAAATGGCCATTGAAGCCTGATATAGTTTTAGAGGGCGGCAATATTTTGAAAGCGCCGGACAACAGTATTGTTGGATGTATAGATGATTTTGCCATATTATCAACTTCACGCAGACCGCTGAATAATCAGTTCGATGCGTTTTCAGGAACCAGTGCAGCTACTGCATATACTTCATGGATGTGTGCTAAAATACTTACTGCATATCCCAACTCATGGCCTGAAACGATACGTGGTTTAATTATCCATTCCGCTGATTGGACAGAGGCAATTATTAACCAGTTTTCGGTTGATCTTGGAAAGAAGCAACACATAGCAACTTTGATGCGCATTTGCGGCTATGGCGTTCCAAACATTGCTAAAGCTATTCAGAATACACAGAGTTCATTTACGCTTATTGCTGAAGAAGAAATCAAACCTTTTTCTGTTAATGAAGCTGGCAGGGTGATTGCAAAAGACATGCACTTTTTTAAGCTACCCTGGCCTAAAGAAATGCTACTCGGATTAGCTGAAACAAAAGTAAAGTTTAGAATTTCGCTTTCTTACTTCATTGAACCGGCTCCAGGTGAAATTGGTTGGAAAGACAGGTACAGGTATCAATCCTACGGTTTCCGATTTGAAGTAAACAATCCAACAGAAACAGAAGAAGAATTTCTCAAAAGAATAAACCTTGCTTTACGTGACGAGGATGAAGTTGTTGAAACAGAAAGCGGATCGGACAGATGGAAGATCGGACCTAACCTGAGGAATTTAGGGTCTGTGCATTCGGACATTTGGGAAGCAACGGCGGCAGAACTTTCAACCTGCAATTTCATTGCAGTATATCCGGTAACAGGATGGTGGAAGGACAGAAAGTTGCTGGATAGATGGCAGCAAAAAACCCGCTACTCTTTACTCATTTCCCTAGAAACACCTGAGCAAGAAATTGATATTTATTCTCCAATCTACAATTTAGTTTCAACACCAGTGACGATTCCGATCAATGAATGATCTTATCGTCGGGTATCTCCGTTTTATTCAAAACGATAGGTATGAAAAATAGAGTTAAAGAAGAAAAACAGGATCTTCAACTTACATTGGAAGAGATAGAAGCTAATGAAACTTTTAAAAATCTATCACTAGAAAAAAGCAAGAATTAATCGCACTCGTCAATGAGTTATCTTTCGTTTTGTATCATTTGTATGTTAAGGAAAATAAAAGTGAGTAGGTCTCAACTATTTGTTCCAGCGCCGATTAATCCCGCTGCAAAACCTAACAGAAAAGGCCACTATTTCTGATAGCCTTCCAGCTTTCCTTAATGGACTTTATTGAACGCCGTCAGTCAAGACTATGAGAATATACTTTTCAGAAATGTAATTTTAACTCATCTACGGGTAAGGCCGGTTTGGGGGATGAAACAACCCATACCATTCACCGGTTGCAACCTTCTCATCACGCTTGGCTTTTAGTTTTCAGGTTTTGCTGTCACGCTCGATGTAGCACATAGTCTCCTCACTGATGCTTAGAACGCATCGAGGATATGATTGTCATTCGAGAGAACATGTAGGATCGATACCGACTTCGGGCAGTGGTAATTTATATCATACTCAACAGTCCGACTACCCGATGTATGTGGCGTCAGCTTTTCTCATTGAATGGATTGATATTCTCAGCCAGGGATTGAAAGATGGCTTTTGTCGCCACGCCATCAATATCCAACCGCGTCGCCAGCTTCCTTCTCATATGGCCGAGAAGTTCCTGCGCGTTTGGATCATTCGGATTATCCGCATGTTTGTTGCGCCTATAATCGGGCACGGCAAAGTCGCGCAGGTAAACCCAGATAAGCAAGAAAAGTAATGTTTAATTTTATTGGTTAAACCTAAATTTATCAAAATGGGGCCAGAAAGAAACAAATCTATCAAGGTGATTAAAGAAATAGCTAAATCAGAATTTTCAATTTCTGAGGAGGAGAAAAGCTTTTTGAATAAAGAGTTGACGAAAGTAAGGGAGGAGGCTTTCGACAGCCCCTATATTGAAGAAGCGTTAAGGTCACTGTCCGCAGGCGCATATCGAGGAGCCATCGGTTCATATTGGAATGCAGTAATAGATGATTTAAGGAAGAAAATCGAGCACAGAAGTCTTGACCTTTTTAACAAAGAAATGACCTTCAAAAAGGCGATCAAGACTTATGAAGATTTTCAGGATCACGTCACCGACTATGATCTCATAGAAGGAGCTTATAAAATCGGTGTAATCGGATGGGAGGCCAAGAAATTGTTACATCAAGCGCGGGAGACTAGAAATATTTTTGACGGCCATCCTAAAAGTTCGCAGCCGAATATCTTTAAGGTGCTAAATATGATATCCGATTGCAACAAGTATGTGCTCTCGGAAGAGTATATGCCGGAGATTATTGACATTGACTCATACCTGACAACTATGGACAGCGCCACATTCGCGAAGAATGATGTTGCGGTAGAGCAAGCATTCAGCGACTTACCTGAAATATATAAAACGGAGATGATAAACAAATTTTACACCACCTACATCCATGACAGTACTTCTATAACGCTTAGTTCGAACATTGAATTCTGCGCACCGATTCTGTGGTCATACCTTTCAAAGGACCAAAAGAGCCAGATAGGTAAGCGCCTCGATAAAGAAATAATTTCCGGGGATACTAAGAAGATTGAGAAGGGTACTGATTTTTTAGTACTCGTGAAAGGGCTTCGCTATGTCTCAACAGCCACAAGGAAGGGCATCTATACGCCAGCTATTGCCGATCTGGAAAAATCAATAGAGAATTGGAGTGCTGAAGCTAAGTCCGTCAAATACCTGCGCAGACTGGGGACGACAATCCCATCCGAACTTATTACTAAATACGTTGCATCCCTGACACTGATTTATGTCGGGACGAAAGGCTACAGTTACCGGTTCAGCAGGACTGACTTTTACTCGGATAGCGCCGCACCGATTGTAAAAAGCATGTTTGAGAATTTCGATGGAACCGCTATTGATTCCTTTATCGATTTTGTAAAAATGAACGGAAAGCTAAAGGACAGAATAAAATTTCCTGAAAAGCTTTCGAGGCTGAGGGATTTAGGGAATGTATTGCTTGAAAATCCTGTAATAACGGAAGATCAGGAGGAATTCTTATCTATCATGGTTGATAATACCAAATTCTCAGAATTTCAAAAATTGCTTAGGTGATCTGTAAAGGCATAGAAAAATACCGACATTTTGGCGGATGTTGATTGAGGCTTCTTTACCTTCTTAAACATCTGCCGAGGTTTTTCTCCTCGAGTCGTACACCATTCGAAATAAAAAACGAAGAAGATGCGAGATTTGTCGATGGCTTCTGAATCTTAGCGGAGATGGAGTTTTGGATAGTAACTGAGATAGAAGGATGATGCGTCTGGCGAGCAAATCTTGAAAGAAACAATAGAAGTTTAGAGAGTCTTTTGTACAGACCCTTTTGGTTGGGTGAACCATTTCTGCATGCCGTTATAAATGGGGGAAAGACAGTCGCCCTTCCTTCCAAATGGTGGACAATTACCTTATAGGACTTGAACCTTCAGCAATTGAAATCCAAAGCCTTAACAAATATTGAATTCTATATGCTTCAGGGGTAAAAAATATCTAACCGAAAAATGAAACTAACCCTTTCGGGCAATTCATTGACTAGTATTCTAACATAGCAACAAATAAAAAAGCTATCATTTCTGATAGCCTTTCAAGCTCCCCCTGCTGGACTTGAACCAGCGACCCTCTGATTAACAGTCAGATGCTCTAACCAACTGAGCTAAAGGGGAATATCCACCTTCCTTTTCCGAAGGGGCTGCAAAAATACGGTTTTTTGGCCTTTGGCAAAATTGCATCTCAAAAAAAGTTGACGGTTAATGGTCATCAGATGACAGTTGACAGATGACGGATGACAGGAAAACAGAGCCCGTCTACATATTCAGCTCCCTATATGGATACCTCTGGCTATACAATCCCTTCACCTGTTCCACCAGCAGCTCGCGCAGCCCGTCGATGTTCCGCTTTTCCGTGGCGGAGATGAATACGCAGGGTGCATGCGTCTCGCTGGTCCAGCGCTCACGCAGCTCGCGAAGCAGCTCTTCCTTCACGCCCGATTCCAGCCAGGGATCGAAACTTTCCGTCTCGTACTGATCCATTTTGTTGAACACATAGATCATCGGCTTGTCGAAGGCTTTCAGTTCCTGCAGCGTCGTGTTTACCACCCCGATCTGTTCTTCATATTGTGGATGAGAAATATCCACCATATGCAGCAGCAGGTCCGCCTCCCGCACTTCATCCAGCGTGCTCTTGAAGCTTTCCACCAGGTGATGCGGCAGCTTGCGGATGAACCCGACGGTATCGCTTAGCAGAAACGGCACATTTTCATACACTACCTTCCGCGTTGTCGTATCGAGCGTCGCAAAGAGTTTGTTTTCCGCAAATACATCGCTCTTGCTCAAGAGGGTCATCAGCGTTGATTTCCCTACGTTGGTGTATCCCACCAGGGCCACCCGGATCAGCTCGCCGCGCGTGGCCCTTTGCGTCGATGCCTGCTTGTCGATCTCAC
>DASZRP010000036.1:0-5816 GCA_035548895.1 Puia sp. | reverse complement strand
GGCTGTCGGAGCAGGGGAAATATGTCCGTAATCGGCTGCATGTAAAATGGTTGGCAAAGGTGCGGAATTAAATTGCCATTCCCAAATCTGAACGAAAATGCCTTACCTTTGCCCGCCAAACAAAATCAAATGAGCAACCGTACGTTCACGATGATCAAGCCCGACGCTTTTGAGAACGGGCATTCCGGCGCCATTCTGGATATGATCCTGAAAGCAGGCTTCACGCTGATCGCTATGAAATTGACCCGGCTTACCCCTGCAAAGGCCGGCGAGTTCTACGCGGTACACAAGGCCAGGCCTTTCTATGGCGAACTGGTTGAATTCATGAGCCGCGGGCCCATTGTGGCAGCCATCCTGGAAAAGGATAATGCCGTGGCTGACTTCCGCAAGCTCATCGGCGCTACAGATCCTGCCAAGGCAGATGCAGGCACTATTCGTAAGCTCTTTGCCGCTTCGGTGGGTGAAAATGCCATTCATGGCAGCGACAGCGACGAGAATGCCCGCATAGAAAGCGATTTCTTCTTCTCAAACCTGGAAAGAATCTAAAACTGGTCCGGTTCAACCGTTAATTCTTAGCCGGTATCCGGCCTGGAATGGAATGAGGTTTATTGTAAAATAAGCTGTCTAACTTACTCGTTTCCAGTTATTTGTAATTAATGTTTTGTTATCGTTTACGATCGACGAAATAACGGTCATGGGAAAGCGTTAGTGTACATTAACCAAACATCGTTTCCATGAAATTCCGTATTCTCATCCAGTCAGGAAAAGTGCTGGTATTGGCATCTATGCTGATGACCACGGCCTGCCAAAAAGATATTTCCAAGCTTGGGGGTAGTGAGAGCTCTGATGCTACTGCTATTTCAGATTCTTCCACAGTAGCAGACAATGCATACAATGATGTTTTCGTCAATGCCTACTACTCTGTTGCCGATAATCCCCGGCTTGCTGCAGCTTCTGCCGCTTCACTGTTGCTGAACGGGCGTACCACGACCAATGCAGTGGGCGAGATGACCGCCCAACTCCCCCTGAGTTGCGCCATCTATACCGTAGATACCACGGCGACCACATTCTATCCGGTTACTGTAACGATGGACTTTGGTACCGACGGCTGCACCAGCAGTATCGACGGCCTCAAGCGCCAGGGAAAGATCATTTACACTTTCTCCTCCCCTTTGTTATTCTCCGGCGGATCAGTGACTGCGGTTTTCGATCACTACTACGTGAATGGTTACGGATTGCAGGGATCGTGTACCCTCCGGAATACCACGCCGGCAGATGCGCAGGGAGAGCTTGATTTCAATTCGGTGATCACCAACGGGATTTTTAGTTTTCCCAGCCTGACCAACTTCCACTATAGCCACAACAAAACAATAAAGATTACGCTGAACCAGATATTTAACCCGCTGGATGATGTTTATACCCTGACCGGTAACAGCAACTTTACTGCATCGGACGGATCGAGCCTGGTATTGACGGTCACTACGCCATTGACCCGTACCGCGATTTGCCCTTATATTGGCGGCGGCGTTGTCTCCTTTGTTTACAACAATGATATTGACGGAACGATCGACTTCGGCGATGGTTCCTGTGACAATAGCGCGCAGCTTACCATCGGCAGCAGCACGACGACGATTACGTTACGCTAACGGTGGTATGGGAAGAAATTATTCCTAAGACAAGAATGCAAAAAAGAAAAGCGGACTCCGGTCCGCTTTCTTTTTATCTGATACAGGTGAAGTGGTTAAGCGACTTTCTCGAGCGAAGAAACTTCTGCCGATTTCACTGTCTTCACAATACGTGCAGCTACTTTGTAAGGATCTGCCGAGCTATTGGGCCTGCGATCTTCCAGCCAGCCCTTCCATCCACCTTCAATAGTTCCAATCGGAATACGGATGGAGGCGCCTCGATCTGATACGCCGTATTTGAACTCATTGATGGCTGCTGTTTCATGTTTACCGGTGAGCCGGAGATGATTATCCGGGCCATATACTTCTATATGTTCGGTTACCACCGGCCGGAAAGCTTCGCAGATCTGTTCATAGATTTCCTGGCTGCCGCAGGTTCTCAAAACTGAGTTGGAGAAGTTGGCATGCATGCCGCTTCCATTCCAGTCGAGGTTGCCCATGGGCTTGCAATGCCAGTTGATGGCAACGCCGTATTTTTCACCAATTCTTTCGAGGAGGTAGCGGGCGATCCAAACCTGGTCGCCGGCTTCTTTAGCGCCCTTGGCGAAGATCTGGAATTCCCATTGACCGGTGGCTACTTCCGAATTGATCCCTTCCACATTAATGCCGGCTTCCAGGCAGGCGTCGAGATGCTCTTCCACGATGGCGCGGCCATAAGCGTTTTGAGCGCCTACCGAACAGTAGTAAGGGCCCTGCGGCCTCGGGAACCCGCCTTCCGGAAATCCAAGGGGTTTATCGGTCTCCGGATTCCAAAGGAAGTATTCCTGTTCGAATCCAAACCAGAAATCATTATCATCGTCGTCGATAAGCGCCCTTCCATTGCTCGGATGAGGCATACCGTTAGGACTTAATACTTCGCTCATTACGAGGTAGGCGTCTTTGCGTTGCGGATCCTTAACCAGAAAAACAGGTTTCAACAGACAATCCGAAGAGCCTCCGGGAGCCTGTTCAGTGGATGAACCGTCGAAGCTCCACATCGGGCAGTCTTCCAGTTTGCCGGAGAATTTTTTGAGGATTTTAGTTTTGCTGCGAAGACTTTGAACGGGTTGATATCCGTCGAGCCAGACATACTCTAATTTAATACCGGCCATTTTGCATTGTTTTTATAGTTAGTAAATAGGAATTATACCGAATGGTATATGGCAGCAGCGTCGGGTTTTACAGGATGGATCAGCGCGGTTGGAGGTTTTGCCGGGGATATTGATGAAGTAAAATTAGGGAATAATAGATATAAAACAAATAATGATAAATTATATATGTGTATTATTGGACGTATTGTTGATAAAATTAGGTTTATGATGTATTATTTTAATGAATATTGTCTTTAATTATTAAATTAATGGCAATATTTTAGATTATTTTAAATTATTTCGTCTTACGTTGAAAATATATTTTTCCGGATACTGTAAAATTCCCTGTCATTTTTTCACCTGCTCAACGCCTTTGAGTGGGCTCTGATCTTAACCTAAGATTCGCCTAATATTCGCTTAGTCTACGCTCAAGTATTGCTAATTGGTCAAATTCTGCGTTTTCTGCCAAAATATCCGGTTTGGGGCCAGTGCGGCGATCGCGTATTCGATAAGAAATAGTAGATGATGAGGTTAATCCTTTCCTGGTTTTTTATCACCCAGCTTCCGGTATTTCGTTCCGATATAATCGATAAAGTCAGGCTCCAGACCCTGTTGGCGAATCAGGGTCTGCATCTGGGCGCGGTGATGGATGGAATGGTAGTTGAGCTGTAAGGCGATATCCTTTGGCGTTGCAGCCCACCATGTACCGTCAAACCCGATAAAGCTGACTTCCGTATCCAGTTCCTTTTCCGTTTTTGAATCGATGTAGTCAAGCCAGGAATTAAGGCTTTTGGTCCATTCTTTTTCCAGTTCTTCTTCCCGGTAAACGGGATCCCACCAGGACATTTTTGGAGCATCGGGGTCCTGGTTGATCCTGGCCATCCATTTGTATTGCGAATTGATGAGGTGACTGAAGAATTTAATGGCTTCGCTTTTGTCTTTCAGCTGCGCAATTTTCGTCAGCAGTTTTTTATTTGTGGCATCGTTGTACTTAAAAGTATCGATCAGGTAACTTTTCATACTTGATTATTTAATTTCCTGAATTTTGAATCTGATGCATTCTCAAAGCCGTTTGATAAAATTAATGATGTGTTGAACGTCCGGGTCGTAATGCCCGGTGGTATCTACTTCCAGGGTCGGGGTATTGATATTTACGGGTTCATAAATTCCCGTCAGTAAATTTCCTTCTTCTTCCGGATCCAGCGATTTATCGCCATGAAATTTATCGCGGTCAGGATCTTTAAGCAGCCTGTCCATGAACCTGGTTTTTATGAGATCGGTGTTGCTTTTGCAGATAATGATTTTGATTTCAGCCTTGTCAGACAGGTTCAGCAGCTTTGGCTTCCACAATTTGTGCTGGAAGGCGGCTTCGGCAATGACCGATATGCCTTTTGAAATAAATAACCCGATCGCGTCAAAAAAGGCTTCATAAATATGCAGGTCCGCCGAATGGTCAAGATTACGTTCTTCAATTCCGACCGTATGGATATATCCCTCCTTCAGTTCGTCCCTCGAAAGGAATGGATATTTCATTTCTCTGGAAAGAATATGTGTCAGCGTGGTTTTCCCCGATGCCGGTCTGCCGGTAACGATGATCAATAGAGGTTTGTTAGTTGCGTTCGGGCTGGACAATGTTGACGATTTTATGCTCACGATGAGTTTTAAAGATACCGGCTTACATACGCAACGAGGATAAGAAAAATGATCAGGTCAGTCCATAGGGCAAACTGTTCATTGGCGCCGGCTGGTTTTTTTATCAGGTGCATGATTCCCGCGAGGCCATAATATACACCACTTGCGAAGGCGCTGACCATTCTCCACTCCGGTTTAAAAAGAGATATAAGCCCGACGAGCCCGAAACAGATATTGGCAAATCCGAGTTCGCGGACAATGGGCAGGCAGTCGGGATTGTCGATATGAAAGATCTGTTTTGCGGTAAATTCCGGTGTGATTGTTTGCCGCAGGCCCGCGATGAACAGGCGGATTCTGACAGCAGAGAAAATGAACCATTTGCAGAATAGTGCAAACATGGCAGTATTATTTCCCTGCCTGTGGCCGATGATCGTGGCCAGCGCGGGAAAGATGAAGGTCAGTATGGAAACGCCGATTATGTAGGGTTTATTTATTCCGGAGGCAGGTTGGTTGGTTGTATTTTCTTTCATAGCAAGACTATTTAAAATTGCCGCAATGCTAAGTGGGTTGGCTATCTTTAAGCATCGTCACTTTCATATTTCTGCAATACATTCAACGGATACCAGGATGCCACCAGGAAAAGGCATTACCTGGGGAACGCTTCTTGCCGGAGCGTCTTCAGGGAAGAATTCTTTATACACTTTGTTGATAGCGCTAAAATCGTTTCCTGCTACCATGAAGATGGTTGTCTTCACAACTTTCGACAACCCCGAGCCTGCTTCTTCCAAAATGGTCCTGATATTCTGAAAGCTTTGTCTTACCTGCTCTTCGAAATTAGTACTTACCAGTTTCCCGGTTGCCGGGTCTAATCCCGGCATTCCGGACAGAAAGATGAAATTTCCGGCAATCACAGACTGAGGAAACGCCTCGCTCATACGTGGGGCTTGAGGCGTATTAAAATTTTTTCTGGAGCTCATATTACAGTTTTGATGATGATTAGCGTCTTATATTGTCGCTAACAGAAATACCTCTCCGCTTGCGGGCAAAAGGCCATCTGTTCTGCCGGAAAAATAAAGCTGTTCCATATCCTTTGTCGAGATCGTCTTTGCTTCTTTAAAGCCTGCTTCGCGGGCCAGGGCCAGTATCTCATCTGGTGTAAAAAAACTGACAAATGGCGTTCCTGCTGCACGGGCGCCTTTCTCTGCCAGTTCCTGCGTCGGCTTATCCTCTTCGTCAAGCAGGTTCATCGGAAGATAGAATGTCATGGCAAGGGTTGAACCCGGCGCGAGGGTCGCTATCTGATGAAGCGTGGCGGCAATAGCTTCCCGGGTTAGATAGAGGGTAACTCCTGTGCAAGCAACGACAGCAGGTTTGCGGATGTCGAATCCGGCTTTCAATAGCTCTTCCCACCAGGAGGAAGTTTCAAAAT
>DASZRP010000035.1:0-4580 GCA_035548895.1 Puia sp. | reverse complement strand
CTGGCCATAAAAGGAAAAAAAGGTCATTCCTTCAGCAGCCATCTTATCGAAGCTGGGGGTTGCCTGGCCCCGCCCCTCTCCGCCGCCATAAGGGCCAAGATCGCCCCAACCCACGTCGTCGGCAACAATCAGCAGAATATTAGGTTTAGAACCTTGTTGCGCATTTGCTGCAACAAAAGAATAACATGCCGCAATAGTCAGCAATGCTGCTATTAGTTTTCTCCGTAGCATAATAACTGGTTTTTGTTTAGAACGCAATTTTGTTTGTGAACGTCGGCTACATTAATCAGGCGGGGGCGCTAAAATTCAAAGGGTGGAAAGCCTGGCGCATCTTAAGTGCATCGGATATATCTTTCAGAAATGACGCTTTTATTTTTTAAAAATCCGATCAGATAAGCGCTCTGGCAAATCGAAGGTATATCGCTGCCATATTTCTTTTTGTAGCAGTTTTAGCTATCATTAAAAACATCAGCAGATTTCGTGATGAGCCACAGTAATTCGATGCACCTGTCTGATGCATCTCAAAAACGATTAAAACTATCGTATTTTTAGTTATGCCTCGTAAAGGTCTGCTACGTTATTGCTTATACCCATTTCTGCTGCTATTAGGCGCTGTAAAGACCGAAGCTCAATTCCCCGGATATTACGTGCAGCATTTCAACAGCGACAACGGCATGCAGAATACCGTCAAGGGAATGCAATTGGGCAATGATGGATTCCTCTGGATTGCTACAGAATCCGGATTGGTGCGCTACGATGGGACCCGCTTCAAACTCATCGACCATGAAGGTTCGGGTCTGCCGTTGAACCGGCTGACCGGCATCGGATTGACAAAAACCGGAATGCTGTATGTTCAATGGGCCAACGGAACTTATTACTACATAGCGCCAGGCAATAAGCTGATCGAAACAACTGGCAAAGCCCTGTTCAGCGGCGATAACCGTTTTCGTACTGATCCCCGGTTGCCCGCCCGGCTGCAATTGGCCTGTAGGGAAAAATTCAATCGGCACCTGATTGCAGCCTGGGCAATACCCGAAATTAAAACCCCTTATCTCTCTACCTGCGTAGCCGGAAACAGCGGGTTTTACTATTATTTGAACAAGGATCAGGAGCTCGTCGTTACCGATACGGCATTGACTCATTTTTCCAGGTTTGGGTTGAACCGCACGCAATATGTCATCTCCGGACGGCCGGAGGACCGCGTGGAAGTCTCACTGATGCAACGAGGCAATGATGTCTACCTACGCCGTGCTGAAACCATCTACCAGCTTGAATTTTTCCCCGGCGCAGAAAATTTCATACTTGACCCCATTGCCTATGTCGGCAATATTCCCGGCATCATTGCTTTCGTCCCTCTTCCCGCTTACCAGGGTTTCGTAGTCGGAACCCTGACAGACGGCATTTACTTTTTTCAAAAGCAGCTCTTCACCACCGAGGTGGCCGAACCGGGCGGAACAAATATCTTCTATGCACAGGCCCCTTTCGGAAAGGATGGCGTGCTGACGCATCTGGGTGTGGTGTCGCCGGGCGGGTTCACTCCGTTGCACGAAAATTTCGACTACCGCTTCATCCTGCGCGCCAAAGACGGTTCATATTATTTGTATGCAAAGCGCGGCGACCTGTGTCAACTGGACAGCAACCTGCATTTCATTCGCAACCTATGGCGAACGCCGAACCGGATATTTTTTATTAAAGAATTGTCCGACAGCTCCCGCTGGATCTCTGCAGAATCTTATTTCCTGGGGCGGCTTGGGAACGACAGCATACAATGGTTCGACAGACCCTCCGGACTTCCGCCCGGATTCAATGTCTCCGATTTCCTGGAAGACGGGCCCGGTCGTTTCTGGATAGCGGGGCCCAAAGGGCTGGCGAAGATCGAAGTGACCGACAAAGTCAGGGTGCTGGCCCACCAGCTCGACAATGTTTATATCCGCAATCTGTATAAGGACTCCCTGGGCACAATCTGGATCGGGACTTACGGCAATGGATTCTATGCCTGGTATAAGAACCGGCTCATTAAGCTGCCTTTGGACCCGGATAACTGGCTTGCCTATGCGCATACTTTTATGGAAGACCACTCCGGGCATTTCTGGATATCCACCAACCACGGCCTGTTCGAACTGTCACGCGCGGATCTCTACCGCTACTTAGATGATCCGGGGAACAGTCCTTACTACTATTATTTCGACCGCAGGGCCGGCTTCCTCACCAACGAATTCAATGGCGGATGCTCGCCGGCCGGCATCATATTAGGCAACGGGAAATTCTCCCTGCCTTCTTTGAACGGACTGGTCCAGTTTTATCCCGACAGCGTTAAACCCGCTTTCCCCACTTCGGATATTTTCATCGACGGTATCATGGCCGATACGACTTCCATCGATGTGACCGCCAATAAGATTACGATACCGCCTCATACCGGCAGGCTCCGCATAAACATCTCTTCTCCTTATTTCGGCAATCCCTACAATCAGCTCATTCAATACCGCGACGAGCTCTCGGGCAACTGGTACAATGTCAACAACGATGGCGTCATCGAATTGAACAACCTGAAAAGCGGGGAGCATGCCATTCAGTTCAGGAAGCTCACCGGCTTCGGATTGAATAACGTCAAAACAAAGGAGCTCCGCTTTCAGGTGCAGCCCCGGTTCGTGGAGACACCGCTTTTCAGGCTGATCATTGTATTCCTGATAACCTCCCTGCTTTACCTTATCTACAAATTGCGGGTGCGCTGGCTGACCCAACAGAAGAAACACCTCGAAAAGGAAGTCTTTGAAAAAACCAAAGAGCAGCAGAAACTGATTGAATATCTTGAAACCGTAGTCGCTGAATTAGAAGAATCAAAAACCGATCTTCAAAAAAACCTGCTTTTCAAACAGACCCTGGCGATGATCATCACCCATGATTTGCAGTCGCCCCTGCGCTTTCTTTCCGACGCTATACAGCGTATGCATCAATACAACAAAACGACAGACGCTGACGCAGCCGAGCTGAGTGCTGAAATAGCAAAGTCATCGACCAGCATTTACCGGTTCGTCGAAGAATTCAGCTTATGGATTAAAAAGGCAAATATTCAGGGGCAGGTCAACAGGCAGAACTTTAATATCGTCAAATTGCTGCATGAACTGACTTCCTTCTTCGAAGAACTGCGAAAGTCACAGGACAACAGCATATTGCTGGAAGCGCCCGCCGCTGTGAATATATATTCCGACTACCAATTGCTGAAGATAATCCTGCGCAATATTATCGACAATGCCAATAAGAATACGGAACATGGGCTGATTACCCTTTGTGTATCCGTAAACGGCCCGATAGCATCCCTATCGGTAAAAGACACGGGATCCGGGATGAAACCGGAAATTCTGCAAAAGATCCAGAAGCGCATCAGCGATCCTTCTTCATTTAACTATGGACAGGAAATAGAAATACTGGGGTTCGGATACCGGTTTGTTACCGACTTTTGCAAATTGCTGAATATTGTGCTTCATATTGAAAGCAGGCCGGGAGAAGGTACATTGGTAACGCTTTCCAACCTGAAAATAGCGGAGGGCACAACGAATTCATAAACCTGTTAATTCCATGAAATATGGCCATTAGTTTCCTGATTGCCGACGATCACAGCATAGTGCGCTCCGGGATTAAAGCGCTGGTCAGGAACCATTTTGAAACGGATAAAATAGACGAGGCCTCGAATGAACGCGATATAACGGCAAAGATCCGATCCGGTTCATACCAGATTGTTCTGCTCGACATCAACATGCCCGGATCTGATTTCGTGAGCATGATGGATTGGTTAAAGAATACTGTACCCGATCTATCCATCCTTATCTTCACTACCTACCCGGAGGAGATCTATGCCAAACAATGCCTGAAGCTGGGCGCCAGGGGCTACCTGAATAAAACGGCCCCGAACGAAGAGATCATCCTTGCCATAAGAAAAGTGCTTGACGGCGGAATCTATCTTAGCAACGAAATAAAACAGAGCTTGCCGTTGACTGAAGAAAAAAAGGATACGGTAAATCCATTTGATAAACTTTCCGCCCGGGAGCTCGAAGTCGCCCTGTTAGTGAATAAAGGACATAGCCTACCCGATATTTGTTCCCTGCTGAATATTCAATATTCAACGGCCAATACATTCAAGCGCCGGGTTTTTGAAAAGCTGGGCGTGCAAAACGCCGTTTCTTTGTCACATTTGATGAAGACATTCAAGATTGAATAGTTCTCATTTACTGCCAATGCCGGCTCAGCCATTTTCTTAGCGGTTCATCGTACCACTTCAGGCTCGCATAAGCGAGAAGCAGACTGGCTACCAAAGTTCCAAAAGCTACCGGGAAGGCATGAACGAAATCAGGCTTGTGATCGGCAACCCAGGCGGTATAGATATAGATCAGCGGGTAGTGCGTAATGTATAAGGGATAAGAAATATCGCCTAACAGCTTGCATATCGCCGAACTGCGCTTCCTTTCCAGCCTGCCGCCCGCGCCCATCAGAACGACTAAGGGAAAAATAAAGATTATGCTGAGCGATTCATAAAGGCCGTTCATCCACAGATGTTCAGCGCCGCCGAACCGGGGCAGGCAAAA
>DASZRP010000034.1:0-13192 GCA_035548895.1 Puia sp. | reverse complement strand
GAACAAACGGAACACGATCGGGGAAGGTCGAAGAAAAATATGGGTATGATAGATCCTCGGCAGGGCCAGCTTCCCGAGCAGGCGATAGCTCCAGGAAAATTCAAAAGGACCTGCCACACTGGAAATCAGTACGGTGTGCTTTGGTTCAAGGATCTTTGATATCTCCACGGCGAGCATGCCTCCGAAAGATAGCCCGATCAGAGAGAAGGGTTCGCGCTGATCAATCTGACCGCTCAGCTTTGCTGCATATTGTTCCATGCTTTCGCCTTCAGCAAATGGCGCCCACTCAATGTAATGGATGCGGTAATTTTCCGGGAAACCCAGTTTGCCGAAGATCCGCTTGTCGGCTCCAAGCCCGCTGATAAGATAAAGATTTGTCATAATGATTGGTCCGGTCACGCTTTCCGGGAGAATAGTATTTCAGAGAGATTTATCTCGAAAGTAGCCTCCTGAATTTTCTTTTTACAGATGCAGAATTCTTAAAACATTCAATGATGTCTTTCAACTCCTCATCTGTCAGATCACCCACTATTTCATATTCAACTCCCTCAATTTGATATTTATCTTCTAAATGACTTATATCATACTCATCCAGCCAACATCCATGCATAAAAGTATCGAGCGGGAAAGCCCAGCCATGTTTGGTTATCGGTTTATGAGCCTGAAAGATGTAGCAGTTAATACATGAATCAGGAATTTCTAAACAACCGTGCGAAATTTGCTGCAGGACTGGCAAATGGGATTGACTGGATGGAAGGCTGGCCAAAATAACTCGACCGTCCACTACCTTGATTACCAAAAAATATTTTGGTTTTTGATTGCCATTTTCAAATTCAAAAGGATCAAAGTATATTAACTTACCGGGAGTGTACAAGAACTAGCTTTTTAACATTTTTGAGTGTTGGGCATATTCCTTGTAGCTATTGTATAAACTCAATTTATTCTGGTCATCCTGAATTGCGTCTGATAAATCAATTTCGTAGTCTGTCGAATTTATTTCACCTGCCTCTAAAGCTTCTAAAACCCCATGTTTTTGAGCAGTATTGTACCAAAGGCTGTTTTTTTTATGTGTGTAATTAATCAGTTCCTTGGCTGTGCAATATTTAAACCGGCTAACAATTTCTTCCAGGAACTTTATTTCAATGTCATTAAACTCTTCGTCAGAAAATTCCGTATTTGGAATAATTTTCTGCCAATCAGCGCCATTTTCCTTTCTGATATATTTTGACAAAAGGGTTGGTTCACTGGTTAACTCTATATATAAATCGCGGGAAACAGGACCTAATTTCCAGACGTCAAATCGTATATTAAAAAATGGTACGCCAAATTTTCTGATAGAAATTTCTTCAATGATGAATACCAGCTTCAGTAAATGAGTTTTGGAAGCAGACTCAAGATGCTTGCAGAGATAGATGAGGGTATTTCCTATCTTATCCAGTTGATTCTTAGTATATGTGGGCATATTGTCCACGCGTTGGTCGAATGAATGTTATACAAATATAAGACAAAACGTAAAACTAAATAATTTAGTATAGATAGGGCCAACGAGTGAAAAAGAAATATCAGCCTCCCGTTGCCGTTAAACGGGGTTGATCAATTCCTGTCAGCAAAGATGGGGTGGCGGTAGGCAAAAAATCAGTATATAATCAGAAGTTCGGTAAAATATTTCCCGGAGAGGAAATGTGGATAGCATCCGGACAAGGGCTGAAAGGGGGTTTTTTCCGGGTAGTGTTCGGGATGTATTCGGAGTTTCTTCGGGATGGCTTCGGACGATTCCGAATACATTCCGAATAAACCTCGAATAAAACCCGGATAAATTTCGAATACAGTCCAAGCGCCGCCCCGCTTAAAAGACCTTCTTTAAGAAAAACAGGATTTATTTTACCGAACTTCTGATCATATACTGAAAAATCGTTTTCCCACGCCCCCATCTTTGCCTTGTCAGTCACCGGTTCCGGTTGCTGCTTCGGAGAGATCTTCGCTGCGCAGAAAGAATATCCGGATCGAAAAAGCGGCAAATGCAAGCATGGCCGGGGACTGACGAACAGTAATCCGATTTGAAAACAATTAAAAATCAATTCAATGGAAAAGATCACAGCCCCGCCCCGGCTTCCGCATCCACCAGCACTTCGCAGTCGGGATGCAGTTGGAGAACAGAAGCGGGAACATCGGTGGTGACCGGGCCGAGCACTGCTTTTGCGACGATATCCGCCTTATGCGCGCCCTTGGCGACCAGCACGATTTTCCGGGTCTGCATGATGTTTTTGATCCCGCGGGTGAGCCCGCCAAGCACCGTCTCTGCAGGCACCTGGGTTTCTCTTCTCACGCGGGCTTCGAAATCTGGGTCCATCGGCGATACCCAGGTTTCACTTTCGAAGGGCGTGCCGGGCTGGTTGATGCCGATATGCCCGTTGGCGCCGATACCGAGCATCTGCAGGTCGGCGCCGCCGCGGGCGGCAAGCCGTTCTTCGAAAAGCCTCGCCTCTTTCTCAAAATCGTCGGAGAGCGTCGGCGGCATGATGAAGTTTTCTTCCGGAATACCGAGAGGACCGGCCAGTTGATTCAGGATCATCGTATAGCAGCTCCCGGCATATTCCCGAGGTAGGTTGGTGAGCTCGTCCACATTGAACAGCGTGATCCGGGAAACATCGAACGGATAAAGGGAATGGATATGTGAAACGATCCGGTGCATGCCGATCGTGGTCTGACCCGTGGAGAGACCGATGACTGACTCCGGGTTCATCAGCATTTGGGTAATGATGCGCCAGGCTGCCGCCTGGTCGAAGGCTTTTTCGGAGTCGAGGATGGTGATCTTCATAAATGTTTTAGTTGTTCGTTGAAAAACTGATCGATGGCTCCGGCCGCCTGCGTTTCATCAGAACCTTCTGCCACAATATCGATCTTATCCCCGCCTTTCAAACCGAGCGCCAAAATGTTCAGGAGACTGTCCAGCTTCACCTGCTTTCCGTTTTTTCTCATCGAAATATCCGATTCATATTGTCGCGCCAGTTTCACCAAAGCGGTTGCCGGTCTCGCGTGTATGCCTTCGGGTGACAGGATAGTATATGTTTTAGTGATCATGGTGGGTTTGGTTAAGGATTGAAATGACTTCCGCAGCGCTGCCGCATTGCATGGCACGGGTATATATCGATCTCGCATCGCTCATCGAAGTATGCACAATAATATTTTTTATACCGGGCAACGCAGCCGGGTTCATCGAAAATTCCCGGAGACCCATGCCCAGCAGCAACGGAATAGCTATAGGTTCGGAAGCCAGCTCTCCGCAAATGCTTACCGGAATATTTTGCTGCTTTGCAGCTGCGAGCGTACGATCGATCAATCGCAACACACCCGGATGAAAGGGATTGTAAAGGGAATTGACCTTACTGTTCATGCGGTCCGCCGCCAGGGCATACTGGCAGAGATCGTTGGTGCCGATGCTGAAAAAATCGGCTTCTTTCGCCAGCAGGTCGGCGATCATGGCGGCAGCCGGCACTTCGATCATGGCGCCCACAGGAATGTTTTCGTCAAAAGCAATCTGTCGCTTCCGGAGTTCTTCTTTCTCCTGCGCAAAAAGTTTCTTTGCTTCCCTGAATTCTTCCAGGGAGCTGATCATCGGAAACATGATCCTGAATTTCCCGAAGGCGGAAGCCCTCAGCATCGCCCGAAGCTGAACTAAAAATAGCTCCGGCTGGTCCAGCGACACGCGAATGCCGCGATATCCTAAAAAAGGATTTTGCTCGACCGGCATGGATAAGTAGCTCAGCGGTTTGTCGCCGCCGATATCGAGTGTTCGCAGCGTGACCGGATGCTGCCTTGACTTCAACGCGATCTCGCGGTAAAAGAGAAACTGCCCTTCTTCCGCCGGATATGTTTTTTTATCAAAAAAAAGAAATTCTGTTCGGAAGAGCCCGACACCCTCGCCACCGTATTCGAACAGACTGTTGAATTCTTCCGCCGAACCGAGGTTGCCGTATAAATGAACCGGTATCGCATCATGGGTCTGCGCCGGCAGATCGCGCAGCGCACTGAGCAGATCGTATTTTTTCTGAAATGCGCCCTGCCTTGTTGTAAAGAGGTTCATCAGTTCATCGTCCGGGTGAAGCCAGACCTCGCCCGTTTCTCCGTCGATCAGCAAAGGATCGTCATCGCCGATTTCCTGCATGGCATCGATGCAACCGGCTACCGCGGGTATGCCCCGGGAGCGCGCAATGATGGCGGCATGCGAGGTCTTTCCCCCGGTTTGCGTTACGAACCCGCTGATGTTTTTGATGTCGAGCGTCACGGTATCCGACGGCGTGAGGTCGTCGGCAATCAATATGGTGTTGGCGGGAAAAGGCTCTAAGGCAGCCTGGTAAAAATCATTCAGGTTATTTAAGATTCGGTTCCCGATATCCTGCACGTCGGCCGCGCGGGCGCTGAGGTATTCGTCATTCATGTTCCTGAAAAGGTCTACCAGCGTTTCCGTCACTTCGATCACCGCATCGTTGGCATTCTTTTTTTCAGCCCTGATCTTTTCAAACACATCCCGCTCGATCTGCGGATCGTTCAACAGTTCGACCTGCGCTTCCAGGATTCCTGCTGCCTCCATCGATTCAGCCTGCGATATAATGGCACGCACTTCTTCAATAGAACGGGTAACGGCCGCTACATACCGTTCGATCTCCGCATCGGTCTCTTCCTCGTTGCGGAGCAATACGCCTGTCGCAATATTTTTATTCTTTCTGATCAACCGGGCCTGGCCGAATGAAATTCCGGGCGACACCCCAGTCCCTTTGAATTGAATGACTTTTTTCATCAGGCAAAAAGATGAATAATGCTTCCAAAAAATCCAAGCAGCAATAAACCCAGCAATAACCAGGTCGTCTTCATGTTGCGCCTCACACAATAAAATATGATCCAGGTCAGCGCAAGCGGGATAAGGGAGGGCACGATCTGGTCCAGTATGCCCTGCAAAGAAACCGGAGAGTCGCCGGCGCCAAAACTGATCGGTGTCTTTATCGAGATCAGGGTGGCCGGCATGGCGCCGATCACCATCAGCCCGAGAATCGAAGCGCCGTAGGTCAGCCTGTCCATCACCTGGTCCTTTGCCAGCTGATGCAGAAAGCGCGTTCCGGTATGATAACCGATAAACGTGAGCCGGTAACGCAATACGAGATGCGGCACATTGAAGATGAGCAGGAAAAGAACAGCGCCCATGATATTTCCTTTCAACGCCAGCGAAGTGCCGACGCCCGCGGCAATTACCTTGAAGGTTCCCCAGAACAACGAATCGAATACGCCCGCCAGCGGGCCCATCAGTCCGGCCTTGATGGCATTGATGGATTCCGCGTCAAACTCAGTTGAGCGGCTGTTCTGTTCTTCCATCGCGGCAGTAATACCGATGATCAGCGTTGAACCGTAAGGACTGGTATTGAAAAACTGCAGTTGCCTCCTGAGCGCGGCGGACAGCGCCTCCCGTGTCTTGTAAATTTTTCTCAATACCGGTATCATGGCAAAAGCGAAACCGGTGTTCTGCCAGGTCTCGAAGTTGAAGTTCGCCTCCAGGGTCAGCGAGCGGAAAAACAATTGACGAATATCGCGTCTTTGCAGCGAAGGTTGTTCTGTGGCAGCGGGAAGCGGATCATGATTGTCTTCGTCTCCTTCGGTATCCGCCGGACTTTTTCTTCGGGCTACCAATAATGCGATGATCAGACCGATGCCGCCGATCGCGATCACCGGCAGCTTCAGGTAGGCGGCTAATATAAATCCCAAAAAGAAATAAGGCGCCACCTGTTTGTTGAACATCAGGTTCATCAATAGCGCGAAGCCCAGCGCCGGCAGCATGTTCCCGGCAACCTGCAGTCCCGTGTTCACCCAGGCAGGTATGGAATCCAGAAAAGATTTCATGGCGGTTGAACCAAGCTGCAGCGCGAGAAAGCAGATCAGTCCCATCAGGACGGGTTTCAATAATCCGGAGAAGATATGCAGCCGCTGGATCTTCCGCCAGTCGCCGGCTTCCGCATAACGTTCAAAATATTTGTTGAATGCGGAACGGAATACAAAAAGTCCGCTCAACAGCATTTCCGCCAGCACGGAAATGGGAATGGCCAGCGCCAAAGCAATAGCGACTCCCTTACCCGACACGATCGCAAAGGCTGTTCCCAATACGCCGCCCGTGATCACATCGGGCGGTATGGCCGCGCCCACTTTAATATTCCCCATGAAAATAAGTTCCAGCGTTCCGCCGATAATGATTCCCTGCTGCAGGTCGCCGAGCGCCCAGCCTACCAGCGGGCCAAGCACGAGAGGACGGCTCAACAGCGTGGTGCCAAGGAAATCTTCGGCATGCCCGAACACGGCAATCAACGTAATAAGCAAAAAGCTGGTCAGCATAATTAAATCAGCGGTTCAAGCAATTGTTTCGTGTCTGTCGGTACCTGCCGGATCTCCAGTTCCAATCCACGCTCCAGCAGTTTGCGGCTTAACGCAATATCTTCATCCGTAAGAAAAATGGATTTGGAGATCGCTTTCGCGCGGTCCCTCGTTCTGAGTCCTCCGAAGTTGATCGAGCGGATGTCCGGGATCGCTTCGGCCAGGGCAAAGGCGTCGGATACGGAGTCCACCAATACCAGCATTTTCAGTCCCGCGTTTTTTGCGTCCCGGAGAAAAGCGGTCCCTTCGGCGACATTCTTTATAATAAGCCGGGTCCCCGGCGGTTTGGCTAATCCGAGGGTCATCTTGCGGAATTCATCCTTTGCCAGCTTGTCATTTGCGATCACCAGGGTATCGACGCCTAAAGCCGGCGTCCAGGTAAAAGCCACCTGGCCGTGGAGCAGGCGATCGTCCAGCCGGAGCAGTTTAATCATTTTCGTTTACGTTGGGTTGGGCGATGAGGGGATTGACATATACCATTTGTGATCTTGCCCGGTCAACCGCCTCGTTAATGATCTGTTGAATGGGCGTTCCCGGATCGCCCATCATGATCTCGATCACCAGGGGCAGACTGAACCCGGAAACGACATGCACATTCTTCCGCAGCGCCTGGTTCAGCACCTGGTTGTTCACACTGCCGCCAAGCAGATCGGTGAACACGATCAGTTCTTCTCCGGGCTGGACTTTTTCCAATACGACTTTCAGCTCGTCGCCGATCTGTTTACTCCCGTCCATATAAGCTTGGATCAGATAAAGGTTCTCCGCGGCCCCGATGATCATTTCCACGGCAGATTGAACACCACCCGCTAAGGCGCCGTGGGTGGCAATAAGGTATTTTCTTGCGTCTGGTTTCTTCGTCATGTTCAACAATCGATCCTGCAATATGGAAAATAAAAAGGGGAGATGGGTTGCAAATCGAATGTTTTTATGCCTTGTAGTGGGTAAGTAGGGGCGCCTGGTCGCGTCAGGGCAGTCAAATGATGTAGATTTGGAACGGCTCTTTCATGATTCAATTTTATGCTTATGAACCGGAAACGGATGTATGGCCTGATCTTACCCTGGCTGTTTTTATATGTGTCGGCAAATGCCAATTTTACCGTAACCTATTCCGCGAACGACAGTACGATGCCGGGTGAGCATCCCACACTGGCCATCGGTTCACCGGCGCCCGATTTCAGTCTGCCGGGGGTGGATGGAAAGACCTATACCCTGAATTCTTTCCGGAACGCAAAAATCCTGGCCGTCGTTTTCATGTGCAATCATTGCCCGACCTCCCAGGCCTATGAAGGCCGCGTGATCCGGATGACGCGCGACTATGCTTCAAAGGGAGTTGCCTTCGTTGCCATAAATCCCAACCATCCTTCCTCGCTCCGGCTTGACGAGCTTGGCTATAGCGACGTCGGGGATTCTTATGAAGAAATGAAAGTCCGCGCCAAAGACGCCGGCTTTAATTTTCCTTATCTGTATGATGGCGACACGGAAACGGCTTCGAAACAATACGGGCCGGTATCCACGCCGCATATTTTTATATTCGATCAAAACCGCAGGCTGCGATATAACGGGCGCATCGACGATACGGAAGATCCGAAAAAGACGCCGCACAGCGAAGACGCCCGCAATGCCATCGACGCCCTGCTGAACAACCAGGAAGTAAAAGTCACGACGACCAAGGTCTTCGGCTGTTCCGTAAAATGGATCGAGAAATCGGTCTGGATACAAAAGGCCGCCGTCACCTGGGCAAAGGAACCGGTGAGCCTCGATTCCGTCGAACTCTCCGGCATTCAGGAGCTGGTAAAGAACTCCGGGAATAAATTGCGGCTCATCAATGTCTGGGCTACCTGGTGCGTTCCCTGCGTTCAGGAATTCCCCGACCTGGTTACGCTGAACCGGATGTATCGCGACCGGGGTTACGAAATGGTGAGCATCAGCATGGATAAGCCGGAAGACCGTGACAAGGCGCTGGCCTTCCTGAAAAAGCAGGAGTCATCCTCACCCAATTATATTTACGCCGGCGGCGATCAATACGCAATGATCGATGCCCTGGATAAGAACTGGCAGGGCGCGCTGCCTTTCAGCATGCTGATCGAACCGGGCGGGAAAGTGGTGTATGTGAAACAGGGGGCCAACGATTTCGAGACCCTGAAGAAGATCATTTTCGACGACCCCTATATGGGCAGGATATATAAATAAGACAGGCTCACGAATAAATATTCTTCGCATGAGGATAAAACCGCTTTCAGCCTTCCTTTATTTTCAGTTTGTTTTGATCTCTCTGCTATCCGGGTTTCCCTGCGCATACGCGCAGCCGGGAGACAGCCCTGCGTTCTATATCAATCAGGCCGGCTTCGATGTGCAGGGACCGAAACGGGCCATTATCGGTACCCCGGTTGCCTGGCCGGGAACGACAGAATTCAGACTGATCGATTCTGCATCGGGGAGGACGGTCTTCCAGGGCTCACTGGACAAGGCGGAACAAATTCCCTCCTGGGCGCCGGGCAAATGGTTTTATTCGGCCGATTTCGAAAAGTTCCGCCAAATTGGTATTTTTCGGTTGAGCCTGACCGTGAACCACCACCCCTGGCTTTCTCCCGCTTTCCGTATTGGCAGCGTCGATCTGCTGCGCCGGATGGTTTCCGCGATCATTCATTATTATAACAAGCAGCGGGCCAATACGCCGGCCGAATGGGCCGCCGACGAACATCTCAAATTATTCGGCAGCGATAAGACCGTCGACCTGCGCGGCGGATGGTGCGACGCCTCCGGCGATGTGAGCAAATATTTCTCTCATCTCGCCTATGCCAATTTCATGTCGCCGCAGCAAACGCCCCTGGTCACCTGGTCGCTGGTGAACGCGCGCGAAGGCCTGTCAGGCCTGCTGGAGAACTGGGGACTCGCCGATTCGGTCGAGCAGGAATCGCTCTGGGGCGTCGATTATATGATGCGCGCACTTTCTCCGGAAGGATATTTCTATATGATCGTCTTCAGCTATTTCAATAAAGATCCTTCGGCGCGCCGCGTGGTGGGATTGCTGGCCAATAGCGTTACCACGTCCGACTATCAGGCTGCTTTTCGCGAAGGGGGAGGAATGGCCATCGCCGCCCTGGCCCGAATATCGCGCTGGCATAAGAACGGAGCGTTCACCTCCGCGCAGTACCTCGACGGCGCTAAACGGGCCTACGCCCATCTGCTCGTGAACAATACCCGGTACGACGACGATGGGAAGGAGAATATCATCGACGAGTACTGCGCCCTGATGGCGTCCACCGAGCTCTGGCTGGCCACCGACAGCAGTTTCTATCTCGACCAGGCAAGGTCATGGGCCGCGAAACTGAACAACCGGATGACTGGCGCGGGATATTTTATAGCCAATGATAGCAACCGGCCCTACTGGCATGCTTCCGATGCCGGGCTACCTATCGTCGCGCTTTCCCGTTACGTCAGTGCCGAGCGCGATCCTGCCAGGAAAGCCCTGGCTATGAAGACCATTAAAAAAGCGCTGGATTACAATCTTCGTGTAACCAACGCAGTGAGCAATCCTTTCGGATATGCCCGCCAGTCATTTCTGTTCCGCGGTTCGGTGAAAGACGGATTTTTCATACCGCATGAAAACGAGACCGGCTGGTGGTGGCAGGGAGAAGACGCACGGCTTGCTTCATTGAGCACGGCGGCGCTGGTGGGCGGCCGTCTTGTTGAACCAACCGATGCAGGCTGGGGCATTCCCGATTCCTTAGCTCGTTATGCGGGAGATCAGTTGGCCTGGATACTGGGCGCCAATCCCTATTCGATCTGTTTTCTTTACGGCTTCGGAACGAAGAATGTTCCTTACATGCATTCTAACTTCGGACATGGCTCCGAGACCGGCGGCATTTCCAACGGCATCACGGGTGGTAAAGATAATCCGGACGGCAGCGGCATCGATTTCCGCACCAGCGACGAAGGCAATGAATGGCGTTGGACGGAACAATGGATCCCGCACGCAGCCTGGTTCCTGCAGGCGCTTACCGCCATCGCGGTGAACCAGCAGCAAATAGCTGACTAATGCTGAACCGGATCACCCAGCCACCATAAGGATTTTTCGAACAGGGCGTTTTGCAACGGAACGTCGAAATTGTGATCTCCATGTCCCATATTTAAATACAGCATCCGGTATTTTTGGTTCGTCCACATTACCGGAATATCGCCCTGCGTAATGATATCTTTTTTCCCTAACGGATAGTTGCCCGGCGAAAGGCTCATCAGCACATGCACATCTTTACTCTTTCGAGGGTTCGGTTCCCACCCATACCATTCGTTGATCGGCGCGATATATTCCGACGGCATTCCCTTTGTCAGCGGGTGCAGGCTGTCCTCCACAACGAGGCGTGCGGGCAGTGGCGGCCAGTTGTTATTGTAGAAAACGGCGCCTAAGAATTGTACAAACCAGGGCCAGTGCGTGCTCTTATCGTTATATCCCGAAACATGAAATCCGAGCCAGGCGCCTCCGTGATTCATATAGTTTTCGAAGGCAGTACGCTGCTGCGCGTTGTGCGGGAAGTCATTCAGCCAGATCAGCACCTGGTACTTCGATATCGTGTCGGGGTTCATCTTCGACCAGTCGGTCGTGGTATCGAAAACAAAATTTCGTTCTGACGCCATGCGGGAGTAAAAGTCAATGGCCTGATGAGCGAAATCAACATGGTCCGCTTCCACTTTGGTGGAGTAAAATGCGAGGGTGCGGAAAACAGGCTTTGTTTTTTCGGCGGCCCAGAAAATGGCGTTGCGGAATAAATGTTTATAAACTGTGTCGTCGAAAAGCAGGGGAGAATGTCCCATAAAAATATAAACATTCCGCGCCTGCTTGTGCTCGTTCGTCCAGATCACCGGGTGATCGCCCATCTTGATCGCGGTATCGGGTTTATAAGATGCTTCATCCACATTCGCGAGCACCTGTACATTGGGCCTCGGGCTTTTATCATACGTGTACCATTCTTCTTTTTGTATGGTAAAAGAAGAAGGGATGCCGGCCATTACGGGATGATTTGGATTTTCCACCCGCACGGTCGCGCTGGCGAACCGGGCTATATAATCTTTCCAGCGGATGCCGCCCATGAAAGTGGAAAACCATTGCCACATCGGAAAGCCGTCGAACTCACCTAACAGGGAGGCGTGATGGAAGCCGATCCAGCCGCCACGGCCCTGGTCGATATATTTCTGAAATGCGGATACCGCTGCCGGTTTCCATCCGTAAGGAGCGAAGTCAAGCTGAATGATCAGTGCATATTTAGAGAGGAAATTATCGTCGATGCTGTCGGAGTGCGTAATGTAGTCTAAGCGGAAACAACTGTCTAACGCTAATTGCTCCAGCCAGGGAATGGCACGCAGGGAATAGGCGATATGATGCCCGCCATTTTCATACAATACCAGCGCCCGAAAACGCGGCGACAGGATCTGTTCAAAAGAAGAACGCAGAACGCGGCTTCCCGAATCCAGGCCGGCCAGCAATATTGGGTCTTCGGCCCGCCAGGGTTTGCCCTGGCGGAAATCCCACCACCGGTACTCGATCTTTGAAAACTCGTTCGACACGCGGGGATCGTCGGGCTTGTCGTAATAATGATTGGTAACAAGCGAGTATCCGGTATCCGTGACCGTTACCGTGATGTCGAACCGGAGCTGATAGTGATGCCCGTTGGCTGCCACAGTAAATAATCCCTGCCCACCCAGCTTGCCGGCATCGGCATCGGTAAGCGATAAGGACTTGGTGAACCCGGCCTGAGGGTGGTTGAACCATTCCAGCGCACGATCGTAAAGAGCTTTTTTACGGAGTCCTTCCGGAGCAGGATAATCCTTTTCATATTGCACGATGCCCTTTTTCATCGGTATGGGCAATTGTCCCGAAGCCGCCCATTGAATGGCATCGAGCAGCAGGCGGTCGTAGTCTTTATTATCCAGTATGGAGGGATCGTGACCCACGCAGATATAGATCATCCGGTGATACTTCTCGTTGGTCCAGATCAGCGGATGATCGCCCATGGGCTTATTTTGATGATAGCTGGATTCATCGGCGCTGGCCAGCACGCGAACCGATCCGCGGGGGCTCTTATTGAATTCATACCATTCATCCGAGATCTGCATTTTGGCCGGCAGGTGCAGGGTGGCCGGATGCGTCCTGTCTTCGATGACCAGCGTGCCGGGCTGATATTTTGGGTGCGGGGAATAGATGATGCCGCCCATGAAATCTTCAAACCATTGCCAGTACTTGGTACCCGGCGCCAGAAACTGGGTTCCCGTCAGCCCGGCGGCATGGATGCCCACCCAGCCCTTGCCTTCTTTTACGAACCGTTCGAGGGCGTCCTGCTGGGCGTACGACATATCGAAGGGCGCCAGGTCGAGCATGACGAAGACCTGGTAGTTGGCTAAATTCTCGTCGTTTATGCGACTGGTATCGTCGGTAAAGTCAACCGAGAAATTATTTTCGGCCGCCATTCGTTCAAAAAAAGGTTTGGCGGCAGCGATCATCTTCAGGTGATCTTTGGCGCGGGAGGCGACGATCAGTACGCGAAATTTACCGTTACCGGCGAAGGCCGGATTAGGGAGAAGCTGCAGCCATCCGGCCGCCAGCAGGAAGAGCAGGCGAAGCAATTTATTTCTCATACCCAAATATCCCTTCTCTATGCGGTTCTCCCAATTACCGCGACCCTTCATTGCCACTACGAACGGATTATTTTGGGCGCTCCCTGACCCTTTTTCAATATCTTACCCCATAAATCAGGGTCAGCGATCTTACATGAAGCGAATTGTT
>DASZRP010000033.1:0-16135 GCA_035548895.1 Puia sp. | reverse complement strand
CGTTGTCCCGGGCAATTACGACAGAAAAATTCCAGCCGATTATCAGACTGTGCATGTTTTGGAAGCGCTTAAGCCGGCGGCCGAAATACTTGAACCGCATCAAATCACCATGGTGCTTGAGCCATTGAGCGATACGCCGGATCTGTTCCTGCGACATTCCGCACAGGCATTTGCAATCTGCAAGGCGGTGAACAGCCCCTCCTGCAAGATACTCTTTGATATTTACCACATGCAGCGCAATGAAGGCGACCTGATTGATGGGATCGATCGTGCCTGGGATGAGATTCGGTATTTGCAGATTGGAGATAATCCGGGCCGCAATGAACCGGGGACGGGAGAAATTAATTATAAGAACATATTTAAGCATCTTTATGGTAAAGGATACCGGGGCATGCTGGGAATGGAACATGGCATAGCCGGCGCAGGAAAGGACGGAGAAAACGCCCTGGTGAAGGCCTATCGAGAGGCCGATTCGTTTTGAGCAAAGTTTTTTCAAGTTATTTATCAAAGAAAATGCGATTTGAGTTCTGGTCAGTAGGCAGAGGTCATGAGCTTTATGTTAAGGCTGGCGTGGAGGATTTTACCAGTCGGATCACGAATTATTTCCCTCTCGAATGGCGGATCCTGGATTCAAAAAAGACCGGTTCCAATATTTCGCCAGAGAAAATAAAAGAACAGGAATCGGCCGTTATATTGTCATCCCTGAAGCCGGAGGATTATCTGGTCGCTTTGGATGAAAGGGGAAAATCGCTGACTTCTCCCAAATTGGCGGACTTCATCGCAGACCGGGCCAATGAGCGGGTGAAACGATTGATATTTCTGATTGGCGGCGCATACGGTTTGGATGAAAAGGTGCTGAGCAGGGCAAAGTTCAGCTGGTCGCTGTCGTCGCTGACCTTCCCGCATCAGTTGGTTAGATTAATACTTGCTGAACAGGTTTACCGGGCCTGTACCATTATGCGCAATGAGAAATACCACCATGGCTGAATGATTCCTGCAATTGGAATTAAAACTTATCTTTAATCTTTATCATTTGCTTGCATGTATTCTTTTACAATTGGCATTATCATCATAACTGTTCTGGTGTCTTTGGCTGGCTTCCGCAATGGGAAAATTGTAGATGATCTTATTTTCTGGCCGCCGGCAATTACCAAAAAACGTCAGTATTACCGGTTCATTACCTGTGGGCTGATTCACGCAGACTATATTCACCTGGCTTTTAATATGCTGACCTTTTACTTCTTTGGTCGGGTGATGGAAGCCTATTATATGGGCCGGCTTGGCCTTCAACACTATTACTTCCTGATTTTATACATCGGCGCCCTGATCGTCTCCAATGTTCCCACTTTCCTGAAGCACCGGAACGATTATGACTATCGGAGCCTGGGCGCTTCCGGAGCCGTTTCAGCCATTCTCTTTGCTTTTATCCTGCTGGAGCCCTGGGTAACGATTTACGTATTCTTTATTCCCGTTCCTGCGATTATCTATGCCGTGCTTTTTCTGGTTTATTCCGCCTACATGTCCAGAAAAGGCGGAGATCATATTAATCATGATGCCCATTTTTACGGAGCATTATTTGGCATCCTGTTTACGATTGCCGTGCATCCGGACGTTGTCAACTCTTTTCTGACTGAATTAAAGCACCCTCACTTCGATTTTTAGAACGGATTTTGTTGAAGGCACAATGGCTACCCGATTATCGATTCGGTAGGCAACTATCCAAATGATCCGCTTGTCTGATTCAAGCACCCAGACCTTTTCTTTTTCTGTTTTGGAAAGCTTCTGGTCAATTAGAAAACGGGCGACCTTTTTCTTCTTCTTCATTCCGAGCGGATAAAAGTAATCTCCCGCTTTCCATTTTCTCAGTATCATGGGGAAGTGAACCCTGTCTGCATCAACGAGGGCAATGTTCGCCGGGGCCTGCGCTTGCATGGGCTTTTCTTCCGTTGCGAATTCGAGTAGCAATTTCCCATCGGCAAAACTTAGCGATTTTTGTCCCACCTCGATAATGAAGTGCCCTGCCTGGTCATCCGCGCTTGGCGCTATGATCAGCCAGGAGCGGTTCCGGATCAGCCGGTGTGTCTGGCTCTGTACAAATTTTCCGTTTTCGCCGTCCAGCAGGTGGATACAATCGTCTAATTGCGCAGGCTGGAAATTGTATTCCTGGAGAATTTCGAATAAAATGGTACGAAGAGGCAATGATTTCCTCAGTAGTAGAACAGGAATATGCTTTTCGGCGCCGACCGATTTAACGAGTTTTTTCTTATGCAACTCAATGGCTTGCCGGTAAAGGATCTCTGTTTCCCGAAACCGAAGCAGATTTCCTTGCAGGTTATGCCTTGCTTCCGGAAAGACCGATTCGACGCCCGGGAGAATATGCATGCGGAAATAATTACGGGTATATTTATCAGCGCTGTTGCTGCTGTCTTCCACCCAGCGCAATTGTTGTGCATCCGCGTAATCCCGCAATGCCTGTTTTGGAAAAGGCAATAACGGGCGGACAATATGGGCTTGTTTTGGCAGCATACCCCGGAGGCCTGCAATGCCCGTCCCACGGAAAAAATGCATGACCATGGTCTCGATATTATCGTCGGCATGATGCGCGGTAAGGACATAACGGTAATATTCAGGCTCCCTGTCGAGCAGCGATTCGAACCAACGGTAGCGCAATTCCCTTGCCGCCGTCTGTGTAGAAAGCCGATGGTTTTCCGCGTAAGTTGTCGTCTCAAATCTTTTAACAATAAAAGGCCTTTTGTAAGAGGCAGCCAATCCGGCAACAAACGCTTCGTCTCTTTCGCTTTCTGCTCCCCGCAATTGAAAATTGGCGTGGGCAATACCGAAATCGAAACCGGCCTGATGAATACAGTCAACCAAAACAACCGAATCCATGCCCCCGCTAACGGCCAGCAGTAGCCGGTCGCGGGAACCGAATAATTGCTCCTGCTTGATAAATTCCTCAATGCGGGTAACCAGGTTGTTCATAAAATGCGATGAGTTGGAAGCCGGGGGTAATTACTCTATCAGATTTTCATAAGCGGTGCAAAGCTCGGTGAAAGCATGCAGATCGTTCATCCGTTTGGCTGCTTTCATTCCTTTCTCAAACCAACTGAGGGCCCCTTCCCTGTCTCCCATGCGCTCCAACAGTCCTGCCAGATGATAATATGAACCTATATAATCAGGCTCCCTCGTCAGTATTTCGACGAAAAGTTTTTTTGCCTCTTCGTCGTCCCCCTTTTTTATATACTCCAAAGCCAGTGCATGACACAGGAAGGGATCGCCGGGCGACTGGTTCAGCCATTCTTTCAATATTTCAATTCTATCCATGCGGGTTAATTTTAAAATTCTGCTTATTATTGTCTACTTTAGGCTGCCTAAGCAATACCATTTAAATTTGCCTTTGTATGAAGATATTGGTGTGTATCAGCAAGACGCCGGACACTACAGCAAAAATAGCTTTCACCGATAACAACCGGAAATTTGCGACTGAAGGGGTTCAATGGATCATTAATCCCTACGACGAGTGGTATGCCCTGGTCAGGGCCATCGAATTGAAGGAGAAAGACCCTTCAACCGTCCTGCATCTGGTGATGGTAGCGCCCGCAGATGGCGAGGCGATCATTCGGAAAGCGCTTGCGCTGGGTGGAGACGAGGCTATCCGGGTGAACGCGGAGGGCAAGGATGCCTTTTCTGTGGCTTCTCAAATTGCTGCCATAGCCAGGGAGGCAAACTACGACTTTATTTTTACGGGGAAGGAAACAATCGATTATAACGGTTCTGCGGTTGGCGGCATGATCGCCGGCTTGCTTGATCTTCCTTTTATATCAATGGCAGCAAAATTTGAGCTTGCTGGCAACACCGCAACGGTGACCCGCGAAGTTGAGGGTGGAGAAGAAATCGTGGAATTAACATTGCCGGCCGTCATCAGCTGTCAGAAAGGAATGGCCGAGCAACGAATTCCAAATATGAAGGGCATCATGGGCGCCCGGACCAAGCCGTTAAAAGTAGTCGAGCCACAAGCTGTCGAACCATTGACGGAAACCATTTCATTCGAACTGCCGCCGGCGAAAAAAGGAGTTAAAATGATCCCGGCCGAAAATGCAGAAGAGTTGATACGTTTACTTCACGAAGAGGCCAAAGTAATATAGCATCTGTCTGTTGAAGCATATTGATTGCTGGCATCAGGCAACTAAAATGAATTTTCATGGGTGTGCTTATTTTTATTGATCATGCTGATGGTCATTTCAAGAAAACGACTTATGAGGCGCTAAGCTATGGCTCCGCACTGGCTCAACAATTAGGCGTTCCTGCGGAGGGAATTTTATTGGGAACTGTTTCCGAAGATATTACGGCGCTGGGCAAATATGGCATTGGTCGGGTGTACCAGGCAAAAACGGAATCGCTCAACCTGCTCGATTCCAGAGAATATATCCGGATTATAGCGGATATCGCGGCGAAGGTTCAGGCCACCGTGCTGATCTTCTCTCATAACAGTTCGGGCAAAGCGATTGCCCCGGGCCTGTCTGCTAAAATGAAGGCGGGGTTGGTTAGCGGCGCTATTGCCCTGCCGGACACAGGGAATGGTTTTCTGGTGAAAAAGAATGTGTTTTCAGGCAAAGCATTTGCGACGGTGTCAATCAAGACGCCAATACGGATCATTACCCTTAACCCCAACGCCTATCCTATCGCTGAACGCGAGGGGAAGGCAGAATTGGTAGAGGAAAATGTCAGCCCGCAGGCGCCTGGCCTGACCCTGAAATCGGTCTCCAAAGCCTCCGGCGATATTCCACTTACGGAAGCCGAGGTGGTTGTGAGCGGGGGGCGCGGTATGAAGGGCCCGGAAAACTGGGGACCGATCGAGGAGCTGGCTAAACTATTGCACGCAGCGACAGCCTGCAGTCGCCCGGTGGCCGATGCGGGATGGAGGCCGCATGGCGAGCACGTTGGACAAACCGGAATAGCCATAGCTCCGAATCTTTACATCGCGGTCGGAATTTCCGGCGCCATTCAACATCTCGCCGGCGTGAACCGAAGCAAGGTCATTGCGGTCATTAACAAAGACCCGGAAGCTCCCTTTTTTAAAGTGGCCGATTATGGCATAGCGGGCGATGCCTTTGAAGTACTTCCCAAACTGATCGCCGCGGTTAAAAAGCTCAAAGGGATAGCTTGATTAACAGGTTGATCCACCAGAAATTATATTTGGAAGCCGACATGCTTGGAAGGGCCAGTTTTTTTATATTTGCCCTTTTAATGGCGTACTAAATCAGTTCAGCCGCTGGCAGATCCGTTTATGAAGAAGATCGAATTAGAAATCGTCGCTTTATCTCATAGCATAACGCAAACGCACTCCTATGCAGTCGTCCTGGGAGAAATCAATGGCCTCAGGAGATTGCCCATCGTTATCGGCGGTTTTGAAGCCCAGGCTATCGCGGTTGCGCTGGAAAAAATGCATCCCAGCCGTCCCCTCACCCATGACCTC
The DNA here is from genome assembly GCA_035548895.1 of Puia sp. Lineage (GTDB taxonomy): Bacteria > Bacteroidota > Bacteroidia > Chitinophagales > Chitinophagaceae > Puia. Next base: position 10,659 of record DASZRP010000033.1, on the reverse strand, counting down.
ATGAAGAATTTCATGAGCGCGTTCAATATCGATCTGCAGGAAATTATTATTTCCGATCTGCAGGAAGGGATATTCTATTCAAAGTTGATTTGCACCAGTGAACACGATACCGTTGAAATTGATTCCCGCACATCAGACGCCCTGGCACTCGCTGTCCGTTTCGGCTGTCCGATTTATACCTACGAAAATATCATTGAAAGCGCGGGCATCCTGATGGAAGACAACGCCGGCGGCAAGAAAAAGTCGACCAAAGAGACCGTTACCACCGAAGGCGGCGCGAAAGAGGACCTGGGCGGACTTTCCTTAGAGGATCTCAATGCGCTATTATCAGAAGTGCTCGAACAGGAAGACTATATCAGAGCCATTAAGATACGGGACGAAATCAATAGCCGCAAAAAAGGCCGTTCCGGATGATCGCATTTCCGCAGGCGAAGATCAATTTCGGCCTTTCCGTCGTTTCCAAAAGGCCCGATGGGTTTCACAATATCGAGACGGTTTTCTATCCCATTCCTTTAGTCGATGTACTGGAAATCGTGCCTGCTTCCAATCTGTCTCTAACCATTACAGGTCTCGCATTGGAGGGAAATGAAGAAAGCAACCTGGTCTCCCGGGCCTATCGCCTGCTGAAACAGGATTATCATGAAATAACTCCTCTAGCGATTCACCTGCATAAACATATTCCGGCCGGGGCCGGACTTGGCGGAGGATCTTCTGACGCAGCTCACATGCTCCGTATGCTGAATACATATTTCAAGCTGAATATATCCGAAGGCCGGCTCGCACAATATGCACTAAAATTGGGAAGCGATTGTCCTTTCTTTATAAAGCCGGCGCCGGCTTTTGCCAGCGGGCGCGGTGAGATGCTGAAGCCCATACAACTCGATCTCTCAAACTATTCAATCCTTCTCGTTCATCCGGAGATTCATATTTCCACTCCATGGGCTTTTTCTCAAATAACGCCGGGAAAGCCTGCAAAAGCAATCAGCACCCTGATCGACAGTCCCCCAGCGACCTGGCGGGACCAGCTATTGAACGATTTTGAACGGCCTGTCTTTAATCAATATCCCCAATTGAAGCAGATCAAAGAAGATCTTTATAAGGCCGGGGCTGTTTATGCGTCTCTTTCGGGCAGCGGTTCAACCCTGTATGGCCTTTTTAACAAGGGAGAAATGCCGGAGAAGGGAATAGCAACTCCCACCCGCCAAACTTTCATCCCGTAAATGCCAAAAGCCTAACCATTTTTTGTATCTTGCACTATAAACGTTTTTTATTTCCGCCAATACTTCCATAAAATTCCTTTCCGCCAATCTCGATTTCCTGGATCATCGATGATGCGGTCCCCTGTTCTGCCGGTGACAGCTCATCGGCATATTTTCTATTTTATTATTTATCGCTGTCTGGCATTGATTGAAAACCAATCAGGCCGCCGATATAAGCATTCATCTTCAAATTGTTTCAAAATATGCAAGCAGTTTCATCATTATCGAATTCCCTTCAGGAGCTGGAAAACCAGTTCAGTGCCCATAATTATCACCCGCTGCCTGTGGTGCTGAGCCGTGGTGAAGGAGTTTATGTCTGGGATGCCGAAGGGAAAAGATATTTCGATTTTTTAAGTGGATATTCAGCCCTGAATCAGGGTCATTGCCATCCCCGGATTATCGAGACTTTGGTTCATCAGGCAAAAAAACTGACGCTGACTTCAAGAGCTTTTTACAATGATCAGTTCGGCGTTTATGCCCAATACATTACCAAACTCTTCGGATATGCCCGGGTGTTACCGATGAACACGGGTGTCGAGGCTGTGGAAACGGCCATCAAACTGTGCAGGCGCTGGGGCTATGCAGTTAAGGGAATTCCTGAAAACAAGGCAAAGATCATCGTGTGCTCAGGTAATTTTCATGGCAGAACCAGCACCGTAATATCGTTCAGCAGCGATCAGTCCTCCTACTCGGGATTTGGCCCCTATATGCCCGGCTTTCAGATAATACCTTATAACGATCTCAACGCCCTGGAATCCGCGTTGCAGGACAAAGACGTTGCCGGCTTTTTGGTTGAACCGATTCAGGGTGAAGCGGGCGTTGTAGTTCCCGATCAGGGATATCTTAGCCGGGCGGCAGCTTATTGTCACGACGCCAATGTGCTGTTTATTGCCGATGAAATCCAGACAGGACTGGGCCGCACCGGGAAAATGCTGGCCTGCGATCATGAAGAAGTGAAACCGGATATTCTTATTCTCGGAAAGGCATTAAGCGGCGGAACCTTACCGGTATCTGCCGTGCTGGCTAATGACGAGATTATGCTGACTATAAAACCGGGCGAACACGGATCTACTTATGGAGGAAATCCTTTGGCTTGCGCCGTAGCTGTTACTTCCCTGCAGGTTATTATAGACGAACATCTGGCGGAAAATGCCGCTATTCAGGGTGAATATTTAAGAAAGGGAATTGAATCAATGCACTCTCCTCTCGTGAGCGTTGTTCGCGGGAAAGGCCTCCTCAACGCCATTGTCATTCGTCACACGGATCCGGAAGCAGCCTGGGAGATTTGCCTTCGGCTCAAAGAGAATGGACTGCTGGCAAAACCTACGCATGGCGACAAGATCCGGTTCGCTCCGCCGCTAACCATTACCAGGTCGCAATTGGACGAATGTCTTGAAATAATCAGCAGGAGTCTCTCCCGATTCCAGTAGATTAGCAGGGTTATTGCTATAAACCGGAGTTAAAATTTTGGCATGAACCCTCCTGAAAAGCCGGGACTTCCTGCTCAACTGCAGGAGCATGGCGAAAAGCATGTCGTTGGACAGGAAGTTTTGCGGGATATCGTTATTGGCATGTCCGATGGCCTTACCGTTCCATTCGCGCTGGCCGCAGGGCTGAGCGGTGCAGTGTCCAGCACCAACCTGATCATTATTGCGGGGCTGGCAGAAATTGCGGCCGGATCGATTGCCATGGGACTGGGAGGCTACCTGGCAGGCAAAACAGAAGTAGACCACTATAATTCCGAACTTCAGCGGGAATACGACGAAGTGGAGAAAGTTCCGGAGATTGAGAAGCAGGAACTGAGGGATTTTTTTTCTTCCCTTGGACTAAGCCGGGAAGTTCAGGAACAGGCCGTGGAAGAAGTGAGCAGGGATAAAGAGAAATGGGTCGATCTGATGATGAAGTACGAACTGGGCCTGGAAAAGCCGGACCCGCAGCGGGCGCGAAAAAGTGCTTTTAATATCGGAATTTCTTATATCGTGGGCGGCCTCATCCCTTTAAGCCCCTACTTCTTTGCTTCAGATGGCCTGGAAGGTCTTAAAATCTCAAGCGCCATTACCCTGGCTTGCCTGTTCGTGTTCGGTTATTTTAAAAGCAAAGTAACCGGCGTGAATCCCTGGGAAGGAGCCATCCGGGTGATGGTCATTGGCGCTATTGCAGCGGGCTGCGCATTCGCACTTGCCCGGCTTATTCAAAACGGTCACTACTGACCTTCTTCCGGTTCACCGGAAAGTTTTATGCCGGTAAAGAGCGCCGCGAAAAGAATTAAAATAGCGGAGCCAAGCATTAGAAAAAGACCTGCCCGCTTTTCAGGACAAATACCGTTATAGCAGGAGGCAAACAATATAAAAGTCTTCACCGCATAGGCCAGCAGAAAGACAGCGGCAACCTGGCTGCTCCGTTTTGCCCATAACCTGGGAATCAATAGGAATATAAATATCAGAACGGCCATAAAACACATGACAAATCCCGGTTTGCCGTAGTTGTTCTGATGCGAATAAAATCCGGTAAAGGTTTGCTGAATGTCCGGATAGTAAGCCCATGACATAAAACAGGAAAGAATAAGTATAACCGTGGCCGTTAGTCCTGTATAGAGCGCGTACTTCATTCAGGGAAGATTAACTGATAAGATCGGTTCTGCCCTCGAAGACCTTTTCGGCGGGCCCGCAAAGCCAGATGTTGTTATAATGATTCTCATCAATCCGGTCGTAGCGCACCACTAGTTTGCCTCCTTTAGTCGTCACGGCAACCTCGTTATAGCCAACCTCGTTATGATAGCATACAATGGCACTGGCCGTAACTCCGGTGCCACAGGAGAAGGTTTCATCTTCAACACCGCGTTCATAGGTTCTCACAATAATTTCGTCAGCGTCCTTAACCTGAACGAAATTTACGTTAATCCCTTCCTTATTGAATTCCCGGCTGAACCGGATCTCTGTTCCTTTTTTGACCACATCGTAATCCATGACATCATCCACAATCTTCACATAGTGTGGTGAACCGGTATTCAGAATAAAATCGCCGTCTTCGTCGCGAATACTGTCCACATCTTTCATTTTCAGGTTGATGATATTGCTGCCGTCGTCAATTTCGGCTTCGTGAATTCCATCGCTGGCTAAAAAATGATAGAGGCTCTTGTGAATGCCCAGGTGGTAGGCAAACCGAACCATGCATCGTCCCCCATTTCCGCACATGGAACCTTCCCGTCCGTCGGCATTGAAATATTTCATCTCGAAATCATAGTCCGGATGCAAATTGAGCATCATGAGCCCGTCGGCCCCGATACCAAAACGGCGGTCACAAAGCCGGGCAATTATTTCGCGCGAAATGCCTGAGTAAATCTGTTGCCGGTTGTCTAAGATAATAAAGTCGTTACCAGTGCCCTGGTATTTGAAAAAGGAAATAGTCATATCAGCGGACAAAGATAGATCAATTCGATATGGAACAGGCGATATCCAGCGATTTCCGGATAAGTCCGTCCACCGCGCTTTTGGCGTCAGAGGAAAAGGTCTTATTGATGCGATTGGCGATAATCACGTTCAGGCTGAGGCACTGATGACCCAACCGGTGTCCTAATCCATAAATCGCGGAGGTTTCCATCTCAAAATTGCTGATCCGGAAAGGGCCATAATGAAAAGAAATGAGGCGATCGATCAGGTCGGGCTGACTAAGGCCAAGCCGCAGCACCCTTCCCTGCGGCCCATAGAATCCCGGGCAGGTAACGGTAATTCCATTGAAATAGCCGTTGGTAAAATGTTTCAGCAAATGAGCGGATGCGCCGGCGATATGGGGCTGGGCAAATTGCCGGCCGATCTGGGTATGGTTGATGAAAGCCTGCAGAATCTCCTGGTCCTGTTCATCGGGCTCGCTGCGATAAAAATTGAGCAGGTTGTCGATACCGATTCCATGCGTTGATGCGACGAGGGAATCGACCGGAATTTCCTTTTGCAGGGAGCCGGAAGTGCCGAGCCTTATGATTTGAAGCGTTGTGAGGTTCTTTTTTACCAGGCGGCTCGACAGGTCGATGTTCACGAGGGCATCGAGTTCGTTCATCACGATATCGATATTGTCTGTTCCGATACCGGTGGAGATGACGGTGAACCTTTTTTCCCCGATATAGCCTGTATGGGAAATGAATTCCCGGTGCTGTTGTTTACATTCGATGCGGTCGAAGTATTTGCTCACCATTGGTACGCGGCCGGGATCCCCGACCAGGAAGATTTGGGGGGCGAGTTCTTCGGGAAGCAGGTTCAGGTGATAAATTGCGCGGCGTTCATTCAGGATCAGTTCGCTTTCTTCAATCGGCTGCATAAAGGAATGGCTTGTTTAGGCAAATTAACCCGAAAATATTACTTTTGCGCATCCTGCATGGTTCCGTGGCCGAGCGGTCAGGCAGAGCTCTGCAAAAGCTTCTACAGCAGTTCGAATCTGCTCGGAACCTCGAAGAGGCTGTCTCAAAAATTGAGGCAGCCTTTTTTGTGTGCAATTTTACAATATTAGTTTTCGTTTTCTTAATAAAATTTCAATAAGAGGTCTTGTGTATTTTTCGGATGGATCAACATTTCTATCGTCATTTTCCCGATAATATTCTCCATTGTCAAAGGCGTCATAACAATCCACATAAATGAGTGTGCGAAGTTGTGAATTGCTGATTTATAGTTCTTGTACTTCATTGTCAGTTGGGGTCTTATTATTCACTTCTCAAACTCTTCACCGGATTTGCAATCGCGGCCTTGATGGATTGAAAGCTGATGGTTATAACAGCAATAAATACTGCCAGCATTCCGACGATTACAAATATCCACCAACTTATTTGAACACGGTAAGCATAGCTTTGTAACCACTTATTCATAATTAAATAAGCAGGCGGCGATGCAATAAGAATTGAAATGATAACAAGCTTTAAAAAGTCTTTTGTAAGCATGGCGACAATACTGCTAACGCTGGCGCCTAATATTTTTCGAATACCAATTTCTTTTATACGGTGCTGTGCCACAAAAACACTTAAACCAAACAAACCGATACAACAAATAACAATTGCAATAACAGATGCGTAAGTTATAATTTGCTTCCATTGTTCATCAGTTTGATAAGCTATTGCGTTTTTATCATCTAAAAATTGATATTCATAAAAATGCCCGGGAAAATTACTTTTGAAAATATTGTTTAAAGCAGACAATGCTTCCACCTCTTTACCCATTTTTAATTTAACAAGCATGTTATCACCATAGTTTAAGTCAAACACTTGAGGTTGAATATTTTCTTTTAACGAAGTAAAATGATAATCTTTTATCACACCGACAATTGTTTTGGTGCGATTATCTTCTATATTTTTTACCTGTTGACCAACCGGATTTTGCAAACCAGCAGCTTTAGCAAAACTTTCATTTATGAGTATTGAGTTTGATGAGTCAGCAGAATTGCCTAAATAAAAATTTCTACCTTCTTTTAAACTAATTCCAAGCTCTGATATGTAAGACGCATCAATACCGTTTCGTTTTACAGATACTTGCTTTCCATTCACTATTACATCTGAAGGACTGATTCCGGTTTCAGTTGTTATTTCTTGTATGGATTCATTATTCAGCAATTCATTTTTTAATACATTTATTACGCTTTCATTTGTTCTTTGTGGCGGCAGATTAATTTTAATAATGTCATGCGGGTTATAACCCAAATCTTTATTTGAAATAAATTTCATTTGACTGAAATACACGCAGGTAATTATTATTAATGAAACAGCCAGGGTAAATTGAAAAACAATCAATGCTTTTCCCAGGTAATTCTTTACACTTGATGTTGGCTTTTTTAATAAAGCCTGTATGGGGTTGAATGAAGAAAGTTTGAATGCAGGATACGTCCCTGATAGTATAATGCACAAAGTCATTAATAAAATTCCATAAATAAAAAATAAAGGATTAAAAAAATCTTTGATTGAAAAATCTTTACCTGAGAACTTATTGAATACCGGAATGAACAATTCGCTGATTACAACTGCAAAAAGAAATGAAATGACGCAAACAATAAATGATTCGGTTAAAAATTGAAATACGATTCTGCTGCGGCTACTGCCAATAATTTTTTTAACACCGATTTCCTTTGAACGCTTGGATGCTACTGCAATATTGAGATTGATAAAATTTATGCATGCCATTAAAACAATGAAAGCGATAATTGCGCTTAATATATAAGAATATGTAACACTGCTTGTATTTGATAAACCTCTTTCTTCAACTGCACTTCCGTTAGATGTTAAGCCCAATATATTTAAATGAATAGTTGTGATTGGTGTTAATCCGAATTGAAATTGTTTTGCGCCTGAATTAGCTTCTTTAAGTTGAGTTTGTGCATTAGCAATAAATACTTTTGAAAACTTTTGTTCGACTGTTTTGCTATTAGTATTAGGTTTTAATAAAATAAATGTGGTTAGATATTGATTTAACCAATTATCATCTGTAAACATGGTTTGCAGATAACTGAAAGGAATTACTGCATCAAATTGAATAGAGGAATTGGAAGGTGGATTTTTTGCAATACCGCTTACAATGAGATTTTTAAACCCATTGCCTTCTTCGACCTGCATTACTCTGCCGACAACATCTTCTGTACCAAAAAATTTTATTGCAGTGTTTTGTGATAAGACAATTGTATTAGGATTTATCAGGGTCAACTCCGTATTTCCATATAAGAGCGGAAATGAAAAAACATTAAAGAAATTATTATCGGCATAAATATTTTTTACAGCAAGTGATTTATTATTGCCTGTAACATTCATAGTCGTTCCTAATATCCTTACATAATCAGCAATTTCAGGAATCTCAGCTTTAAATGCCGGTCCCTGCACTTGCCCTGTTGTTCCTAACGTTTGTCTGCTATTATCTGCATTGGTAATTGTGGTAGTAAGCCTGAAAAGTTGAGCAGTGTTTTTATGAAAGCGGTCATAACTTACTTCATTATTTACAAACAGAATAGCCAACACTGCGCAAGCCATTCCTAAACTCAACCCTGCAATATTTACCAGCGTAAAAGTTTTATTGCGCAATAAATAACGCGATGCTGTTTTGAAATAATTTTTAAACATACTCAAATGTTTTCTTTAAAATACACTAACAAAGTTCCGGTTAAAATTTCTTTGATTTTCAAACAATTTGTTTTAAAGGTAAAACTGCATGGCTTCACTTTTGATACAAGAGTGTTCATTCGAGTAAAAATGTCGACCGCTTGTCGATGCCGAAAAATGTACGGCCTGAAGCATGGTTCCACCTTAAATTGTCCCTTATAGACATTATTTCTGATCCTCTTTACTTGTGAAGTTCGTGATGGTCTTTCCATCATAACGACACACTCCATCAGATGAGCTAAACCAAATACTTCCATCGTTAGCTTCCAAAAGCCCCAAAAAAGCTGGTCCTCCTGACATAATTTCGGTTATAGTGAACTTTTTATTGTACAAGGACTTTTGATCATAACGGGAAAGTGTCCAAACTCCAGTCCCATTCCCGTTTGGGTTTACTTGACCAGTAGTCCAGATGTTTCCTTTTTTATCTTCGATTATAGCATAAACACCTCTCTTCGATACGTTTGTAAAGGTACTGCCGTCATAACGCTCAAGACCATCATTGTCACCAAGCCGCCTGTTAACGGTTCGGTTTTCTTTATTCGTAATTCGCATTGTCCCAAATTAAAAGTCTGCCAATGTTGTCAATATTTAGCTCGTTACCTATATTAATTTTATTAAGTCTTTTTTGGAATTCGTATAAGTCTGTCTTAGCTTTTTCAACTGCACTTTTGAGTTCAAGTCTGTCAATGGAAAGAATTATTTCTGTCGGTGTTGGTTGGAAATGTTCATCATATTTGCCAACTGAAAAATTAAATATTACATTGTTGTCTTCAAATTTTGTTTGCGGTGCAGGATGTCCTTCGTAATATGAATTTTGTCCGTTTGAAAGTCTCTCCCAATACTGAATATCGGCAAGGTCTCCGCAGCATTGAGGAAAGTATTTGTCTTGTCCGTTAATACGAAGAACATAACCGCCAAACAATGCACCTGCTTGTTCTCTTTCGTATTTTCCATCTGTTAGGTCTTGGGTATGGTCGGTTATAAGTTTCTTTAAGTTGTTGTCGGTAATTTCTGAAAGTCTGTAAAATGATGAACCTGCCAAATACGGTTTTAAATCGTCAGCAAGGCCTGCTCTTTTATAACTGTCGGAATTGTATTTGTCCCATAATTCAGGATATTTCCAATAAGGATATTTGTCAGGTGCTGGAATTTCCTGATTGTTATATCCGATTTCTATTACAGGTATCAATTCTACTGTCATTGTCTGTCTGTGTCGCTCTTTAAACTGACCGCTAACGGGTCGCGGCTTGCCGCAGACGGGCGTTGTAAGAACTCCGTTAGCTGGCTTGGCCGAACTTTCGTTTACTTCGGCCAAATTACAAAAGATGATAAGAATTACAAATGATGATAAGCCGTGCACGTCAGCCGTTTGCGGCAAGCCGATGTTGCATGCAGTTTATTGTCCAATTACATAATTTCCATCCTTTGCGAACTTTATAAACGCACCAACACCTACGTCGGTAACAGGGATTGAAATACTATAAGTAATTTTTATGCTGTCGCCTTCAACATGGAAGCTTGGGTAATACAGTGTTGCATATTTCCGTAAGGACTCGTCGAGCAGGTCGTCAAATGTTGATCTTGTAATACGTTTTTTGAAAGCTGTATCACCCCCAGAAATTACTGTCAACTCTGAAATAAAGTCATGGGTTATAAAGTCTTTGTTTGTGTCGAAGTCATATTTAGCAGGGACTTTTATTGAACTGTCTTTCGTGCACAGGTAATTGAAAACAATTTCGACTTTCTTTCCCTTGTCAATAAAAAATGTATCAATAAAAATCGGCTTTTCGTACGAAAGGATAAGCTCTTTTCTAGCGTCGGCTTGGCTTTGGTCCTCAGCGTTGGAGTCGAGTTTCTCTGATGTATTTGTTGTCTCAATTTTAGTTGAATTTCTTATTGAGTCAATATGAGCAGTCGATTTATTTTGTTTTGATGAACAACTAAAAAGTATAACAATTATAAAAGCTATTAAAAATTTCATGATGTCGATTTAAATGGTGTGCAACGGTAGGTATTGCCGATGGTGGGGAATTTAATATTCGTCGAGCCCAGGACCGCAGCACACCAGAATTACTGCTGCTGATTGCTCCAACGTCATGCCCCACTATTGGCAATACCAATATTGGCTGTAGCTTTAATTTCGCTCAGTGCCTAAGTTTCCGTCTGAATCAAGATATAATATTTTCAATGCCCAACTGGTGTTATCTGTGAATTTAATTTTATTTGTCGACCGCCTTTTCCATCAAAGAACTTTGGAACTGTTAAGATAAATGCTGTCTT
>DASZRP010000032.1:0-24645 GCA_035548895.1 Puia sp. | reverse complement strand
ATTATTCATGTCCCAGCCGTAATTCCAGTCCACGAAGATGGTCTCTTTGGGAAGCTCTTTGATCGCGTCCGGATATTTCAAGGCGATATCGGCCCAGAGCACCGGCCGTTTGCCCAGGCTGATCACAATATTGCAAAGCATCCGCACATAATCCAGGTAAAGTTTGGAAACACCTTCTTCCGCAACCTTTTTCCGGCACAAGGGACAATGGCCAAGCAGGTGGGTCTCATCACAACCGATATGAATATATTTTGAATGATGGGTAGCCGCCAGTTCTTTATACAGATCGGTGAACAGGAGACTGTCGCCGGTGGTCTGGAGCGGACAGACCTGTGACAGATCCTTCTGGTCTTCACGCAAAGTAGCATAGCGGCTGTTTCTTAAAATATATTCCACATGCCCGAAGCTCTGCTGCAGCGGAATGACATCGATACCCAGTCCGTCGCAGAACCTGATAAAGGAGCGGATATCCTCTTTTTTGTAAGCATAGCGGCTGGGTATCAGCGGATGCTTTTCATAAGGATAGCTGGCTTCGTACTCCATGATCAGGGTATTGATGCCGTATTGATGAAGTTGCACCGCAAGCTCCTTTAAGGCCGGTACCGGCATCACCTGTATCCTCAGGTCAAGGTGAAAGGCTCTTACCTCAAAATCGCTGCCCTTTTGCTGAGCCGGAGAACTGGCGGCGAACAGGATCAAAAAGAAAATAAAAAACCATCTTTTCATTGCGGTGCTGATTTAGAAACCCGGGATACCTTAAATTCCCATTAAAGATATAGGATGAACCCGATTTATACCGCTTTGACGGTCAATAGCGCACACTTCCGAAGGATTTCTTAATTTTGCAGCCCCGGAGAGATGTCAGAGCGGTTCATTGTGCCTGATTCGAAATCAGGTGTACTGTAAAAGGTACCGGGGGTTCGAATCCCTCTCTCTCCGCCTTCGCCCACCGAAGCTTCAGCGCAGGTGGGCTGCTTATTTAGAGACTTACCTTCCCAAGCGTGAAATCACCGGCAATATTCTGTGTTTTTCACAGTCTTATTGTATTGAAGACTCACTAACGTTGTACCATGCATTATATCTATATTTTGCAGTGTGCCGATGGTTCACCCTATGCAGGCTGCACCAGTGATTTGAAAGAACGGTTTCAAAGACATATAAACGGCCACGTACCCGCTACTAAATCACGATTGCCGGTTGACTTAGCATTTTATTGTGCATTTCAAGATAAATACCAGGCTTTTGAATTTGAAAAATATCTCAAATCCGGATCGGGGAGGGTGTTCATGCGAAAGAGACTATTATGCAGGAAACGCGATAATTAAAATTAAACAATTTTACAAGCAGATCCCTTAAAAATAACTATCTGCAGACAGAAACCGGAAAAGGTCGGTGAATATTGACGGACAATAGAATAAACAATGAATTTTTACTCATAAATTTAGCTTCGGTTGTGTGCTAACGAATCACAATATGCCGCTACAGCACAAACCCGGCACATTGAATGCAATTATAGAATGAAATCACTGCGAACTTTAATCTTAGTTGCTATCGCCGCAAATTTGTTGACCCTCATTCTGTACAACTATGCGGCAAGCCAGCCAGGGGGAAGCGGAATGGCAATGCTTTTTACTTTTGTTTGGATGCCAGCAATATGGTTAAGTACTATTATTGCGGCAATCATTATTTTAATCACCGGAAGGAGATATTTATTCCAAAAATCGGTTCTCGTCTGGACATGCTTAACCATAGTTTTTACAACGCCCATTCCGGCTATTGCATTTTATTATGTAACACATCCTACGCCGGAGATACGAAGCTATGGCATGTCTACCAATACAATTAATGGAAAGATTTATAAGACCGAATTTTGGGAAAGGACGGCTACTCATAAAAAATTTGCTTACAAGCAGTTTGTCGCAGATTCAGCCCGGGAAGTTTTATATGGCTACAAGGCATACATAAAAGATAGTATCTGGGTGTACTTTGACGACAACGGCGACACCTTAAAACTTGAATATTACAGAAATGACAGTTTAATTGGCACAAAACAACTTAAGTAAAAGTATTAACTGCCTCCGTTTAATTCTTAAATAATAAGCAATGAATAAAAGAAGGACATTCTTCTTAAGAGCTAATGTCAAGTGAAGTAGTCAAGACTTAATCTGACAATTGGGATTAATTTTAAGTAACCACACTTATTAATCAACCCCAAAAATGTCAGATTATGAAACAAGAATCCAAGTTAATCAAAACCAAGTTAGGACTCCTGAATTTAGCGGAACATTTAGGAAATGTCTCCCAGGCATGTAAAGTAATCGGCTATAGCCGGGATAGCTTTTACCGAATCAAAGAATTGTACGATACAGGAGGAGAGTCAGCACTTCAGGAGATCAGTCGCAGTAAGCCCCTGGTGAAAAACCGGGTAGAGCCGGCTGTTGAAGAGGCTGTTGTGAAAATGGCTTTTGAGTATCCGGCTTTCGGCCAGCAAAGGGCTTGCAATGAGTTGCGCAAACAAAATATTTTCATTTCTCCCGGTGGCGTCCGCAGCGTTTGGCAACGCCACGATCTGGAGGTCTTTGAAAAGCGTTTAAAAGGCCTGGAAGCAAAGGTTGCTCAAGAGGGCATTATCCTTACCGAGCCTCAATTAATGGCTCTGGAACGCAAAAGGGAACGCCGGGAAGCCTTTGGCGAGATTGAGACTGAACACCCCGGCTACCTGGGATCCCAGGACACTTATTATGTCGGTAATATCAAGGGCGTTGGAAGAATCTATCAGCAAACCTTTATTGATACCTACACCCGGGTGGCTTTTACAAAGCTGTACGAAACCAAGCACGCCATCACTTCCGCAGATCTGCTCAACGACAAAGTGCTTCCATTCTTTGAAGAGCAGCAAATACCCTTACTGCGGATACTCACTGACCGGGGCACAGAATATAAAGGGAAGCCTGAACATCATGAGTACGAGCTGTATCTGAACATTGAAGGCATTGAACACAGCAAGACCCAGGTGCGCCACCCGCAAAGCAACGGAATCTGCGAACGGTTCCACCGGACCATACAGGAAGAGTTTTACGCGGTAGCTTTCCGCAGGAAGCTTTACGACAGCCTGGCCACTTTACAGAAGGACCTAGATGATTGGATGGCTCATTACAACAACGAACGCACTCATAGTGGACGATACTGTTTTGGTAAAACACCCATGCAGACGTTCAGGGAATCCATTACCTTAGCCAAACAAAAAATGCTGGACGAGCTTCCCCCAGCAGCATAAGATATCCTGACCCTATAAAACTAAAAATCCTTAGTTGTCAGATCAAGTAGTGTCTATTACATGTCAAGCTTATATCCTTTGCCACGTATAACAACGATGTTGATGTTGGGATCCAACTCCAGTTTTTTTCTAAGTTTTGATATGAACATATCCAGGCTGCGCCCCACAATAACACCTTCGTCCTCCCATATCTCTTTTTGCAGCCTGCTTCTCTCTATAGTCTCGTTAGGAGAAGATGCAAAAATATGCAATACACGGGTTTCAGTCGCAGTCAGGTTTATCGTGTTTCCATTTATTATGAGCTTGCGGTTCTTTGCATCAAACAACATTGAGCCCAACGTGACTGTACCGATATTTTGACCTTCGACCACGGCTCTCCGCGGCTTAACCGATCTCAAAAAAATGAAACCAGCAAATGCTAAAAATGACAGGGCGCCCAGAACATATCCATTCTTTGCTGTATTTATTCCTGCCGGTTTAAATTTAATGTTGATCAGGTAACATCCCCTGGGCTGCACCCTTCCTCTGCAGGCTACAATATCATCTTTTTTATTGTTGGATATAGCGTATCCATAAGCTACACCGGAGTTGCCGCAGTTCACCACGTTAACTACGTAATCACGTGCGAGCGGGTCTTTGGCCAACAAACGCCGGGTAGTATTCACCAGCGAGTCCGGTTGAAAAGTAAGCTCATTCTCAAAGCTGATCTGGTATTCATTTTCGGCGATCTTTTTTACCGGAAGAACCCTTGATTTACTGTCGCCCGACTGTGTGAGTAGTTCATCTCCTATCTTCCGAAGCAAAACTTCCCTCCTGGCGATATCAAAGTCGTCGCTGCCGGTCATACAGAAAGCCACGGATATTGCAGCGATAAACAGGAGTATTATCAATCCCCACAGGTATTTGCGTTTCCCGGAAAGCAAATTTCCGCTTTCAAACATGCCATTTACAATTTATTTACAAAGGTTACATTTTTATTTACAATCCAGGTTCCTCAGGCCGAAATATATCAGCGTATTTTGGTTGCACCAACTTTAAAAGGATATGAAAAAAATTATTTATGCGCTGATCTTACCGCTGGTTGTGGTAAGCGGACTGGTATTTGCTAATCACGAATTTAAAAATGAAACCTCCAAGAAGCCAGCCCCAAAGCCGCTTACTGCTGCTGAAATGGAGGCCGAACGGAAACAATGGGAGGCCTCCCCTGAGGGTATAAAGTTCAAAGAATGGGAAGCGTCTCCCGCGGGTCAAAAAGTGCATGCCGGTATTGCTAAAATAAGGAAACAAATAAGTGCTTTTACCGATATGGAGGCTGTTATAACCTCTCTTTCTCTTCCGCCAGGATCAAGATTAGGCTTTGGTGTGATGGCCAGGATTAATGGTGAGGATTACATTGTAAAATTTGAGCCGGAAAAGTTTCAACTTGAGCAATTGTATAGCCTGAAAGTTAACGACAAAATAATCATAAGAAGCCATAACGTATCGTACGCGCCCAAGTATTCATACCCAATAGTATCGGGCGATTATGTAGAACGAGATGGTAAAGTAATTTTTAAACGTGTCTCTCGCAAAGGCGGTTGCTGAGTAAATAAATTGGCAGGGCTATCATGGAAACATTCCGGCCGTCAGGCTGGATTTTTGTTTCCGGGATTGCAGTAACTCAAAATATTGTAGGTTTTTTTAAATCATCCAATGTTGCAGCGTCGTGGCCAGGCCAAGAAATACAGCAAAGCCTATAATATCCTGAAATGCTGTCTCAAATGGACCGGCCGTGGTGGCAGGATCGAACCCCAGTTTTTTAGAGACGGAAGGAATAAGCGTTCCCATCAAACCTGCCGTAAGCATAGAACAGGTAAGCGCTATTCCGATCACAATGCCAAACGGCATGTGTTTTGACCATACTGCTCCTATTGTGCCTAAAACAAAACCACAGGCAATAGCCATTAATAAAGTGGTGAAGCCCTCTTTTCTCAATGATACCCAAATATTTTTTTTGTTTGTCGATTCAACGTCGAGCGCTCTTACCGTGATAGCCGCTGCCTGCAACCCGACATTACCGGATATTGCTGAGATTACCGGCATGAATGATGCGAGTAAAATTATTTTCTGCAGTATCGAATCAAAATGAGAAATGATCATACCGGCAATAAGTTCTATTACCATGGTCCCCAGGAGCCAGGGAACTCTTTTCTTAGCTGCCTGTATAGGCGTGAGCCGTTCCATAACTTCGGCATCTGTACCAACAGCCTGTGTATATAGCCTCCGTAACCTGTTTACAATAATGGGCATCAGATCATCCGAAGGCACTACGCCAACCAAATATCCATCCCGGTCCGTTACAGGCAAACTCATGAATTTATATTTAGAGAGAATAGCGGCGGCATCGGTTTCATCAATATCTGCTGCAATTGAAACCACATCCGTTGCCATAACATCGTCAATTTTAGCTTGCGGGTCGCACATCAGTAATCCCCTGATAGATATGGCTCCCAATAGATGGAAGCGGGAGGAGCCTGGCACTTCCTCCACCACATATACATCATCGGGTATATCTACTTCAGGATCGGTATTTTTAATAATATTTATCCCCTCCGCCACAGATACTCCTCTCTGCAAACGAACAAACTGCGTGGTCATAAGCCTTCCCACCGATCCTTTGGGATAACAAAGCCGTCGCTGTGCGTCTTCTGTCGCTTCCGGATCTGCTATTTTCTTCTTTACATAATTGTTTAATTTAGATGGGATGTCAGTCATTAAAGCGGCGGCTTCCCGTGGAGGCAATGACTTAATCAGGTTGAGCAATTTTTCAGGATGTAACGCAAGTATTTTGCTGGTTCTTTCCGGTTCGAGCTTTGCCAGTACATCGGTTGTCATGGACCTGTCAAGTGCCTCAAACACGAGAATTGAATGTTCAGGTAAGAACTCCTCCATGGCGAGAGCTATATCTGCCGCAGTTTGTCCCTGGAGAATGTTCTTTATTTCTTCTATCTGATTGTTATGGTGTTCATCAAGCAGCAACACATTTAATCTTTTCGCTAAATCTTTCCACGCTGATTCTTGTGGCATATCTGTAGGAATTTAGTATATCTGTATACCAAAAGTTTGCCATCCCTGTATACCGGCAATTTCACGACTGGAAGGATTACGCGGTTCAACGATCGGCAGGAACTGCTGCCTATGGCGGAGAAAGAGCAAAAAGGTCTGATAATTACTTACATTTAGCAACAATTAACCGTTACTGTTTAATCAATCAATAATGAGAAAAACCATATTCGGCTGCTTCGCCATTCTCTTTGTAATCGCCTCCTGTAACAATCCAAACCAAAAGAGTGAAACGGGCCCGATCGTTACCGATGCCGTCAAAACTCGAATAGATTCCACGTTAAAAAGTTTTATTGATTCCAATAAAACAGTTGCCGTATCAGCATTGATCTTTGAAAAAGGAAAAGAAGTGTATTATAACGCATTCGGTTATGCCGACCGCGAAGCAAAGAAACCGATGGATCGCAATACGATCGTACGCCTCTTTTCGATGACCAAACCAATAACCGGTGTGGCTTTAATGACATTATACGAAAAAGGCAAATTCCAATTGGACGACCCGCTTTCCAAATACGCGCCGGAATTCACCAATATGAAAGTGTTCAAAGGCGTGGACGCGAAAGGCAACCCGATACTGGAACCGGCAAAACGCCCAATTACCATTCGCGACCTTACCCGTCATACTGCCGGGTTCGCCGCTGCCGACACGACCGTCCTGGGAAAAATGGTAATAGCGGCTGATGCCATGAACCGGAAAAATACATTGCCCGAAATGGCGAAAAGACTGGCAGGCCTTCCTTTGCAATTTGATCCCGGTTCCCAATGGGCCTATGGGCCTTCGGTAGATATGCAGGCATATCTCGTGGAAAAGCTTTCAGGCAAACCATTTGACCAGTATATTAAAGAGACCATTTTTGATCCACTGCAAATGACCGATACGCGCTATGTGGTCCCGGCGAGTGATCTGCCACGATTTGCGGCTTTATATAATCGCGATAGTACGACAGGTATATTAACACGGGCATCGGATGAAGAGGCCAACTCATTTAACACAAAAAAATGGCCATTGACGCCCGGCGGATGGGGACTGACCGCTACACTCGACGACTATATGAAGTTTGCTCAAATGCTGGTGCACAAAGGTGAATTGAACGGCGTTCGTATTTTAAAACCGGAAACCGTGGAATTGATGTCGACAAACCAATTATCGGACACGATCACCAAACGCATGTGGCTGCCTACGAAAGGGCGGGTCGGATTTGGAATTGATTTCGCTGTGCGTACGGCTCCTCCAAAAACAAAGGATGAGAACAATGGAACGGTAGGAGAGTTTTTCTGGGACGGCGCGGCCAGTACTTTATTCTGGGTTGATCCCAGGAATGATTTGACAGCAGTATTATTTACACAGCTAAGACCTTTTGACAAAATAAAACTGCACAAGCGCTTCCGCGACGCCATTTATGGTGTATATGAACCGAAGGATGAGGGGAAATAATCAGATCTTCGCACTGATAGAGGCGTATTCCTTTCATGCAAAGGATAATCCGGCACGGCGGGAAAATGCCTTAAAGAACTCAGAATCTTTATGAAGAAAATAGGATTTTTATCGTTTGGGCATTGGGCTAACCACCCTGCTTACAAGGTCCGTACGGCCAGCGACTCGTTGCTTCAGTCGATTGACCTGGCTGTTGCTGCCGAAGAAATTGGTCTGGACGGCGCCTATTTCCGGGTGCATCATTTTGCAGCCCAGTTAGGCTCTCCCTTTCCTTTGCTTTCAGCCATTGGCGCCAAAACAAACAAAATAGAGATTGGAACGGCGGTAATCGATATGCGTTACGAGAATCCACTGTATATGGTGGAAGATGCCGGAGCTGCCGATTTAATCTCGGAAGGGCGGTTGCAGTTAGGAATCAGCAGAGGTTCGCCGGAACAGGTAGTCGATGGGTGGCGCTATTTCGGCTATGAACCGGTCAAAGGAGAAACCGACGCCGATATGGGACGCCGTAAGGCGCTGGAGTTCCTCGATAAGTTAAGGGGTATCGGATTTGCCAGGCCCAATCCGTACCCGATGTTTCCGAACCCGCCGGGCCTGTTGCGCTTGGAGCCACACGCAGAAGGATTGCGGGAACGTATCTGGTGGGGAGCCGCCTCCAATGCTACGGCTGTCTGGGCCGCCGAAAACGGAATGAACCTTCAAAGCTCTACCTTAAAGTTCGATGAAAGCGACAAGCCCTTCCATGTACAGCAAGCCGAGCAGATCAGGCTATACAAAGAAGCCTGGAAAAAAGCCGGGCACCAACGCGAACCGCGGACCTCTGTGAGCCGGTCTGTTTTCGCCCTGGTAAACGAGGAGGACCACTATCTATTCGGGCAGGAAGCCAACCGGGTGGATCAGATCGGAACGATTGAACAGGGTAAACGCGCCATTTTCGGAAGAAGCTATGCTGCTGAACCGGATCAACTCATCAAAGAATTGTCTGAGGACGAAGCCATTCAGGAAGCAGACACGATCCTGCTGACCATACCCAATACATTAGGCGTCGATTATAATGTCCACGTACTGTCTTCGATTTTAGAGCATGTCGCGCCCGGCCTGGGCTGGCGCTGAAATCTTAGTAGCGGCTTGTTCCCCTCCATGAACTACCAGCCGATTATCACTCAGACCGAACCATTGCACCTCTTTCCGACAGCTCCCCGCATATTCACTTGCCAATACGGCCAGTGCGTGCCAAACCCGCGCAAGATTACGGAGACGTAAAACGCCCGTAATGACATTCCTGGCACATGTTGATGTTTTCCTCAAAAACAGGTTTTAGGGTGGGCAAATAACGTATTTTGGATCAGTTTAACCGTGAATAACAATAGTATAACCTCTAAATAACCGTAGTATAACCCGTGATTTAACGGACTTAGTCCGGGTTATATCACGGTTATCTCAAGGTTATTAAGCGGTTAATCGATTAAAATTCCACCACAAATCCTACCTAAATATTGGAGCACCGGTTCGTTCCCGGTCATCTCCGGTTAATGCCTTATTAATCAAATATTATTTCGCAGAAGCTATCTTGAAAAAACTGTCAATTTGCGCCATGGAAAAAAAACAATCCGTTCTCAACCTCGTCAGGCTTGCGTTTTTACTTTCAAGCCTCCTAAGCTTCACCGGCAGTAGTTTCGCTCAACAACCCTCGTTCAACGGAGAAAAAACCAGTTGGCGGGAGGGGTTCTACCGCTACGATTTCATCATGGATGAACAGACCCTGGCCATCACACCATTTAAAGCACCGGAAGGCGAACATTTCGGCGTGCAGGATCCGCCCGCGGGCAAACGCCGGTGCATCCTGATTGCCCCGAAGCAACCGGCCCCCGGCAACCCCTGGTCCTGGCGCGGCTGCTACTGGGACCATCAGCCGCAAACTGAAGTGGAACTTCTCCGCCGCGGATTCTATGTCGCCTACATATCGGCCAATGCCAACCTGAAGCCGGGAAAGGAATGGGACGCCTGGTATGATTTCCTTACCGCTCACGGCCTTTCTTCCAAACCGGCCTTTATTGGCATGAGCCGGGGCGGGGAATATGAATATACCTGGGCCACGAACCATCCCGATAAGGTTTCCTGTATCTACGCCGATAACCCGGCGATAACGCCGGAAGCCATTTCGAAGCTCGGCGAACTGGCAAAGAACAACGTACCCCTTCTGCACGTTTGCGGCAGCTTCGACCCCCTGCTGCAGATCGCCACGATACCGGTAGAAAACATTTACCGTTCCCTGGGAGGACGCATTTCCGTGATGATCAAGGAAGGTTTCGGCCATCATCCGCACAGTCTGCTAAATCCTTCGCCTATCGCCGATTTTATCGAGCAAAGCGTCAGAGAAGCGCGGCCTGCTAAACCGGATTTTGTTGCGGGAGCCGTTAACAGGACTTTTTACTATTCAGATGCGGAGGACTATCATTACGCCGCAGACGAGAATACGTATATCACCTATCGGGGACCGCTATTCGCACCAGTCTATGAGCGATTCATTTTCCAATTGCCGGGTGTGGAATCTTTTGTTACCGTCATTGCGCCGAATAAGGCAGCAGCAGGCAATCCCTGGGTGTTTCGCTGCGGTTATGTGAAGCGGGATGCGGTTGTCGACCAGGGCCTCCTGGCCAAAGGCTTTTACATTGTAGCAGGCGCTGTGCCTTATAATGCCGACGGACCGCAACTTGCGCAATGGAACGCGATCTATAAGTATTTCACCGATCACGGCTTTTCCAGAAAACCTGCAATTGAGGGAGATAGAAGCGCAGCAGGCGAAGCCATCGCCTGGGGCATAGAGAATCCTGATAAAGTATCCTGCATTTATGCCGAGAACCCGATTTTGAAAAGCAGGGTAATGACGAAAACGCTGCCAATCGATAATCTCGCCCCGCTCGCCAAAGCCGCCATCCCGATCCTCTTTGTGGCCGGAGACGCAGATCCGTTCTATAAAGATCAATCGCTGCTTGCAGCAAAAAGATACCAGGCGCTGGGAGGAAAGATCACTTTAGTTACAAGAAAAGGAGAGGGCTATGCGCTGTCAGGGTCAATTGGTGAACCGGGGCTGAAATTCGTGGTTGAACATACTAAATGGTGAACGGTGTGCGGATGACAGATGACAGTTGACAGTTGATAGATGACAGTTGATAGATGACAGTTGATAGCCGGGGGAGATGTTACCGAGCAAAAGAAATATAAAATTCCCTTAACTGTCATCCGTCATCAGTCATCTGTCATCCACTGATCCACTTGGAAAGCTAAAAATAATGTTTGGCCGCGGTCAGGCCCTCTGTATTTTCGTTCTTTACAGCGTAACTGAAGCCTGACTGGAGGCTGTAACCGCCGTACTCGCCTTTTTTATTCAGGGCAATAAAGCCGACCTGGATCGATTTTGCCCTGTCCGGGCTTCTTTTTACGATCCGTTCCACCGCCTCGCGGCAAGCGGCTTCAGGGGAAAGCCCCTGGCGTAGCAGCTCCACAACCAGGTGGGAACCCACAATACGGATCACTTCTTCACCCACACCGGTGGCAGCGGCCGCTCCACATTCATTGTCTACATACATGCCCGCGCCGATAATCGGTGAATCGCCGACACGGCCATGCATTTTGAAGGCCAGTCCGCTGGTGGTGCAGGCCCCGCTGAGATCGCCATTAGCGTCCATCGCAATCATGCCGATGGTATCGTGATTTGCAGGCCCTCCAGGCAGCGGGTCGGTCTTTTTATCGTACAACCGGTTCTCGACATTCATTTCCGGATGGTAGTTCGAAGTCTTCAACCATTCCTTCCACATTTTCTCGCTCTGCGGTGTCAGCAGGTTTTCTTTTTTGAACCCATTCGCCAGCGCAAACTGCAAGGCGCCTTCACCTACCAGCACAATATGCGGCGTCTTCTCCATTACTAATCGCGCCACCGAAATCGGGTGAACAATATGCTCCAGGCACATCACCGACCCGCAATTATATTTCTCATCCATGATGCAGGCATCAAGGGTAACGAAACCATCGCGGTCGGGGAGACCGCCCAGCCCGATGGTCTGAATGGAGGGGTCGCCTTCGGGAATGCGCACGCCCTGTTCTACGGCGTCCAGCGCGCGGCCGCCTTTGGATAATATCTCCCAGGCGCCGCGGTTAGCGGCCTGTCCGAAATCCCAGGTTGAAACGATCACCGGCTTTCCTTTGATTGGGGGGTGAACCGTCCGGCCTGGAACCGATTTATCGAACCGGGTGAATGCAGCCAATGAACTCAGGGCAGCAGAACCAAGAAATTTTCTCCGTGATGACATAGAATATTTTTGTCAGTCGATCAAGATGGATTGTTCCTTTTTTTCTTTAACGGCGATCAGCGTCAGCAGCGCTGCGATCAACAAAGATCCGGCCATGAAAATATAGGAAGCGCCAAAACTTTTGGTTTCCCCATTCAGGTATCCGACCAGATAAGCGCCGACAAAAGAGCCCAGGGCGCCGAAACTATTGATCAATGCAATAGCGCCGCCAGCAACATTCTTCGGCAGAATTTCCGTGATCATCGCAAAGAAAGGGCCATAGGGTGCATACATGGCGCCAGCGGCAATGACCAACAACGTGAACGAGAGCCAGAAATTCCCGGCGCCGATCAGGTAAGAGGCATAAAACGCGATAGCGCCGATGAGCAGGAAGGGCCAGACAAAGAATTTCCGTTTCAGGGTCCTGTCGGAGAAATAAGATGCACTCAGCATCGACAGGGCAGCCAACACATAGGGCACGGCCGACAGCCATCCGGTTCTGACCATATTCATATCCGGCGCTGCATGAATGATCGACGGAAGCCACATCACGAATCCGTAGACGCCGATACTCCAGAGCGCGTACTGCAAACAAAGGAGTATAACTTGCATTGATCCGAAAGCGGCAGCGTAATTTTTAACTGGCTTAATGTGAGCCTGTTCCTGTTGAAGCGCATTTTCGAGGTCTTCTTTTTCTCCTTCGGTAAGCCAATCCGCATCCTTCGGCGAGTCGTTCACAAGCCTCCACCAGAAGAAGGCCCAGACGATCGCAGGCAGTCCCTCCAGAATAAACATGCCACGCCATCCAATCGATTTCACCAGGTAACCGGAGAGAATGGACATCCAGAGTATGGTGACGGGGTTACCCAAAATAAGAAAGGTATTAGCCCGTGAACGCTCCGGTTTGGTGAACCAGCGGCTGAGAAAGATCAGCATGGAGGGCATGACGGCGCTCTCCACCACGCCAAGCAGAAAACGGATCACGATCAGCAGGTGAACATTATTCACTATGCCGGTAGCCATGGCAAGACCGCCCCAGGCAATGAGCGACCAGAAGATCAATTTCTTCGCGCTCTTGTTGGAAGCATATAAAGCGCCGGGGATCTGAAAAAAGAAATAGCCAAGAAAGAAAAGCGAGCTCAGCAAAGAAGACATCGCCGGTGTGATGTGCAGGTCATCGGCCATGCCGCCCGCGGTAGCAAATCCGAAATTCGCGCGATCGAGATAGGCAAGACTATAGGTGATAAACGCCACCGGGATCAGACGAAGCCAGCGACGTTTTGCAATGGGTTGAGACATGATTTTCCTTTAAACAATCAATCCTAACTGAACGGACGGTCGTGCGAGCGTCTTTCGTTCCATTCATCCGTCGGAGCAAAAAAGCTCTTGTCGCGGGGACTCAGGTGTGCTTTGACCGCCTCTTCATTCAACTCGATGCCCAGGCCGGGCGCCGACAAAGGAAGATTGGCAAAGCCTTTCGTGATGAGCTGGCGTCCGTCCGTCGTTTTCACCAAACCTTCCCACCAGGGGAGATCGATGGAGTGGTGCTCCAGGGCCAGGAAATTCTGGGTGGCCGCAGCACAATGCACATTCGCCATGAAGGAAACCGGTGTACCCGCCTGATGCATGGCCATGGGGATACCATGCTCTTCGGCGTAGTCGCCAATGCGTTTGGTTTCAAGCAGCCCGCCTGAGGTAACCAGGTCCGGATGAATGATATCGGTGGCGTGAATATCGATCAGCGGTTTGAAATTCTTCAGCAGATAAATATCTTCCCCGGTGTTGGTCGGTGTATCGATGGCATCGGTGATCATCTTCCACTGTTCTGGGAATTCCCAGGAGATCAGGTCTTCCATCCAGGCCAGCCTGTAAGGTTCCAGTTTCTTTCCCAGGCGAATGGCATTGTTGATATCGAAATGGCCAAAGTGATCGGAAGAAAGCGGTATCTCATAGCCCACCATACTCCTGACCGTCTCCACGATCTTCGCCATTTCATCCAATCCTTTTTCGGTGATCTGGATTTGGGTGAACGGATGTCTGGTGCTTCCGTACGACATGGGGTTGCCGAGGTCGCCGTATTGCTGCAATGCGCCTTTTTCATTTTCCCAAACCTTCGGGTTCACCAGTGTGCCCGGAATATTTGCAATTTCCTCGATGCCGATATCCATTTTCAACCAGGTGAATCCCTGGGTTTCCGTTCTGAATTTGATCAGCTTCAGCTGTTCCTCCGGAGAGTTCGCTTCCGGCGTATCCGCATAGATCCTGACCTTATCACGGTAGCGCCCGCCTAACAACTGCCATGCGGGAACATTGTAAGCCTTGCCGCATAAATCCCAAAGGGCTATTTCAACACCACAAACGCCGCCTGCCTGACGGGCCGGTCCGCCGAACTGACGAATGATTTTGAAGATCTTCTCGACATTGCAGGGATTTTCTCCAAGTATCCTGCTCTTCAGCATTAGGGCATAACGGGCATCGGCGCCATCGCGCACTTCACCTAATCCGTAGATCCCCTGATTGGTATCTATGCGTATGATCGCGGTACCGCCGAGCACAGTGGTCAGCGCATAACGCATATCGGTAATCTTCAGTTCGGAAGGAGAGGAGGCGCGGTTCACTTTTCCGGTGGTCTCGGCAAGACGGTCTTCAAACGACAGACCCTTCAGGCCGGCCAGCGAGATGCCGCCCAGCGCTGTTCTTCTCAGAAAGCTTCGGCGATCCGGAGTCGTATCGGGATGTTCCATTTCCCGTTTGATCGCTGTTGCATGATCTTTCTCCATCTGCCGGTTGCCGGCCATTAATTTCTTTAACAGGCTATTCATATGGCTATTTTTAGGTTGGGGATTTACTACCAGTTTCTGCTTTTGAAATAATTATCCAGCTCCTGCTGGCTCATGGGCAATTTGCCCGGATAGTTTTTCAGCCAGTCCATAAAGTCTTTCTTGATTTCGTCCGTCCACTGGCTGTCTATCTGTCCGGCGCGGTATTTCTTTTCGCGAAGACGTTGATGGCCAAACTCGTCGCGCAATACCGTTACTTCTGAAGTAATGACCACTTCGTCGGCCAGGGCCGCGGGAATAAAGATGGTCCCGTATTTGGTGGCCAACACCACATCGCCCGGCAACACCGTAGCGCGGCCGACGCGAATGGGCGCATTGATCGATGTCAGCATCATCTGCTGTATATAGGAAGGATCGCTGCCTTTTATCCATCCGTTAAAACCCTGGATCTCTTCCAGTCCGGCCATATCCCGCACGGAGCCGTAAAAGATGACGCCGTTCTGTGACCGGGCATAGATCGAATTGCCCAGGTTATCGCCGATAAGCGTTCCATCAGCAATTTTCCCATAGCCATCGGCGACATATACATCGCCGGGAACGAGAACATCGATAGGCCATGAATTCGTGCCGCCATGTTGTTCGCGGTTTTCCGCCTTGCCTTCTTCTTTGATCACATTGATCAGGTCGGGCCGCGACGGCATGTACTGCGCAGTCACTACCCGGCCAACCATTACGCTGTCGGGATGAATGACGATCCAGTCGCCTTCAAATTGATTCTGATACCCTTTGTTGCGAAGCACGCCCCAGGCGTCTTCGAGCGAGATATTCTTTAATCGTTGCAAGGTTGCGTCGGAGACCTTTGGACGGCCATCGGGGAACCGTTCGCCTTTCCAGTCTGCCGTCAGTGCCTTAATATATTCCGGGGTTGAGCCGACATGCTGTGCCTGTGTCATAAATACACCGGCGATAAAAAGAGTAGTGAAGAACCATTTTTTGCTCATAATGACTGCATCGTTGTTTTAGGAGGGGTTAAGTTATTCATTAAAAATTATTTGCTGAAAAGAATTTAGACGTAATGGTCAATTGTCGCTGTAAATTCGGCGAATTTGATTTTTTAGGCGCAATACGATCCCGCGACATGATTCCCTGATGAGGTATGCCTGATGTTTCACTTGGAATGATCAGCAGAATCCGCTTCCATTTTCTTTATAATTTCCAGCAGATTGATGCCCTTGCCCAACACGCCTTTAAACAGGTCCGGTTCCTCGCGAATCCGGTCAAGCGCATTATTTATGTTGAAGTCTGAAGGTTTCAGTCCGTGCCTGACCTCTTCCCAATGCAGGGGCATCGAAACGGTCGCTCCGGCCCGGGGCCGGAGCGAATAAGGCGCAGCGATGGTTTGTATCTGACGGTTCTGTAGATAATCCAGGTACATTTTATTTCCCCGTTTGGCCAGATTCCGCTCAAGACTGGTAAACTTTGGTAAGCGTTGATGGATGGCCGTTACCAGCATTTCGGCAAATAAGCGTGACTGATCGTAGCTGTATTTCGCGCCAAGCGGAATATAGACGTGCATGCCCGTAGCGCCGGAAGTTTTGCAATAGCCCGTTATCTTGAAACTGTCCAGAAAGGCTTTTACTTCCAATGCAACGTCGATCACCTGGTTGAAGGTATTGGTCTTCCCGGGATCGAGATCGATCACGCACCAGTCGGGATTGTCCGGCTTCCGCACCCGGCTGTTCCATGGATGCATCTCGATGCAGCCCAGGTTGGCCATATAGATCAGGCTGGCTTCATCGCGGGCAACAAGAAAATATTTGATCTGCCCGTCGCTTTCGCTTCTATACCGGTATGTTTCTATCCAGCCCGGGTGCTTGTCGCCGATATTTTTTTGATAGAAGGCTTCTCCCTTAATACCATCCGGGTACCGGTTGAGGGACTGAGGTCTGTCTTTCAGAAAAGGCAGAATATATTCAGCCATCCGGTGGTAGTAATTGATCAGATCGCCTTTCCTTATTTTTTCTTCAGGCCAGTAAATTTTCGACAGGTTGGTCACTGTCAGTTCACGGCGTTGAACGGTGATCGTCATATTCTTTTCCGAAGGATCGACCAGCTGATCGGAAGCCATGGATTTCTTTGAAGTCGCTTTCCCCTTTGATGGGGTTTCAGATCCTGATGCCTTACGCATAGCCGGCGCCCTGGCTGCCTGTACCCGCTCAGTTTTTTTCTTGGCAGGCGATCCGTTCTTCGATGATCTGGTTTTCTCAGGCGCTTTGACCACCCGGGTATTTTTTTCGTCCTTCGCGTGCTTGTCTTCCCGCAGACCGGCAAAAATGGGATGACGAAGGCTGCCGTCTCGGGTAGTTTCCGTGTATTTGATCATGCAGACAAATTCAGGCTTTACCCAGGTTGCCGGCATATTGGTTTTGGGCGGGACTTTAAACGGACAATCTTTTATAATTAAAGGCTTAAGACGAGCGTAAAGCGATTTTAATTCTTTGTCATCGAACCCGGAGCCGGTATGCCCCATATATTTCAATTCTTTTCCCTCATAACGACCAAGAATAAGCGCGCCAAAATACTTTCTTGCATTGCGGCCGGTAGTAAATCCGCAAATGATTGCTTCGGTGAACCGGTTATTCTTGATTTTCAACCACTGCTGGCTCCGGTGATCTGTCGTGTACCGGCTGTCCGCTTTTTTTGCCATAATGCCTTCCAATCCCTGACGGATAGCTGCATCAAAAAAGGAAATTCCCTTGCCCAAGACATGATCGCTGTATCTGATCACTTCGTCATCTGCAGGAACCAGGGAAGACAGGATCGTTTTTCTTTCGATCAGCGGGAGACCGGTATAGTCCTTCCCCTGATACCAAAGCAGGTCGAAAACATAATACACCAGGTTTTTTGCCTCGCCTCCTTTTAATGCACGCTGCAGTTCCTGGAAATCCGGTTTGCCATCCCTGTCCAACGCTACAATTTCTCCATCCACTACCGCATCGACAGGCCATTTTTCCAAAGCCTGCTTCACAGCGGGAAATTTAT
The DNA here is from genome assembly GCA_035548895.1 of Puia sp. GTDB lineage: Bacteria > Bacteroidota > Bacteroidia > Chitinophagales > Chitinophagaceae > Puia. The sequence continues at coordinate 6,720 of DASZRP010000032.1, read as the reverse complement.
CATCGAACGACAGGTTATTCCGGGATTCGATGGAGGCCTTGCCGTTTCTGATATTAGCCACCGCGCGATAGCCGTCCCACTTGATTTCGTAGAGCCAGTCTTCGCCATCAAACGGTTTTTCGACCGTAGTGGCCAGCATGGGCCGGATATTCTTCGGCATAGGTGATTTACGCCCCTTATTCAGCAGCTCCGTTAAATCGTCCGGATCGGATTCGGTTTGCTTTTTAGCCTTTGTCTTTTTCTGTACAACTTCCTTTTTTTTGCCTGAGGATTGCCTGTTCGAGACCCAAACCTCCGCCTGGTTGTCGCGGCCGACCTGCTCCACCGTTTTTCCCGAGCGCACCGATTTGCTCTTCCGCGTGATATCGCTATCGGTGGCATATTCATCCTTATGCTTTATCAACAGCCAGGCATTATCACCCCGTTCTCCACTCTTAATATGCACCAGTGCAATTTCTCCTTTGAGCTTCTCGCCAAAGAGTCGTAATTTAAGCGACCCGCTCTTCAGCTCCTGAAGCAGTTCCTTTTCCTGCTCCTGCTTCGTTCCGGTCTTCCCCAACGGTTCATAAGTACCGCGATCCCAAACAATCACGCTGCCGGCCCCATAGTTGCCATCCGGAATAACCCCCTCAAAGTCTTTGTAATCGAAAGGGTGATCTTCCACCATCATCGCCAGGCGTTTATCCTGTGGATTCATGGAAGGACCTTTTGGAATTGCCCAGCTCTTCAGTACACCATCCATTTCCAGCCGGAAATCGTAGTGTAGGCGGGTGGCATCATGTTCCTGAACAACAAATTGCAGTTTCCGGGATTTGGACACTCCGCCTACGGGCTCTGGCGTTTCATCGAATCTCCGTTTCTTATTGTATTCTTTCAGGGCCATATTGAACGATTATTTCATAGTTGCAAAACTAATGCTAAGTCTCCGCCCCGGATTTTAAGATTTAATAGTGGTCTTGTTTGAATTTTCTATTTCTTTGCATTTCACGCCTTGTCCATTAAGCCTTACGGCAGAAAGCCGCCTTCCTTATCCCACCGAGCTTAACCTAAAACAATCGCTGCAATGGACAGAACCGTTGAAATGTTATTTGGTTACAGAAAGACGACATTACGTTTAATAGAAGGACTGACGATGGAGGCATTGAATACCATTCCACCGGGTTTCAACAATAACCTGATCTGGAATTTCGGGCATGTGATCGTCAGCCAGCAAACGATATGTTACCCGAACGCCGGCTTAACGCCTCCCATGGATGGATCGCTGATCGAGAAATACCGCAGGGGGACAAGGCCGGAGCAATTTGTGCGGCGCGAAGAATTCGAACGCCTGAAAAAGTATGCCGACGAAAACCTGGTCCGGCTGGACCAGGACCTGCAACAGCAGGCATTTTCAAGCCTCAAACCCTTCGCTTTGCCAACCTATGGCCTGGAGATAGCCAATGTGGATGATATGCTGAAGATGCTCCTGTTTCACGAGGGACTTCACCTGGGCTATTGCATGGCCCTGAAGCGGGCAATGCCGCATCACAGCAACCGGTCGCTGTAAAATTTCCCCCGCTATTTTGATCCCGCTGTGATCCGGAGGCTTGCTGACGGCAATCCCGCAGCGCTGGCATGCAAAACGATATCGCCCGGCGTGCCGGTGGACTTCAAAACAACCAGGCATTTTCCGCGCCAGGCTTTTCGCTGAGGAAGCTGGTAGCTTTCCAAGCTGACCGGATTGGCGTTGCCGACACCAACGATTGTCGCCGGACCCTCCACTGAAAATTGGACCAGGTTCTCCGCCTTCGGATCCAGGTGACCGTTAGCATCGAGCAATTCCACGACCACATAGCTTAGGTCCTCGCCGTCTGCAGCAATCTGATTTCTGTCGGCTGAAAGCGAGATATGCGTCGGTTCACCCGTACTGAATAAAGACCGCTGCTGAACCAGCTTCCCTTTGCTGTAGCCTATTGCCTTAAGCTCGCCGGCCTGCCAGGGAACATCCCAGGAGGCCCGGAACCGGGTGGCCCGGTTCGTCGGCTTTCTGCCAAGGGATTTTCCATTGATCAGCAGCTCGACCGCATCGCAGGAAGAATAAACTTCCACGGAAAGGGGCTTCTGTGCGTAATTGCTCCAGTTCCAATCTGCCACTACATCTTCCCAGTTCCATTTGCTCCAGGATTCGATCTTTGGGTTAAGCGGAAAAGAAGGAGCAGGGGGGTGAACGAACAAGGCCAGTTGATCAGATTGCCATAAAGCATCCCGGTAATAGGACTGCGGACGCTTCCAGCCGCAGATATCGATATCGCCGCAATAAGCCAGGTTCCAGGGATAGAAGCTTTTCTCCTGCTGATATCCGCGCCACCCGATGCTGGCCTCGCCTATATAGTCGAAGCCGGTCCAGATAAAATCGCCGATCACATAGGGATGATCCACCACCGGCATCCAGTATTCAAATGCTTCGAGCGCATAAGATTCCGTGCCCATCATAACCCGGGAAGGTTTGCGCTGGTGATCGGGCTCGTAGCGGTCGGCCGCATAATTATAGCCGGCAACGTCCAGCACACTGAAATAAGGATCTTTATTATCGCTCACATCATTCACTGCGGAAGTAATCGGGCGAACCGGATCGAGCGCGCGGATATGATCAGCCAGTTCTTTGGCGACGGCCACTACATTCGACTTGTCACGATTAGGAATTTCATTACCGATGCTCCACATGATCACGGAAGGATGATTTCCGTCGCGAAGCACCATGCTTTCTATATCCCTGGTCCACCAGTCGTTAAAATACAAATGGTAATCGTAAGGCGTTTTGCCTTCCTTCCACATGTCGAATGCTTCGTCGATCACGAGCATGCCCAGCCGGTCGCAGGCATCGAGAAAAGCAGGCGGGGGCGGATTATGCGAACAGCGTATGGCGTTGAAGCCGCTGGCTTTCATGAGCTCTACGCGTCGTTCTTCAGCACGGTCGTACGATTTCGAGCCCAGGGGACCGTTATCGTTATGATAGCAGCCGCCTTTGAGCTTGATCGGTTCACCATTCAACAAGAGGCCCCGGGTCGCATCGATTTCAATGCTGCGTATACCGAAGCTGGTGTTCTCCCGCTGAACCAATTGATGGTTCCGGTAGATAGAAGCCTGAAGGGTATATTGCCTTGGGCTGTCCACCGACCAGGTGATGGGCTGTTGTAGGGTATAGGTCATCGACGTTCTTGAGCCTGTGCCGGGAACAACATGCAAAGCGGTAGTCCATTTTCCAACTTCCCGCTGATTTGGGTCCAGCACCCGGGTCTGCAGGTCAACGGCCGCCGTATTGCTTTCCTGGTTTCTAACGGTTACTGATATATGCAGATTTGCTTTGGCCTTCGTGACTGCTGAGCTGGACACCTGGATTCCCCAGGGAGCGAAGTGAACCGGGTTCACCCATTTCAACCAAACATGACGGTATATGCCGGAACCGGAATACCAGCGACTGTTCTGTCCTTCGTTTTTTACCTGCACTGCAATGAGATTCTTCCCGCCGTATTTGATCAGATCGGAGAGGTCGTACCAGAAGCTGGTATAGCCGTAGGGATGATTTCCGAGGTGCTGACCGTTCAGCCATATGTCTGCGTTCATGTACACGCCTTCAAAAAGGATATAGACCCGTTTGCCTTTTTGTGTTTCCGGAACGAAAAACGTTTTACGATACCATCCGGTGCCGCCAACGGTAAAGCCGCCGCCTACCTGGCTGATGGCATTGGAATCGAAGGGAGATTGCGTTGAACCGATATCCTCGATGCTCCAATCGTGCGGAAGATCCACTTTTCGCCAGTGGGTATCGTCAATGGACGGATCCTGGCCCCTTTCCACGCCGCCCTTAAAGAACTGCCATCCGGTATCGAAGAGTTCTGCAGAATTGCCGGCGGACTGTGAAAAACCGGAAGAACTGAATAGTAATGCGAAGAGAAAGCAGGAAATAATCTTCAACATGGCAGCAGGTATTGATGCAACGATAAAAGTAAATAATAACTGTTAAATATACATTTATTATGCTCACTAACACCTACTGCTTTCTCATCAGCCATGCCTGGCCATACAATTCTTCTTTCCGGCAGCATCTGCCATGGTTTAGTCAATTTTGTAATTAATGAAAACTATCAGACAGGATATATACTGGTAAATATCCTAATATGAGGCTTAAATCGAGATGTCCAGAGTATGACATTGTCGATTTTAAGCGCCAATTTTTAAAAAATCATATAAATTCTCGTCAACTATTATTAATAGAAATTTATAATATATGTTAATACACATTATAAATAAATATATGTACACTTTATTTCATATTATCCTATTTTGCATGGGTCAATGGCAAATATTTTTTCAATAATTTCTCTAAAACCCGCATTAAATGAGTAAAACAACTGTAAAAACAGCAACGCCATTCATTGCGCTTGCTACTATTGCCGTCTTAGCCATGTTTGTTCCTTCAGTCGCGAATTTCGACAATGGCAAGTACAATGCGGCCGATATCGCCTGGATAATCGTCGCCACTGCCCTGGTATTTCTGATGACTCCGGGGTTAGCTTTTTTCTACGGTGGTATGGTGAACCGTAAAAATGTGATCTCCACCATGATCAAAAGCCTGATCGCTGCGGGAATTGTAAGCGTGCTCTGGATCGTTGTCGGCTACAGCCTTTGCTTCGGTAGCGATGTCAATGGTCTGATCGGGAATCCGGGTACGCATTTCATGTTCAAGGGAGTCAATTCCGGTTTGCCGTTTGCCTCGATGCCTACTGTTCCGCTGACGCTGTTCGCCTTGTTCCAGCTCATGTTTGCCATTATTACACCAGGCCTGGTCGTGGGTGCGGTCGCCGAACGTATTCGGTTTACTTCTTATGTGTTGTTCATTTGCCTTTTCAGTATTCTGGTTTATGCCCCGCTGGCGCACTGGAGTTGGCACCCGGACGGCATGTTAGCCAAAATGGGCGCCCTTGACTTTGCCGGAGGTACGGTGGTGCATATTTCCGCCGGCTGTGCAGCCTTAGCCGGAGCCATGGTATTGAAACAAAGAAAAAGTCATATTCTTCATAAAGAGGTGCCGCCGGCCAATATTCCTTATGTGCTGATCGGTACCGGTTTGCTGTGGTTCGGCTGGTTTGGATTCAATGCCGGATCTGCAGGAGCAGCCAGCGCACTTTCTGTTTCCGCTTTCGCAACCACTAACACGGCAGCCGCAGCAGCAGGGCTTTCCTGGATGTTCTTCGACGTTATGAAAGGCAAGAAACCTTCCGTGCTGGGCTTCTGTATCGGCGCGGTAGTTGGTCTGGTTGCCATTACCCCCGCCGCCGGTTTTGTGGCTATTCCGCAGAGCATCTTTATTGGGGTGGTTGCTGCGATCATTTCCAATCTGGCTGTTTACTACCGTTCCAAAACCAAGCTCGACGATACGCTGGATGTATTCCCCTGCCATGGCATTGGCGGTATGGTCGGCATGCTCATGACCGGTATATTCGCAACCAAAACGGTAAATGGCGCTGGTGCAGACGGATGGTTCTACGGTAATTTCGCTTTCTTCTGGACACAGGTCAAAGCGCTCCTGATCGTAGTACCTTACAGCTTTATCGTATCGTACGGCATCTTCAAATTCATCAACTTCATTCTCCCGCTCCGGGTTACTGAAGAAGAAGAGGAAGAAGGGCTGGATGCCAGTCAGCACGCAGAGAAATATCTGCAGGGTCACTTACTGGTTTCCACTCCCGAGGGCCTGACTGAAAAGGAAGTGCTGTAGAAGCCGGTTGATAACTTATATCATTCGCAAAGCCTCCACGCTTTCCGGAATGTTGCCATTCGCGTAAATTTGCGGTTCAGCAAAACCGATCATTTGAAATATTTACGGGCTGTCAACAAATACTTCCGGAAGTATAAGTGGAGGCTTTTGCTTGGCCTCCTTTTTGTTTTACTGTCGAATTATTTTCGCATACTCGCCCCGCAGGTAACCGGCTATGTGGTGAATGAAGTGGAACGGGAGCTCGTTCATCCGTCGTCCAACACCACGCAATCTGCAAAGCCGGGGCAGGCCCCCAGTGAAACACGCCGCCAGCCTGCAGATACAGCCAACTACGATATCCTGGTAAAAAAGCTGATCCACCGCATGGATGTGTCGAAGCAGACTTTCGGACAGAAGATCGCCACGGCGGGCATCACTTTACTGGTCCTCGCACTGATCAGCGGCGCTTTTCTCTTCCTTATGCGGCAGACCATTATCGTGATGAGCCGGCATATAGAGTTCGATCAGAAAAACGAGATCTACCGTCATTATCAATTGCTGGACACGGCCTTTTACAGGGCCAATAGTACCGGCGACCTGATGAACCGGATGGCTGAAGATGTTAGCCGGGTCCGAATGTTCACCGGGCCGGCCGTTATGTACCTGGCCAACCTGCTGGCGACGATCGGGTTCAGCCTCTACTTCATGATCCGCAAAGACGCACTGCTTACTTTATATGTGCTGGCTCCGCTGCCGGTACTGGCCATCACGATTTACCTGGTAAACAATATTATTCATAAACGCAGTGAAAGGATCCAGGCGCTCCTGAGCAACCTGACGACTAACGCGCAGGAATCCTATAGCGGCATCCGCGTTATTAAATCATTCGTCCAGGAAAATGCGATGATGCGGTTCTTTACCGCAAACAGTGAGGCTTACCGGAAAAATGCCATTGGCCTGGCTAAGGTGGAGGCGATCTATTT
>DASZRP010000031.1:0-10931 GCA_035548895.1 Puia sp. | reverse complement strand
GTCAATCCCGTGCGAATAGGCGATTGTCCGGTAACAAATGCCGCCCGGCCCGCGGTGCAGCTTTGCTGCCCATACCAGCAGTTGAACAGCGCGCCTTCGCTGGCAATGCGGTCGATATTGGGAGTCATGTACTTCAGCATGCCATGGTTATAGCAGCTGGGATTGAACCAGCCGATATCATCGCCCATAATGACTAGGATATTCGGTTTTTTTTGCTGGGAGAAGGCGCTGGTACCGACGAGAGTGATTATACCAGCAACTATCAGCCAGGCCTTTTGCAGAAATTGGTGTTTCATGTTCTGAGTTTTATGTGAAAAATGCTGTGTCAATTATTTCACTTCCTCAAAATCTCCCGGCTTCCAGCTTCCGTCGAAAGCCGGAGCTTCGGGTCCGTATACACGGATATAGGCAAACCAGCCTTTCCCGGGAATCGTCTTGATCCATTGCTTTTCCTTGCCTGCGGGAGCGGTAGGACCGAAATAGAGATCAACCGAAGCGTCTTTGGCAAAGTCTTTCAACTCAAACATGGAGCGCAGAGCAGCATAGCCCTGATCGGTTTGCACCTGGCTTCTCGTTTCCGCGTCGTATATGGTAATGGACCAGAACAGCTTAGCAGGAACAGGCTGCGGAATGGTGAGCTTGTAGGTTTTTCCGCCATCCACATAGGCCCCGGTGTTATCGCGCAGGCCAAGCCAGTAAACGGAGCCGCCTCCGGCCTGTCGCCTGAACATGGCGGGTGAAGCGCCGATGGCCTGGTAGAACCAGACCTCGCGGGCATCGAGGTCGACATAAGTCGGCGCATCGAAGTCGCCGTTCTCAGGTCTCAATCCCACCCATTCCCACTGGCGGTCTTTCCATACCACACGATCTGGCCTGCGATCGGCGAAGGATTGTACCCGCATCTGCGCATTGCCGATCTTAGCTGCTTTTTCCAGGATCGCTTTCATGCGTGCATCAGGATTAAAGGGCTGGCCCTTTACGATGCCCAGCACAGCGAGTTCACCGTAATAATCACGGTAGCCGGCATACACCGGTTCGCGGTCGATGACTCTTTTCAGGGATTCCCAGTATTTAAAATTGTTTTCCCAGTCCAGCGGAGTGGTGTTTTGCGGCTTGCCTGTAAGATCGACCCATTCGATCTTGCTGGCGCTGGCCGGCGAATTGAGGGGATAGAACTTTACAGTTTTGATGCGATCAACAGCCGCTTTTACATCGCCGCCCACGGGCAGGGAACGAATGCCGATGATCAGATTATTTGAAGAAGATCTCCATACATGATAACCGGACGGAATTTTTCCGGTATAACCCGGAGGCAGTACGAGGTGTTTGCCTCCTTTCCCGGCATCAGGACCCGGGATGCCCATGTCGGCCACCCAGCGCTGGTTCACGTCCATCGCTACCACGATCAATGGCCCGGCCGGTATTTCAACCACCCAGGGACCGCCCGACAGGTCCATCTGAAAGGGACCGTATGGCGTATCGGAGTTCAGGGTGAACCCGATCTGCTGCGGTTTAGTGTCCAGCGTACCGGCTGTCAGATTGGGTTTAATGTTGATAGCCATATTGCCCTGTAGAATGGCATCACCCGATACGCTGGGATAGAAGAACCGGTATGCCTGTACGGCCCGGTTCAGGTCGGCATCGTCGTAAGCTTTCTGGATAGTAGCCTGGGACGGATAGCCGCCGTTAAATTCATAACCCGCCAGTGCTGAACTGTCGGTTGTAATAGTCGGAGCGGTGGTCGTTTTCTCCGTCGAAGGCTGATTGCAGGCGATCAGCAGGACTGGCAGAAATGGAATGATTTTTTTCATGGTATTCTTTTTATGTGCGTACACATAAAAAGACACGATGGGAAACGGTTTCCGCCAGCAGAGCCCGCTTATTTTTGATTTCCGGGGATATCTATCTCAGCCTGTCGAGGCTTTTGACCAGCTTCTGGTCTTTCGAAATGCCGCGGGCGGCCAGGATGAAGAAGACGGGGATCAGCAGGCTGAAGATAGCGGTCAGGGAATAAGCGCCATGGATGAACCGGCCTGTTTCGCGGATATAAAGATAGAGAACGACCAGGGAAAGGAGGATGCCGACGAGCACGATCCGGAGCTGAAGCTTGCGGTTCTTATAAAGAAAGATCGTGATCACCGCGATGCAGATCAGCGCGACCGTCAGCACCAGGATCCAGATATTGAAGCTGGCATTCAGATACTGGAAGCTCGCAGGCTGTCCGTCGGGCGCCGTGTTTCCGCTATAAAAAGAAAGTCGGATGGTGAGAAAAGCACATACGGCGGCAAAGAACAGCCAGAGGGTTTGCATACGCTGGAACATATAAACCGTTTTTAGTGTCGAATGAAATCTACCACTCAGGATACAGGGGGAAGGCCTTCATCCGCTCATTCACTTTTTTCCGGATCGCCGTCAGGGCTTGTTCGTCATCTGCATGCAATATCGCTTCATCGATCCAGTCCACCACTTCCGCCATATCTTTTGCTTTCATGCCACGGGTCGTAATCGCCGGTACGCCGACGCGGATGCCCGATGTAACGAAGGCGCTCTTGTCGTCGAAGGGGACCATGTTCTTGTTCACCGTGATATCTGCTTTCACCAATGCGCCTTCCGCTTTCTTTCCGCTGATATTCTTATTCCGGAGATCGATCAGCATTAAATGATTATCGGTTCCCCCGGAAATAATATTATATCCTTTTTTTACGAAGCTGGCGCTCATGGCCTGGGCATTCTCGATGATCTGTTTGGCGTAGGTAGTGAATTCATCGCTGAGGATCTCGCCGAAGGCAACGGCCTTGGCAGCGATCACATGCTCGAGTGGGCCGCCCTGCGTGCCTGGGAATACCGCCATGTCGAGCAGGTTGCTCATGGGGCGGATATTGCCTTTATTATCTTTCAGTCCAAAGGGATTGTCGAAGTCTTTTTTCATCATGATGATGCCGCCACGGGGACCGCGCAGGGTCTTGTGTGTGGTGGAGGTTACAAAATGACAATGATCAAAGGGAGAGCTCAGCAATTTCTTCGCGATCAGTCCGGCGGGATGCGCCATATCGCACATCACGAGGGCGCCGATGCTGTCGGCGATCTGCCGAATCCTGGCATAGTCCCAGTCACGGCTATACGCAGAAGCTCCGCAGATGATCAGTTTAGGTTTTTCTTTTTCGGCCACCTGCTCCATCATCTCGTAGTCGACACGGCCGTCTTCTTTCTTCACGCCGTAGAACAGCGGCTGATAGAGCTTGCCGGAGAAGTTTACGGGTGAACCGTGGGTGAGGTGACCGCCCATGCTCAGATCGAGGCCGAGGATCTTATCGCCGGGCTGCAGGATGGCTAACATCACGGCGGCATTGGCCTGGGCCCCGCTATGAGGTTGCACATTGGCATACCCGCAATCGAAGATCTCTTTCAGCCGGTCGATGGCTAATTGCTCGGTCTGGTCGACAAACTCGCAGCCGGCATAATAGCGGCGGCCGGGATATCCTTCAGCATACTTATTGGTCATCACATTTCCCATGGCCTGCATCACGGGGATCGAAGTGAAATTTTCAGAGGCGATCAGTTCCAGTCCATGGCGTTGGCGTTCCAGTTCTTTTTGAATAAGGTCGAATACGAGCTTGTCTTTTTGCATGCCGCAAAATTAGGTCAACTATTCAAAAAAGATTCAGCTTTCTGTCGATTTGATCGTTTTCCTGTATTTGTCCGTTCCCTTCATTTAATCAGCGAAAAATGGAAATTTCCTTACTTTCGGGCTTTATCCGGAACTTAACCTGAACAGGAACAAGCAGATCGGTCAGGATCGGCAGGCTAAGGTAAATACTGATTATGAAGGCAATCATTCCCGTCGCAGGCGCGGGCACCAAGCTCAGACCCCACACATACACGCAACCGAAAGCCCTGATCCCGCTTGCGGGCAAAACCATTCTAAGCATTATCGTCGATCAGCTCCTCGAGGCAGGCATCGGCGAGTTTATTTTCATCGTGGGTTATCTCGGCGCCAAGATCCAGGATTATGTGCATGAGAAATACCCGGGACTGAACGCGCATTTTGTTTTTCAGAATGAACGCAAAGGGATCGGGCATGCCATCTACCTGACGAAGGACCTGGTGGGCGGCGACGAGATGTTCATCGTGCTTGGCGATACGATCTGTGAATACGATATCCGTTCCGTGCTGGACCGTCCGGCGTCGCAGCTTGGCGTGAAGCGGGTGGACGATCCCCGCGGCTTTGGCGTAGCGGAGATTGAAGACGATGGCCAGATCACCCGGGTGGTGGAAAAACCCCAGATACCGAAATCGAATATGGCCCTGGTAGGCATCTACCGGATCCGCGAATCGCCACAATTGTTCAATTGCCTTGAGCAGAATATCCGCGCGCAGTTCACCAGCTACGGAGAGTTCAGTTTGACGGACGCCATCGAATGCATGATCGTCAACGGCGTTAAGTTCGATTCTTTCAAAGTGCAGAACTGGTTTGACTGCGGGAAGAAGGAAACCCTGTTAGAGTCGAATGCCAAGCTGCTCAAAAAATTCGGCAGCAATATTGCCCCTGATCACCAGATGGAAAACACGATCATCGTGCATCCCGTCAATATCGCCGCGGGCTGCGATATCCGCAATTCCATTATCGGCCCCAATGTGGCTATCGGGGAAAAGACCTCGGTCAATTATTCCATTCTAAAGGATTCCATCATCGGCTCATTCGCCAATCTCTACGACATCGTACTCACCCACTCGCTGATCGGCAGCGACACAGAAGTAAAAGGAGAAAGCCGCAGCCTCAATATTGGGGATAATACGGAGATTGATTTGGGAGAAAGCTAGTTTAGATGACAGATGACAGTTGGCAGATGACAGTAGAAAGTTGACGGCTTTGCCCGCCGTAGCCTCGGCGAAGGCGGGTAGGAATTACTTCATTCCCAATATACGTAAGAGAGGATATTCCGAGTCGTCGGGCTGGAGTTCCGATTCCGGATGCACTTCCACATCGATCTTCACGGTTTTCTTTTCCGTGATGTTGACGACTTCCTGGTATCTGAATTGCTGATAGCCTTTCTTCTCGAAACGGAGATTTACCCGGTTGGAGGGTAGTTCCTTAAAGTAGTAGTAGCCTTCTTCGTCGGTGACTGCTTCGTTGGCGTTTGAATTGCCGGAAGTAACCGAAACCAGCACGCCCGATACGGGCTTCTTGGTAACGGCATCAACCACCTGACCCCGGATCAGGCAGGGTCCCGACTTCCCGCTCGTGGCGTGAAGCTGGAAACTGACGGCGGCAGCCACTAAAAAAAGTAATATATACTGGTATCTTTTCATGACACTCCGGAGCCACAAGATAGCGGATTGGCGCGGGTTTTCCTAAATTCCGACCATATATTTTCAACGATCTGCGCGGCGGGAAGCAGCTCGTTTACCAACGCTGCGGCCTGTCCGATTTCCAGTTCTCCTTCTTCCAGATCGCCTTCGAACATGCCCCTTTTTGCCCTTCCCCTGCCTAACAGTTCCTTCAGTTGCTCGGGGCTTGCGCCCTGCCTTTCTGCTGCTGCCACCTGTTCATAGAACCGGTTTTTTATCAGCCGCACAGGCATCACCGATTTTAATGACAAGAAAGTATCTCCTTCTGTTGCATGAAGCACCCTTTTTTTAAAATCGGGGTGGGAAGAAGCCTCTTCACTCAATACGAAGCGAGTACCCATCTGCACGGCCTGGGCCCCCAGGCTCATCACGGCAAACATCTGTCGTCCGGTCACAATGCCGCCGGCAGCGATTACCGGTATCTTTACCGCCTCCACGACGGCCGGCACCAGCACCAGGGTTGTCGTTTCCTCCCGCCCGTTATGCCCTCCTGCTTCGAATCCTTCCGCCACCACGGCATCGCAGCCGGCAGCCTCTGCTTTCCGGGCGAAACGGCTGCTGCTGACCACATGCACCACGGTAATGCCTTCCTGCTTTAAGACGTGGGTCCAGGCATCGGGGTTACCGGCCGAGGTGAAAACGATGGGCACTTTTTCTTCGATCACCACGCGGATATGCGATTCGAGGTCGGGGTAGATCAGGGGAATGTTCACGCCAAAAGAGGCGGTGCAGGCGGCGCGGCATTGCTGAATATGTTCGCGCAAAATGTTGGGATACATGCTCCCGCTGCCGATAAGGCCCAATCCTCCGGCATTGCTGACGGCCGCTGCAAGCCGCCAGCCGCTGTTCCAGACCATGCCGGCCTGGACAATGGGGTAGCTGATTTTGAATAAATGCGTAATTGGATTGGAAAATTCCATGCTTTTCAAAGTTAACACGGGGGGATAGTTTGTTTTTTTTAATTCTTTTCAAAAAAGTATATTTATGGACGGTTTTTTAATCTCTGGACATGAATAAACCCTTGCTGGTATTGCTAGGTGCCGGCTGCCTGGTCTCCTGTCATAAGGACGGGAATACGCCGGCTAACTCCTGGAGTTGGTTCGGCACGGAAACTCCGGCGGTTTACAATTATGTCCTCATCAATGCCAGCCAGGTCATCAATAAAGCCGATAGCAACGAACTCCATATCGGCATCAGCGCAGCCTTCATTGACAGCAATAACAACCAGACAACGACCGTAAATGCCCTCGAAGTGAACAACCAGGAAATTCAGCCTGGCATAGGGTATTTGTATAGCTATGATTTTGGTCCGGGGGCAGTAAAAGATGCTTCCCTTTTTGGAACCGATGTGGAAGTGATGATCCGGGGTACTGACCCGGATGATACTATCAGCAGCTCGGTGTATTTGCCCAAGCAGCTGGTTCAGTTCATTTCCAATTATCCGGATACCATACACCGGGCAGCCGGCGTACAACTGCACTGGATTCCCGATGCCGCCAATGTCTGGGGCAATGTGCTGGTGCAGCTTTTCTACTATCAGGATTTAAGCCGTAAGGCCGATTCGACGCTGCCTGAAAAGATCAATACCGTAAATATAACGGTGCCGGACAACGGCAGTTATTTCCTGTCACCCAAAGACCTTCAGCCCTTCCCGGCCAAAGCGGTGATGGGTATTACCATTGCCCGCGGATCGCAAAACCAGGCTATACTTCCACTTTCACGCAGAAGAGTTTATTATTTCTCCAGCGCGTCGGCCAGCACCGTGCCGTTGCCGGTCAGAGAATAGATGACAGATGACAGTTGACAGATGACAGGCTTTAGGTGCAGCAGACCAAATCATTTACAGTTAGGCTGGTTCACATAAATCCGCTAACTGTCATCTATCAACTGTCATCTGTCATCTTATTCTCTCCTGAACGCCCAACTCCACATCGTTTTCCAGTTCGGTTTCTTGCCATACATCAGGATGCCGGTTCTATAGATCTTGCCGGCCAGCCAGGTGGTGAAAAGAAATCCACCGGCTAACAGCGCCATGGATAGCAGGAGCTGCCAGTAGGGCACCCCGCCGGGAACGCCATAAGGAATCCTGGCCATCATCACGATGGGTGAGCTCAGCGGAATGATGCTGGCCCAAACGGAAAGTGAGCCTCCCGGATCCTGGGCCGCGATCGACATGATGATGAAGGAAAAAACGATCGGCATGCTGATGGGCAGCAGGAGCGACTGTGCTTCCTGCGGATCTTCGTTTACTACGCTGCCTACGGCTGCAAACAGCGAAGCGTAGAACAGGTAGCCGCCCAGAAAATAATATATAAAACAAGTTACGATCAGCAACCAGTTGGCGCCGCCAATCATTTGTCTTATCCTGAAGATTTTCTGCGCCGCCTCACTGGCCTGTACGGCCGACCCCATTGTCATGCTATTCGCCTGCTGCAGGTTATTGACTTCCTGAAGCACGTCGTGCGGGATGAAGGCCTGTCCAACACCCGCAACCAGCACGATCAATACCACCCAGAGCAGGAACTGAGTGAGCCCGACTGCGCCGATACCAATGATCTTACCCATCATGAGCGGGAAGGGTTTGACTGAACTGACAATCACTTCGGCAATCCGGCTTGTCTTTTCTTCCATAACGCCGCGCATGACGGCGGCGCCATAGATAAAGGTCAGTATGTAAATCAGAAACCCGCAGGCATAGCCGACGCCGTAGGCAAAGCCCTGGCTGGAGGCTTTCACATTTTTGCCTTCATCGGGAAAAGTTTTCAGTTCCGCCATTTCATTGGCGGCTGCCCGCAGAGAATCGAGACGACTGCGGCTGACATTTGTTTTGGTGTAGATAAAATGGTCGGTTATGGCAGAAGAGATTCTTCTTTCCAGATCGCTGATGTCGCCTAGCCCGAGCTGTTTTTTGTATTTCAGGCGATAAACGGTTTTTTCCCCTTCCTTCAGCTCGGGAATGATGAGTACGGCGGAACAGTTTTTCGCGCTGTAATTCAGGCTGTCGATACCCGGGCTGAAATTGAAAGCGATGCCCGAGTCGCTTTTCAGGTAGTCTTTAAAGTAACCATTCTCATCCACGACCGCGATGCGATGCGTGGTTTTTCCTTTGATGGCCAGGAACCCGGCACTGGAAATAAGCAACACGATCATCACCGGCAGCAGGAAAGTAGACAGCAGAAAGGTTTTATTCCTGACGCGGGTCAGGTATTCACGACGAATGATCAGGCCAATTTTGTTCATGCGATCAGGATTGAATGGTTTGAAATTGCCGCGCCAGCGGGGTGCCTTCCACCAGGCGGATAAAGATCTCATTGAGCGAAGGCAGCATCTCCGTAAAATGGGTGATCTGGCACTCGCGGTCGATGAAATATTTCAGCACATCGTTTGGGGTACGACCAGCCTTGATGCGCAGGGTGATCGTGTGCTCTTTTTCTGCCAGCAGGTCGAAGGGTGCTAAGCTTGTTTCCTGTGGCAGGGAATCGACATGGATCCGGAAAAGATTTTCCTTGAAATCCTGTTTCACCTGGGCAACGGAACCATCGAGGATCTTTTGGCCCCGGTCGATCAGCACGATCTGGTTGCAGATCTCTTCCACCTGTTCCATGCGGTGGGTGCTGAAGATCACGGCGGCGCCGGAAGTGGCGAGGCGGAAGATCTCTTCCTTGATCAGGTTGGCATTTACGGGGTCGAGGCCGCTGAACGGTTCATCCAGAATGATGAGTTCCGGTTCATGCAGTACCGTGATCACGAATTGCAGTTTCTGCGCCATACCCTTGCTGAGGTCTTCTATCTTCTTATTCCACCAGCCCTTCATATCAAAACGGATGAACCAGTCTTTGATACGGGCAACAGCGTCTGCCCTGGAGAGCCCTTTAAGCTGTGCGAAATAGATGGCCTGCTCGCCGATCTTCATTTTCTTGTAGAGGCCTCTTTCTTCGGGCATGTAGCCGATGCGGGAGGCGTCGGCGGTAGGACTGAATTTTTTTCCATTGAAGAGGATCCCGCCTTCGTCAGGATAGAAGATTCCCGTGATCATGCGGATCAGGGTAGTTTTGCCGGCGCCATTCGGACCGAGGAGCCCGAAGATGCTTCCCTTTTCTACTTTGAAGCTGATATCGTCGACCGCTTTCTGGGTGGCGAAATATTTTTTGAGATGCGACACTTCAAGCATGGACATGCGAAACAGATTTTGGTGAAAAAATATGACTGATCTGATCGGCGATGCGTTCCCCGTCCATAGCAGCGCTCATGATACCGCCGGCATAGCCGGCGCCTTCGCCGCAGGGATAGAGGTTTTCTATTTGGGGATGAACCAGGGTATTAAGATCACGGGGAATACGCACTGGCGAGGAGGTGCGGGATTCGGTGGCCACGATCACCGCTTCTTCAGAGAAATAGCCCTTCATCTTTTTGCCGAAAGCGATAAAGCCCGCCTGCAGGGTTTCGGCGATCAGCGGCGGCAGAACCGAATGGATGTCGGCCGGATGGATACCGGGCACGTAGGAGCAACCGGGCAGGGTAGTGGATATCCGGTTCTTCACAAAATCCGTCATTCGTTGTGCCGGCGCCCGGAAGCCTCCGCCTCCTGCCCTGAAAGCAGATTGTTCCACGGCAGATTGAAAATACATGGCGGCTAAAGGACCGTGTTGCGTGAAGGGCTTCCAGTCGCTGCTTTCGATATTGATCACGATGCCGGAATTGGCGTAGGGATTATTTCTTTTTGAAGGAGACCAGCCGTTTACCACCAGCTCGCCGTCGGCCGTTGATGCCGGTGCAATAATGCCACCGGGGCACATGCAAAATGAAAAAACACTCTTCGGGCCTGCATTGGCGACGAGTTGATAAGCGGCCGGGGGCAGGTGCCTGTCGATTGCTTTCACATTCCAGGGCAGGTGATACTGCATGCGGTTGATGAGTTCCTGCGGATGTTCCACGCGTACGCCAAGCGCGAAGGGCTTGGCCTCGATCGCCAGCTGCTTTTCGGCTAACAGCCGGAAAATATCCCGCGCGGAGTGGCCGGTAGCGAGGATCAGGGCATCGGCAGGGAAAACGTCGCCGTCGGCGGTATGCACTTCCTGTATACGATGTTTTTCGGTTGCCCATCCGGTTAGCTTCTTTTCAAAATAAAAGAGTCCCCCGCAGTCCACAATGAAATGGCGGATGGCGGTGATGATCTGGGGCAGCTTGTTGGTTCCGATATGGGGATGGGCTTCGTACAATATAGTGTCGTCGGCGCCGAACTGAACAAAGGCATCAAGGATGCGCCGGATATCGCCCCGCTTATTGCTGCGGGTATATAGTTTCCCATCGCTGTAAGTGCCGGCGCCGCCTTCGCCAAAACAGTAATTGCTTTCGGGATTGATGAGTCCTTCTTTATTAAGCATCGCGAGGTCACGCCGTCTGGCTCTTACATCCTTGCCCCTTTCGAGAATAAGGGGGCGGATGCCATGCCGGATGAGACGCAGTGCGGCAAACAATCCCGCAGGACCTGCTCCGGCGATAACGACTGTTTTTTTTGCCCGGGAAACATCGCGCTGCAGCTGACGGTTTACCGGTATCGGGAGCGGCGGTTCATCGATGAA
>DASZRP010000030.1:0-2961 GCA_035548895.1 Puia sp. | reverse complement strand
GTGATCGATTATTACGATTGCCAGCAGCAAGTGGTAGCAGAAGATATCATTCATTTTGCTGGAGTGGTAAAAAAGCACTGGCCGAGGCCGGTGATCGTCGGCGTATTCTACAATTATTTCTTCATGACCTTCGGCCGTCAGGCAGCGGGAGGACATCTGAAGCAGGGTATGATCCTGAATTGTCCCGACATCGATTATCTCAGTGCGCCGCAATCTTATTGGGGCGGCGCCAGAAAGGTCGGAGGCTCAGGCCAGTCGAGAGGCCTGGTGGAATCTGCCGTTTTGCATGGAAAGCTTTGGCTCGACGAAATGGACCAGAACTCCTATAAAGGCGGCCCCTTCAATTCCGGCGTGTTCACCACGCGTGAACAGGATGTGGCAATGATCCGGAGAAACCTGGCCCAGGCTTTCACCAGAGGCGCAGGATACTGGATGTACGATTTCGGTCCTTACCGCAGCAGCGGCTGGTGGGATGATACGCTGCTCTTAAGAGATATCGGCAAGGTTCATGCGATACTGGATCGTTATTATCAACGGCCCTTCACACATCCGGCCGATGTATTATTCGTCTACAGCAGCCAGGTATTTTATTATATCAAAAATGTGAATACGACGATCTCTTCCTATAATATCTGCGACCAGCAATCGCTCGATGCATTCCAGGCCGGCGCACTGATCGATCAGATCTATTTTGCCGATCTGAGGACGGTGGACTTAAAGAAATACCGGACGATCGTATTCAGCAATCCCTTTTGCCTTACCGACGCCGAGCGGAAATATTTAAAAGATACCGTGGCGAAAGACGGCCGCACCATTGTCTGGAATTATCTGCCGGGCTATTCGAATGAAGAACGGAACGATCTCCGGTTTGTGGACGATGTTACGGGGATGAAACTAAAACTGGCAATCGGGAGCAATCCCCTTCTAGCTTCAACAACCGGCGACTATCCGCTGACCGGCATGGATACCCTGAAAGACATTCGTCCGTTAGCTTATATCGATGATCCGAAAGCAGAGGCATTAGGCGCAGACAAACGGACGGGAGGCATTATGGTCGCGAAGAGATCATATCCCGATCATACGGTATGGTATAACAGCTATCTTTTCCGCCAGCCGGCTGTTTTTCGAAAAATATTTCAGGAATCCGGCGCTCATATTTACGGCGACCAGGACGATGTCTTTTATGAGAGCAGCGGCCTGCTGATGGTTCATACCAAATCGGGCGGTGAAAAAACCATCTACCTGCGCAATGGGAAATCGATCAGGTTGCAACTAGCGCCGGAGACGACAAGGTATCTCGATGCGGAAACAGGCGAATTGCTCTTATAAGCCCGGGTAAATTCTTCGTCTATCCGTGTTGGTAAAATAGCTATATTAGTTCCGCCTGACTTCGGGCAGAACTAATATAGCTATGCATAAAAACCGTTTGGAAGCCTTTAGCGATGGCGTGCTCGCGATCATCATCACCATCATGGTGCTCGAAATAAAAACACCGCATGGCACGGGGTGGCAAGACCTGAAGCCGATGGCGCCGATTTTATTGACCTACCTCTTCAGCTTTATCTATGTGGGCATTTACTGGAACAACCATCATCACCTGTTCCATGTTGTGCAACGTGTCAATGGGAAAATATTATGGGCGAACCTGCACCTGCTGTTCTGGGTTTCCCTGCTGCCTTTTGCAACGGCCTGGGTAGACGAGAATCATTTTGCCAGTCTCCCGGTGGCTACCTACGGTGTGGTCTTGCTGATGTGTGCGATAGCGTGGACGATACTGGCGTCCACCATCATTCACTTTGAAGGAGAGGGGTCCAAATTGAAAAGGGCCTACCAAAGTGACAATAAAGGGAAGATTTCCACGCTGCTTTATATTGTCGGAATTGCCTCCGCCTTCTTTTACCCGGTGCTCAGCATTATTTGTTATATCGCTGTGGCCGCGATATGGTTCATCCCCGACAGCCGGATTGAGAGGCTGAAGGAGTGAGCTTATCGTCCACCGCTAACCCACCTTCGCTTTCGACTGCCGAGGTTTTAGCGACGGCGGCAGAGCTCCGGCGGGCAAAGCCGTTCACCAAGTTTTGGCCTGGAATTTTTCTGATATTTTTCCCGAATGAGTCCGTCGGAAGTCCGTTGTCGACGGACTTGTAACGGACTTGTTCAAGCAAAATATTTGAATATCTTCGGAAAAAAACCATAACCCCCGCCTGAAAAAACCGGAAATGACCAATCCCTCGCTGACAACCAAACCTCATTACCAGATATTAGACGGCCTGCGCGGCGTAGCCTCAGTCGCGGTAATCGTTTTTCACCTGTTCGAAGCCCATGCTGCCAGCCCGCTGAGCCAGATCATCAACCACGGATACTTAGCTGTGGATTTCTTCTTTCTGCTTTCCGGCTTCGTGATCGGCTATGCCTACGATGACCGGTGGAAAAGCATGAGTATAACGGCTTTCTTCAAGCGAAGACTGATCCGGCTGCAGCCCATGGTAGTGCTGGGCATGATCATCGGCGCCGTTTGTTTTTATTTCCAGGACTCTTCGCTGTGGCCTGGCATCCATATCGTGCCGGTCAGCCGGATGCTGCTGATCCTGCTGATCGGCTGCACGCTGCTGCCCGTGCCGGTTTCCATGGATATCCGCGGATGGCAGGAAATGCATCCCCTGAACGGCCCGGGCTGGTCGCTGTTCTTCGAATACATAGCCAATATCCTCTACGCCCTGGGAATCCGCAAGCTCTCCCGGCTGGCCTTATCCGTGCTGGTGGGCATTGCCGCCTGCGCACTGATACAGCTCGCTGTTACCAAAGGCGACCTGATCGGCGGCTGGTCGCTCACCGGAGAGCAACTGCGCATCGGCGCTACGCGGGTCATGTATCCATTCTTTGCCGGGCTATTGCTTTCCAGAACAGGATGGTTGATGCGCGTGAAGAACGCCTTCTTCTGGTGCAGCGTGTTGCTGCTGA
>DASZRP010000029.1:0-4812 GCA_035548895.1 Puia sp. | reverse complement strand
GGGCGTATTCAACCGCATAGATATCATGAACCGGATTGTTGCTCCGCAGGTATTTGAGCGAATAAACCAGGGAGATGATAAAGAAGATCATCATGCCGAACCACATGGCCACGTGAAAATATAAATTGCGGATGGTCTCGTTGAGGATGGGCTTGGCCGGTACATTTCCCAAAAAACCCGCCGTAAAAGTATACAGCAGAAATAGAACACTTAAAACCTTCCACCAGTTCTTGCGAAGCATAAGATTTACTTGAAAGCGGCAATCAGCTATGAGCAAAAATAAGGAAAGCCCGGCGAACGCGCGTTAGTCTTTCCACAGGAAGGGAAACAGGATCACGGAAAGCAATATCACCAGCACATCAAAACTAAAAAGCAACAGCACGATCGACCACAGCCCGCTTTGATAAACGTCCGCAAATGCAATATTCGACATGCGCATCAACAGCATCAGCTCCGGGATAATCAGCGGAAAGCCAAGAATGGCCATGAGCGCCGCGTTCTGCTGGGCGCGCGCCGCAATGGCTGCGAGGAAACTGAACACCAGGCTGATGCCGACCGCGCCAAAACAGGCCATCAAAACAAATAGCGAGGCATGCGCCAGCGGGCTTCCAAGAAATAGCCCAAACAGCAGCAGGCTGATGCCGCTCATCAACAGCATCAGCAGGGCATTGAAGATCATCTTGGCTAACATGAAATGAACCGGATGGCAAAGCGAGTAGAAATACAATTGCCTTCCGCGACTTTCCTGCAAAAAGCTCCGGGCTACCGCGTTCACACAAATAAATAATTGCATCATCCAGAACAGCCCGTTCCACACCAAAGGTTCAGGCTGACCCATGGCTAAGTACAGCACGAAAATAGTAGAAGCCACATAAAGGAGCACACCATAAAAACTATACTGCTGACGAAATTCCAGCAGGACTTCCTTCTTAAAAAGCGTCAGCACAAGGTGAAAAGACTTCAACTGATTTCTTTATAATTATTTTAACAAATCTCCTTTCTCGAAGCAAAACCGGCAGCGCGGTTCGTACAGATCCTGATGTCCAAGCTCGAATTGTTCGGTGCTTCCTCCTTTACGGTAGGAAAAATTCGCAATATTCCCACATTGCATACAAATGGCATGCAACTTGGTGATGTATTCCGCTTTTGCAAGCAGCACAGGCATCTGTCCGAAGGGCGCGCCCGTATAGTCCATATCCAGACCGGCGACAATGACGCGCGTTCCCTGGAGAGCAAGCCTGTCGCAGACTTCCGGCAGGTCCGGGTCGAAGAACTGCGCTTCGTCGATGCCGACCACATCCATGCCGGCAGCCCGTTCCAGAATAACGGCTGCCCGGGGCACCGGTACGGAAAGCAGGCTCTTTTCATCGTGCGAAACGATATGCTCTTCGTGATATCTCTTATCGGCGGCCGGCTTGAAAACGGCCACCCGGAGATTGGCGATGCGTGCCCGTCGCAGACGGCGAATCAGTTCTTCGGTCTTGCCGGAAAACATCGACCCGCAGATCACTTCGATCCATCCGCGGCGGTCAGCTTGCAGGGCAGGTTCAATAAACATGATAAAGAGAACCGGTTTGGTTAAATATTTGCGTTAATTTTATAACAGTTAATAATCACGAGCGATTTTGCCCGACTTAACCGATGGAAAGACTACAACATCTGATCGGCAAATTAAACGAACAATCCGAACAAAAGGAAAGTCCTCTTCAAATGCTGGTTACCCTCAAGCAGATTGAAGCCGAACTTACCCGCCTGCATACCGTTACCGCCACCGGAAGAAAGAATCCGGCCGTTTCCGTGGTAATGCCCTCCCTGGTCGTTGCAAACCATGTTATTGAAGCGGAAATGGAGCCGGTCAGGCTAAACGGCGTCCCGGAAATAAAGAAGACTTATGAACCGCAGCAGGAAACCCTGGATCGCCAGTCCTGGGATGTGGACCCCCTGGTAGAGGTTCCCACCCTGTCCCATCAAGCGGCAGGACAGGAGCTCAACGATGTGATCGCGCCGGTAAGTCCTTCCATAAACGACCGCCTGAAAGAGAATGTGGCGGCCGACCGCGGATCGCAATTAAAAGGCGGGCCGGTAAAAGAACTCCGCAAGGCCATTGGCGTAAACGACCGGTTCGTGTTCATCAATGAGCTCTTTCGGGGGGATGAACCGATGTATGAGCGCAGCATCAAGACGATCAATAATTTCAGAATTCTTCCGGAAGCCGAATACTGGATGGAAAGAGAGCTGAAAATCAAGCTCGGCTGGGATGATTCCCGCGAGATCGTTCAGCATTTCTATCAGATCGTCAGCAGGCGGTTCTCCTGAATATATTCCAGGATCTTCTCCGTCGCCCCCCGCCGGGCATAAACATAATCTTTCGCAGCCTTTGCATGAAAGGCGTATTCTTTTTCTTCCCGCAGCAACCGGTCGAAAACAGATTCCGCTTCCAGGGCGTTATCGATAATCAGCACACCGCCCGCTTCGGCCAACTCCACCACTTCATGGAATTTCTCGATCACCGGGCCTGTGACCACCGGTTTCCCATATACAGCGGCCTCCAGCACGTTATGCACCCCGTCTTCTCCAAAGCCGCCGCCTACATAACAGATCGTCGCATAACGGTAGAGCGTCGACAGCATGCCGATATTATCAATGATCAGCACATTCGGCGGAGGATCCGTCCGGCGCGATTCCCTTTCGCCGGTCTCTTTTTTTATCAGCTCCGAATAACGGATGCTCCGGTGAAAAAGACCGGCCACTTCCCGAAGATGGTCTTCCTCTATTTCATGCGGAGCCAGGATGAATCTGATCTCCGGATGACTATTGGCATAATGGTCCAGCTCTTCTTCATCCTCTTCCCAGGTGCTGCCGGCGACAATTACGCGAGCCTTCCCGCAAAAGGCATCGATGCCCGGAACGGCCTCCTCGTGTTCGGCAATATCGATAACCCGGTCGAACCGGGTATCGCCGGTAACATACACCTGCCGGCTGATGCCAAGGGCGCCTAACAGCCGTTTTGAACCGTCTGTCTGCACAAAAAAAGCCTGGAAACTGTCGAGCATCAGGCGGTGCAGGTTTCCATACCATTTGAAAAAAGGCTGATCCTCCCGGAAAAGCGGAGACACTAACAGCACCGGGATATTTCTTTTCTTCAGTGCACGCAGATAATAATACCAGTAATCGTATTTTATCCAAAGCACGAGGCGGGGTTGCACCAGGTCGAGAAAGCGTTTAGCATGGACGGCCGAATCGAGCGGCAGATAAAAAATATAGTCGGCCCCGGCATAGTCCTTTCTCACCTCATATCCCGAAGGAGAAAAAAAAGTGATCACGATGGCAATATCCGGATACCGTTTCCGCAGCGATTCGATCACGGGGCGCCCCTGCTCAAATTCACCCAGGGAGGCGCAGTGCATCCAAAGCTTTGTTTTCGGCGAATCCCTCACCCCGGAGGCTTCAATCTTTCCCATGCCTCCCCGGCGCCCTTCGATCCACGCAGCAGCCTTCCGGTTCCACGGCGATACCAAACGCAGGGAAAACTGATAAAGCCAGAGAAAGAGGTTGTAAAGTAAAAGGCTCAAGAGCGGCTTGGCAATTTTGGAAACAAATGTAATTCTTTCCTTATCATTCGTAACTGATTGAGTCATTGTACAAACCGTTATTTTGGCGTAGGTTTGTGCCCCTAAATCAACGCTTATGCGGCCAATTCAAATGGTGGACCTTCAGCAGCAATACGCCGGGATAAAAGAGCAGGTGGACGCCGCCATACGCGAGGTGCTGGAGACCGCCGCTTTTATTCATGGTAAAGCTGTTACTGAATTTGCCAACCGACTGTCCGCCTATCTTCAAACGCCGCATGTTATCCCCTGTGCAAACGGCACCGACGCTCTTCAGATTGCCCTGATGGCCCTCGGCCTTCGGCCCGGCGACGAAGTGATCACGCCTTCTTTTACTTTTATTGCCACTACCGAAGTGGTTGCCCTGTTAGGATTGAAACCGGTTTTTGCAGAAGTAGATCCAAAAACATTCTGTCTGGACCCTGCACAGCTTGAGAAACATATTACTCCGAAAACCAAAGCCATCGTGCCGGTTCATCTCTATGGCCAGTCGGTCCCGATGCAAGAGCTGCTGGACATTGCCCGGAAACACAAGTTATACATCGTGGAAGACAATGCGCAGGCTATCGGCGGCGACTACCGCTTTCCCGACGGTCGCAAGGTTAAAACCGGAACCATGGGAGATGTCGGCACCACTTCCTTCTTTCCATCCAAAAATCTTGGCGCCTACGGCGACGGAGGAGCGATGTTCACCGCTGGCAGGGAATTGGCAGAAAGACTGCGCATGATCGCCAATCACGGACAAAAACAAAGATATTATCACGAGCTGGTGGGCTGTAACAGCCGGCTCGATTCCATACAGGCTGCCGTGCTCAACGTGAAGCTGCCGCTGCTGGATCAATATATCGACCGGCGCAGGAAGGCCGCCGATTTCTACGACCGCGCGCTGGGCGGCCATCCCAAAATCACCGTTCCCTTCAGGGCAGATTACTCAAAACATGTTTTTCATCAATACACGATTCTGGTGGAAGGGGTGAACCGGGATAAGCTCCAGGAACACCTGGCTTCAAAGAAGATCCCTTCGATGATCTATTACCCGGTGCCGGCACACCGCCAGCAGATGTTTGCCGCTTTCCATTCGGACCGGCAAAAGCTGGAAGTGACCGACTGGCTCACGGAACGGGTGATCTCGCTGCCGATGCATACCGAACTGGATGAAGAACAGCTCCGGTTCATCGCCGACGGCGTATTGGAATTTTTGAAC
>DASZRP010000028.1:0-7506 GCA_035548895.1 Puia sp. | reverse complement strand
ACTTTTGCGCGTCTGTACAAAGTTAAGAAATATTTCACCGGAACAGCATGATTTCCGGAATCGGGAACTGTTAAAAAGCATCCGGTTTTTAGTGGAAACTTACCGGATTTTTTATTTCTATGAGCAAAGAGATTACCAGTCGTGATGCCGACTACGCGCAATGGTATAATGATCTGATCCTGAAAGGGGGCCTGGCCGACTATTCAGCCGTGAAAGGCTGCATGGTGATCAAACCCTATGGGTTCGCCCTTTGGGAGAAAATGCAGGCGGCCTTAGACCAGCTTTTCAAAGACACCGGGCACGAGAATGCTTATTTCCCGCTGTTCATTCCCAAGAGCTTTCTCAGCCGCGAAGCGGCCCATGTGGAAGGTTTTGCCAAAGAATGCGCCGTGGTGACCCATTATCGCCTGAAAAACGATCCGGAGGGCGGCGGCGTGATCGTCGACCCGGAGGCTAAGCTGGAGGAAGAACTGATCGTGCGGCCAACCAGCGAAACCATTATTTGGAACACCTATAAGACCTGGATACAATCCTATCGCGACCTGCCCCTGCTCATCAACCAGTGGGCTAATGTGGTACGCTGGGAAATGCGCACCCGCCTCTTTCTGAGAACAACGGAGTTTCTCTGGCAGGAAGGCCACACCGCCCATGCTACCGCTGAAGAAGCCATTGCGGAAACCAGGCAGATGCTCGACATATATGCCGATTTTGCCGAAAATTATATGGCGGTTCCGGTGATCAAAGGGGTGAAGACCGCTAATGAACGCTTTGCCGGTGCGGTAGATACCTATTGCATTGAAGCCATGATGCAGGATGGGAAAGCCCTCCAGGCCGGTACTTCCCATTTCCTGGGGCAGAATTTTGCCAAAGCCTTCGACGTGAAATTCTCCGATAAAGAAAACAAGCTCGATTATGTATGGGCCACCAGCTGGGGTGTCAGCACCCGGCTCGTCGGCGCGCTGGTAATGGCGCATAGCGACGACGACGGACTCATCCTGCCGCCGCGGATCGCGCCATTGCAGGTCGTGATCGTTCCGATCTACAAGGGCAATGAACAGAAAGAGGCTCTGGATGAAAAAGGAAAGGAGCTTGCTGCCCTGTTGAAGAAAGCCGGTATCCGTGTAAAATTCGATTCCAACGACAATAACCGCCCCGGGTGGAAATTCGCCCAGTACGAGCTCAAGGGGGTACCTGTTCGTATAGCCATGGGCCTGCGCGACCTTCAGAACGGAACTGTGGAAGTTGCCCGCCGGGATACCAAAGAGAAATCCAGCCTCCCCATGGAAGGGCTGACGGAACGGATCAGCGCCCTGCTGGACAAGATCCAGCAGCAGCTATACAACCGGGCGCTGACTTACCGCGACCAGCACATTACACGGGCCGACAACTGGAATGAATTTGTCCGGCTCCTGGATGAAAAAGGCGGTTTTATCTCGGCGCATTGGGATGGTACTCCTGAAACGGAAGAAGCCATTAAAGAAAAGACCAAAGCTACTATTCGTTGTGTGCCCCTGGACAATCCGCAGGAGGAAGGAAAATGTATACTGACCGGCAGGCCCAGCCGGGAAAGGGTATTATTCGCAAGAGCTTATTAGCGGTTCGCTCCATCGCGGTTTAGTTGGCGCTTTGCGGATTTTTTCCTTAATTGTGTAACCAAAAAACCTAACATGGAAGAACAAACCCCCTCGAACCTTTTCGACCTGCAGCTCGACCATCAGGCGGCTGGCTACCTCAGTGAAACAGCCCGCTGGGCCAGGTTCCTGTCCATTCTCGGATTTATCATGATCGGATTGCTGGTGCTTATGGGCCTTTTCTTCGGCAGTTTTATTGCCGGCATGATGAGTACCATGAATGGAGGAGCTGCTTCCGTATTTAGCGGAGGCGTATTCACGTTTGTTTATCTGCTGATCGCCATCTTCTATTTTTTCCCCTGCTTCTACCTGTTCCAGTTTGCATCCAAGATGCAGGTGGCTTTGCGGAACAACGACGTGCCCACACTGAACACCTCCCTGAAGAACCTGAAGTCCTGCTTCAAATTCTTCGGCATTATCGCTATTGTCGTTCTCGGCCTCTATTTGCTGGGTATTATCGCAGCGGTTATTGGCGCCGCCGTGGGCAGGTAAGGCCTAAAGGGAAGTGTAATAGTTGTAATCCTTCAACAGGGTTTCCAGAAAATCGATGGCATCCTGATCAGATTCCATTTTGAGTTTCGCTTTTATTCTCTCGGCGATCCGGAAGGCGAGATCGTAATTGTTGTTCTTCCTGACCACATCGATAATGGATTTTAAGGAATTCAGGTCTTTATCGCTCATGCGCATCACACCCGGATATCGGGGTTTGTAGCCGGTCTCCACCTCGGTAAAAAGTGTATCCTGCCAGGAAGTTTTCGAGCGCGTAAAAATGACGATGGTGCCTGCTACAATATCGCCGATACGCTGCGATTTGTTCGAAATGATGACGCAGGCGATCCCGGAAAAAACCAGCACACTGCAGTACCAGGGAAGTTCCCGTGCATAGATGGCGGCAAAGATCCAGAGCGGGAAATCCACCATCCGGAACAGGCCGCGCAACAGATACTGGCTTATCGTGGCCTGACCGCCTTCAAGGGTGATGACCCGGATGCCCAACAGTCGTTTCCCCACGGTCTGTCCGTTCGTCAGGCTCTCCATCAGCGGGTAGTAGACCAGGATCGGGAGACTGAACAATATTTCCAGAAATGATTTGTTTATTCCTTTTGCATGCTCGGGAATAAATCTGTCATACAGGAGGAAATACGTGAGCAGCAGGGAGAAATCGATCATCCAGGCGAACATTCTGCGGTGAAAAGGGCTGATGGGGAAATCAACCTCGATATTGAAACCGGTATCGAGTTTTACGGATAGCATAACCGCCTTATATTTATAAATAAATGTACTTTATTTGTGCGGGAAGGTCAATTCATACAACAGAATATTGAGAAGTGGAAAACCTATCAATATGAACCGACTTCCGACCCGGATGAAATGGCGAAGCGTTTTACCGAGCTGGTGAACGATCTGGGCTATGCCCGTACCTTTTACCCGCACAGCAAGGTAACCGAATATCTCAATCGCCTTTCCTCCGGTATCTATCTCGGTATTTACAGGAACAAAAAAGAAGAATCCTCGCGAATCCTGCGTTTCTGGAAATCGGAACTGCCGGAAGTGATCCGCAGGCATCACCGGGAATTGCTTTACTCCTTTATCATTTTTCTGGTCTTTGCCCTCATTGCCGCTTTCTCTGCGGCACACGATCAGCAGTTCGTGCGCGGCGTATTGGGCGATCAGTATGTTGAGATGACCGAAGATAATATTGCGAAAGGAGATCCGTTTGGCGTCTATAAGGATGAACACGCGCTGACGATGTTTCTGGCGATTGCCATCAACAATATCCGGGTGGCCTTCATGATCTTCGTCACCGGTATCCTGGCCTGCCTCGGCACGGTGTGGCTGCTGTTCACGAATGGCGTAATGCTGGGTTCTTTCCAGTATTATTTTTTTTCCAAAGGCCTGGGCTGGCAGTCGGTACTCGTGATCTGGATTCACGGGACACTGGAAATCGCTTCTTTCATCATATCGGGCGGCGCGGGTATTGTACTTGGGCGAAGCCTGCTTTTCCCCGGCACCTTTAAGCGCATCGTTGCCCTGAAGCAGGCGGCAAAAGACGGAGTCAAAATGATGATCGGACTGGTGCCGGTCTTTATCGCCGCTGCATTTTTAGAAAGTTTCGTCACACGCTATTCCGGCATGCCGGTATGGCTGAGCCTTTTTATACTGACGGCCTCATTGATATTTATTGTCTGGTATTTTATTTTGTATCCCATCCGGCTGAGAAAGCAAATGGCTTTACCGGAATTTTAAAATCAGCATCGGCGAATTCCACATGCATAAACTGCGGTTACCCGGCGTGCTCTTTCTGATCGGCTTGCTTTGCTGCTGCCTGACAGGATATGGTCAGGCGGACACGGTATCTGTCAACGCGGACAGTATCTCGGATGTAGCGATCGATTCAGCAGTAACGGTAAGCGATTCACTCAGCGCGGATTCCGGCGACAGCCTCCTGCTGCCGGTAACCGACAGCATTCGCTATCCAGGTCAGCTGAGAGCTGTTCCCCGGCGTCTGGTGGACAGTCTGCAGCGTCAGCCTGTGTTTGCCTATGCTAACGATCCCGAATACTGGAAGAAAGAAGTCGCTGCACACCCCGGTTTCGGAGATAGCCTGATGAGATTTCTCCTGAGCAAGGCTTTTCGTATTATTTTCCTGATCCTGCTGATCCTTCTGCTGGCTTTTGGCCTCTACCGGCTGGCCCTGGAAAACTCCTTTACCTGGTTCAACCGGAGCAGAAAAAATACGGCTGAACCGGATGTGCAACCTGAAAGCGAAAACGACACTGACCTGGATGCAGCGATACAAAAAGAGGCTGCCGCAGGTAACTATAAAATGGCGGTTCACTACCTGTATCTCAAGGCCATCCGGCTGGCCCTGGAAAAAGACCTCATCCGGATCAGGTCTTCCTCCACGAATGCTGAGATCATCAATGCCTTCGGCAACCCGAAGCAGGCAAATGATTTCCGTTATCTGGCCACCGCCTATGAATATATTTTCTACGGCAATTTTATTCCCGAAACCGCGCAGTTCCAGGCCATACAGCAAAGATTCAATCAGTTTTATCAAAATATCCTCTCCTGAAAAAAGCCTTTTTCTATATTACCCTGATGCTGCTTACGGCTGCCTGCACAAGGCAAAAGAAACTGAATGAATTTGTCAGCCTCTGGCGCAAGGATAAGATTCCTTATGGAACCTACTATGCTTTTGAGAACCTTCCCGCCCTTTTCCCGCATGCTCTGATCAACGTCAATACAGAAACGCCGCGCAATCTTTCTTATCTGTCTCTCGGTTCCGGTGCGCGTGAGAAGAAGAAAATTTTTATGGTGTTGGGAAGACGGATCATCCCGGAGCCGCGGGATATTGAATCGATGATCCGTTATGCTTCCGCGGGGCATCAGGTATTTCTCTGCGCTTTTACCTTTGGCGACAGCCTGCTTCGCGCATTGCATCTGAAAACGACGGAAGATTTTATCGAAAGCGAAGGCGATAGCCTGAGGCTCAGCATCTATGAGCCCCTGCACCACGATTCCATTAGCTACGTCTACCCCGGACGCTGCCTCGATAGAATGTTCAGCGCTTACGATACCCTTCATACAGAAGTGTTAGGCAGGAACTACCATGGCAAACCTGATTTTATCCGCATCAGCTACCGCAATGGCGGAGCGATCTTTGTCCACCTGGCTCCCATGGCCTTCACCAATTTCTTCCTGCTGCACAAGCAGAATAAAACCTATTACGACTATGCGCTTTCCTATCTGCCAAAGGATGCCGGGGAGCTGTACTGGGACGATTTTTACCGCTACAACCGGGTCGGCGATTTTTCAGCCCTGCATTTTCTGCTGAGCAATCAGGCGCTGCGCTGGGCATGCTGGCTTACCCTGCTGCTCTTTGTCATTTTATACCTCGTAGAAACGAAAAGAAAGCAGCGTTCGCTAAAAATTATTGCGCCGCCGGGAAATGCTTCGGTCGATTTTGTAAAAACCATTGGTCGTTTATACCTTCAGCAAAAGGATAATCACAACCTGGCACTGAAGATGATCTCGGCCTTTCTCGAACAGCTGCGCTCGGACTACAATATCCCGACAGCACAACTGGACGAGGAGTTTTCGAAAAAGCTCACCCTGCGAAGCGGCAAGAGCATTGAAGAAGTGCGGCAGTTGGTAGACCGGATCCATGCCCTCCGTTTACAGTCTGCCGTTTCCGATTCGGAGTTGATGGATCTTTATAGTCTCATCGAACAATTCAATAAAACCTAAACAGGTATATGGAAGAAAATTTATTTCCCGAAAGGACCGAGCTCCAGGAATTCAGGGGAACGCTCAACCGCCTAAAAACGGAGATCGGCAAAGTGATAGTAGGGCAGGAAAAGATGATCGAGCTGCTGATAGCTGGTATCCTGTCGGACGGCCATGTGCTGATCGAGGGGGTGCCCGGTGTGGCCAAAACGCTAACGGCAAAGCTGCTGAGCCGAACAATTTCCGTGGGGTTCTCCCGCATACAATTTACGCCCGATCTCATGCCGGGCGACGTGATCGGAACCTCCGTGTTCAACCCGAAAGATTTGTTATTTGAGTTCCGACAGGGCCCTGTTTTCAGCCATATCGTGCTCATCGACGAGATCAACCGCGCCCCCGCAAAAACACAGGCCGCACTTTTTGAAGTGATGGAAGAAAGGCAGGTGACTGTAGACGGAATGACGATGAAAATGCAACAACCCTTCCTGGTGGTGGCAACACAAAATCCTATAGAACAGGAGGGAACCTATCACCTGCCGGAAGCTCAGCTCGACCGCTTTCTGTTCAAGATCAAAGTCGATTATCCGAGTGCGGAAGAAGAATTCCTGGTGGTCTCGCGTCATCACGCAATGGGAGGCAGTCAACTGGACGAAGACGTTGAACCGGTGTTGAATGCTGCTGTTATCGACAGCCTGCGCAAACAGGTCGGCGCCATCCATGTCGAGGAGAAGCTGATGCGTTTTATCGTATCGATTGTAACGGCGACCCGGGAACACAAATCCATTTATCTTGGCGCTTCGCCCCGTGCTTCAATTGGTATACTGCAGGCGTCCAAGGCCATCGCCGCAATGAACGGAAGGGATTTTGTAGTGCCTGAAGACGTGCTTTATGTCGCGCCCCCCGTCTTGCGTCATCGTCTGGTACTGACGCCGGAAAAAGAAATGGACGGCGCCACGACCGACGATGTGATCCATGAGCTGTTGCAGTCAATTGAAATTCCCAGGTGATCATGAACCTATTCAGGCGCTTTTACCGGTCGCTTTTTCTGGGTCGCCGCTTTTACCTCGCGATGGCGGCGCTGATATTCCTTTTCGTGCTGGCTTACGTCCTGCCCGTACTTTTTGGCATCTCGCAGATCCTGCTCCTGCTCTTTGCGCTACTGGTCCTTTTCGACTGGCTGCTGCTTTTTTTATATAAACGCTCAGTGGATGTGGTTCGCGAGCTGCCTGAACGATTGAGCAATGGCGAAGAAAATCAGATCAGTCTGCAGGCGACCAATCACTATCCTTTCCGGATCACCCTTTATCTCCTCGATGAACTGCCGGAGCAGTTGCAGGTAAGGAATTTTAGTTTGACAGACCGCCTGCTGCCGCAGGAAAGGAAAACCCTGAACTATCAAATCCGGCCGACGCAAAGGGGAGAGTACGTATTCGGCGATATCCATGCATTTGCTAAATCGCCATTGCAATTGGTGATAAGAAGAAAAACTTTCCGACCAGGCCAGTCGGTAAAAGTCTACCCGGCCTTTTTGCTGCTGAGAAAGTTCGAGTTCATGGCTCATATTACCGATCCTGAGCGGCTTGGGTTTAAGCAGGTGCGTAAAACGGGGCATAGCCTGGAGTTTGAGCAGATCCGGGAATACGTT
>DASZRP010000027.1:0-4469 GCA_035548895.1 Puia sp. | reverse complement strand
ATGAAATAGCATCCTAATGCCAGGGCCAGCATGGCCAGGTAGTTTTTCCGGTTCATTTTTTTTGATTTGAATGAGTGAATGTTCCGGTACGGAGCAGGGCAGGGAAGCAGGGTGGAAAGTCTGTTAAGTTAAACAATTTTTCTTTTACCAGGCCAGCCTCTTTATTAAAAATGATTGTCCTGTTTTGTGTTGTCCGCTTGTTGAAGGTATGTAATTTGAATATTGTTTAACCGGCCTCCAGAAGAGGCATAAAAATCAGGAAAATGCAGGAATTCATGCTTATTTTCCGGCACGAAGACGGTCACAAGGTGGCTTCGCCGGAACAGATCCAGGTCTGGATGAAACAAACGATGGATTGGATCGCAACCATTTCGGCTAAAAATAAAATGGTTGGCGGCAATGGGCTTCCCTTCGACGACGCCCGGGTGGTCTGGCATAATAATGTAGTCACCAACGGCCCCTTTGGCGATATTAAGGAAACGATCGGGGGCTATATCATCGTAAAGGCCGATTCCGTTGACGAAGCCGTTGAATTTGCCAAAGGCAGCCCGGTATTGCAGGGGGATGGAAATAGTGTGGAAGTGCGTAAAATAGCTGGCGGTGACGGAACACATTAGTGCCGGAGCGTATCATCTTGTATATTTTCAGACTTTGCCAGATGGAGAATTCCGAATTGATACCGCATTTGTTTCGAACCGAGTTTTCCAAGATCGTCGCTGTGCTCTGTCGCCGTTTTGGCATTGAGCATCTTGAAACGGCCGAAGATCTTGCGGGCGAAACCTTTCTTGCCGCTTTGGAAACCTGGCCATATAAGGGCGTTCCGAAGAACCCGGAGGCCTGGCTTTATACTGTTGCGAAAAACAAAGCCAGCAATTACGTGCAGCGCCGCAATCTCTTCACTGGAAAAATTGCGAATCAGCTGAAGTCGTCCTCCACTTCAGAGGCTCAACTGGATATCGATCTTTCCAAAGGAAATATCACCGACAGCCAGTTGCAAATGCTGTTTGCCGTTTGTCATCCCGTGATATCGGCGGAAGCCCAGATCGGTCTCGCCCTGCGCGTACTCTGCGGTTTTGGCCTGGATGAAATCGCCAATGCTTTTCTAACGAATAAGGAAACTATTGCCAAAAGACTGTTCCGGGCTAAGGAAAAACTGCGCTCAGCGGGCGTGCAAATGGAATTTCCGTCTGGCGACGATATTACCCTGCGATTAGAGAATGTGCTGCGAACCTTGTACCTGCTGTTTAATGAGGGCTATTATTCGGAAAGCAGCAATGCTATTCTGCGGGAAGATCTTTGTCTTGAGGCCATGCGGCTTACCAATCTGCTGCTGGAGAACGAGCCGACGAACCGCCCGGAAGTGAGGGCTCTTTTTTCGTTAATGTGCTTTCACGCCTCGCGATTTGGAGCCCGTCGGGATGAACAGGGTGAGATGATCCTGTACCAGGACCAGGATGAGAGCCGCTGGAATTATCAGCTCATTGAAAAAGGCGCATGGTTTTTGCTCCGGGCCTCGGAAGGAGAGAAAATATCAAAGTATCACCTCGAAGCGGGGATTGCTTACTGGCATACCGTTAAAGAGGATACGGCTGAAAAATGGAATCAGATCTTGCAATGTTATAACCGCTTGCTGCAACTGGAGTATTCTCCGATAGCCGCTTTAAACCGTACGTTTGCGCTCTCAAAAGTAGCCGGTAAGCAGGAAGCTATTGCCGCAGCGGAAAAACTGGATCTGCAAACCAACTATTTTTATTTTGTCCTGCTCGGCGAGCTTTATACCGGCCTTGACGACGAGAAGGCTTATAATCATTTGGAGCGGGCTTGCGAACTGGCGAAGACGCAGACCGACAAACAAAATATCCGGAAGAAAATGGAGAAGCTTCCGGTATATCGCAGCCATTCTTTAAAGCGATAAACTTAATAATTCGGTTACGAGGGGATCAAACTGGGTTAACAGGCATCGGTTAGCTTTACCCAACCCATTAAATCTCCCAATGAAACAACTCAGCATTCTGTGCGCTCTGCTGCCTGTATTCTTATTTGCGCAACCGGAACATCCCACCGCCAAAGTCTTTATCATTACTACCGACGGATTTCGCTGGCACGAGCTCTTCGAAGGGGCCGATTCCATGCTCCTGTTCAACAGTGGCGAACCCCAAGCCATTGCAGGGTACTGGAGTTGTTCAATGGAAGAACGAAGGAGAAAGCTCATGCCTTTTATGTGGACGCAGTTAGCCGTCGAGGGACAACTCTTAGGAAACCGCAACTACGGTAACGAAGTAACTGTGAAGAATGCGTTCAAAATATCCTATCCGGGTTACAATGAAATCCTGACCGGCTATCCCGACCCGGTGCTGATTCCGAACCTGCCGATCCGCAACAGGAACCGCAACATTCTCGGGCGCTGCAATGCTACTGCCGCTTTGCATGGCAGGGTAGCTGCTTTCACCACCTGGAAGCTCTTTCCCTTCATTCTCAACCAGCACCGGGATCATCTGGTGCTGAATCCTGTTTGTTCCGATCAGGATCACTCCGGTTCACCGGATGAAAAAACATTCTGCCGGGCTATGGCCTATCTGCAAAGGTCGAAGCCCGACCTGGTGCTGATCAGCTTCGGGGAAACCGATCATTGGGCACATCAGGGAAATTATTTGAAATATCTCGAAAGTGCCACGCGGGTGGATGAGATGATCGGGAAACTCTGGCAGTTTGTGCAAAACGATCCGTATTACCGCGGGCAGACCAGCTTTATCATTACCACAGATCATGGAAGGGGAGAAGAAGAAAACTGGTTCACCCATGGTCCTTTTTCAAAGGGATCGGGAGAAGCCTGGCTGGCCCTGCTCGGTCCCGGGGTCAGCGCCCTGGGAGAGATCAAAACACCGAGGAAAATGTATCAGACACAGATTGCGCCGGTCGTCGCCTGGCTGATGCAGGTCCCTTTCGATGGAAGGGAGCCAGATCACAATCCCCTGATTGTGGCGTTCTCCGGAGCGCAGCGGGAAAATGGAAACCGGAAAGTCTTTGCTGCGAGCAGATAAGATTGGGCCGGACATTGCTTTCGAAGAGGGAAGCCAGCTTGTGCTCAACATAAGATGGAGGCATGAGATAAGCGGGTTTATAATGCTTTGGCGAATTGTCTTTATATTTAGCGTCGAATGAAATCGCTGATATTCTCTCTCCTTCTCATCATTTCGACAAGATCTCTGGCGCAATTTGAATTACTGAATGAAGATTCTCTTAAGAACCGGTTGGTGCATACCGATACCCGTTCGTCGGCTACCCGTACGGCCGCTGCTCTGGAGCTATTGGGCCGAAAGGTTCCTGGAACTCCTTATTTCGATAGCCTGCGCGATGTGATTATAGAGGAAGTGGAGAGCAGCCGCGACCGCAGCCAGATGTGTTCTGCTTACCTGAGCATTGCCCGCGACTATCTCGGCTATGAGATGAACTCGGAGCTGATTCAAAAATCAAAGTCTTATATTGACCGGGCGGCAGCTATTGCTTCTGAAAGCGCCCTGGATGAATATCAGATTGGAGCTTACCTGCAATATGCACATTATTTCCGCGCACTTGGTCAGCGGGATAAGGCACTGGCGCAGGACAACCAGGCCATCAATCTGACCGCGGCTATGCAAGGTGGCCGGGACGCGGTGCGTGACAGCTTGCTATGTGTTGCCTATTCTTCGCTATCGTTTACCTGGGATTTGTTTGCCAATAAGCTGGCGCGGTTTCAGGCCCTGCTAAGCGCGCGGGAGTTTGCGGAGCAATCGGCCATCGACAAGCTCATCGTGGTCAGCGATATCGACCTTGCCGATTTTTATGCGGACGCGGAGCAGTATGAAAAGAGTAAGGATTATTGCGCCCTGGCCATACAAAAAGGGAAGGACGCCGGCCTGTGGCAACTGGTGATCCAGGCCATGCAGCGCATGGCGGCGGTATATGTTGCGCAGCCGGAGAAGAACAAGGAGTTCTCGCTCTCATGGTATAACAAGGCGCTGCATATTGCGGATTCGCTGAAATTGTCCGACTATCAGGTGCAGCTGCACCTTGATATTCTCAACTACTACCTCAACTACGAGACGCCGGAAAAGAGCATTGCCTACTTGCAGACACAACCCGAAGTATCCCGGTTCATCGACGAGGTGGGCGCCGGGTATCAGGTGAATAAGCTGTACGCGACAGCCTGTGAACATCGCCAGCATTACGATTCGGCCCTGTATTTTATGAGGCAGGGAGCGCCATACGAATATGGGCAGGCCAACAATTACCGGGAGAAGTATGAATTCACCATGCTGTATTCCCGCATTTTGGAAAAAATGGCACTATGGGATGACCTGCGCGACAAGCTGCTTCTTGCCAAACGTTTTGCAGATTCCGCCAATAACCTGAACCTGCAGGAAGATGTGTCACAGCAATTAGATTCGGTGTACCAGAAACTGGGCGACTATAAAAATGCTTTTTATTAC
>DASZRP010000026.1:0-12936 GCA_035548895.1 Puia sp. | reverse complement strand
GACTCCCGCTGGCCTGCAATTCTCCTTTCAGGTAACCGCGCATTTCTTTAATCTGAGCAGCGGCGAATGACCTGACCGAATACAGGTTAAGCTGGTTAAGCCTGAGTTTGAGATCCATTTTACTTTCGCCGGCATAATATTTACCATCCACTTCAATATCATTGTCTCTTCCAGTTAGTTTGATGAAAGCGGCATAGGCATTTTCTTCTTCGTTATTAACCCTGACGACCAGATTACCGACCGTATCTGCCTTATAGGCAAAATTGTCGATTTTCAGATCAGAAGTGAACAGCGGTTTGGTAAGCATATTTTTAATCTCGGCGCGACCGTTAACTGTTCCATCCAGAAGCAGAGAATCCTGATCGGCAAAGCGTGTCAGTGTCCGGATCTGAAAGTTGGCAAAGTCAATATCCAAAGGCGCCGAGCCACTATTTCCATTGCTGTTGACCGTTAGCCCCTGCGCGGCATGTTCCAGTTTCAGATTGCGGACCAGCAGTCCGGTCGAATCGTATTGAATGAAATTATTAGTCGGAACAGTCCAGGGGTCGTAGTTCAGCACCAGGCTGTCTGCATTGAAAACAAAACGAACGCCCTGTCTAATCTGCGACAGTATACCCGATAGCCGGTACCGGTCTTTATTTTTAGCGTCCTGCAGGGTAAGTGTTGAAAATAATTTATCATGCTCAAGTTTCCCGGCCAGCAAGGTTTTATGAATTTGGAATCCAGGCTGCCCGGCATCATTCAGCGAAATGGAATATCCGAGCGCGTCATTTTTCGTGTCAGCCAGTATCTTCAGTTGATGAACCACCTGTTTGTCGTACTGAATTTGCGGTGCGTTGATCTTCAGGCTCAGTTCATCTTTTTCGTTATTAAAATAGAGGCTACCACCTAAACTATCCGTGCCTTTTAAGGCGGGCATCCAGTTCAGCACCAGCGGCGAAGGCCGAAATGTCATTGCCAAAGTCCATTCCGCGGCATCTGTTTTTGCTGTGTCACGCTTTCCGCGAAGCTCATAGTAATGATCAACGACCTGTTCAATTGCAGCCACGGTTTGCGTCAGCTTATATTTGCCCTTCCAATCCAGGTCAAGGGCTTCTGAATGGAGCGATATCTGTTGTCCTGAGTCTGAATGAATGGCCGCAAGCCGGATACTGTCTGTAAAGAACTGCCTGCCATAGCTTGACAGCCCAATGCTATCTATATTCAAAAATCCCTGCAGTGCATCAGGATCTAAGGAAGGAAAGTCAGCCTGCAAGGCGAACCTAAGCTCAAGGCTATCTTCCATCAAATGCAATGCATGCAAATTGATTGTATCCAGTCGCAAGTTGATTTTTGCAGCTGGATAATTACCGGAAAGATTCCCTTCCGCAATCAGGCTGTAAGCAATATTGGAATCGCTGATGGAGGAAGTGATCCTCCCCGCTCCCTCATGAAACTCAGCATCGGCGGATAGTCCCCGGTAAGTATATGACTTTACTTCCGCCTGCGCTACGTTCACGTGAAATATGCCGCTTATTTTTTTTATATCGAAGCCGGACCCTTTTGCTTTTGCATCAAGTGTTACGGGGCCCAGCAAGCTGTCCTGTTTCAGTATAAACCCGAGATCAAGGGCTTCAGTTTTCGCACTCAGGTCGTAATTCTTCCGGTTTATATCCAACATGCCCGCCACGTCCGCTTTGCCGCGACTGGTAAGTACATGCAGATTCAAGTTGAAACGTTTCATGGTACCGGAGAACCGGCCATTTGCCGCTACCCGCTCCGGGATGCACAGCGTTGCCGGTAGAGAAGAAGGCGGGATGAACCGGAACAGATCATTTCTCGTCGTGGTTAAATGCCCAAGCCTGATATCATAAAAGGCTTTTGCTCCATCCGGCAGGCCGCGGATATTGCCGGAAGCAGACAAAGAAGTGTTTCCAATCCCTCTGATATCCAGCAGGGGAATGCTCAGGTTATTAATCGGCCCTCTGACGCTGCCGTCGAGCATCAGCACCGCTTTTTCCTGTCCTTTGAGCTGACCGCCGAGTGCCGGAACAAAAACCAGCAGGTCCTGTACAGCGATAGTTGATTTACTAAAATTGAGATTCGTTTGAACCGCCCCAAGGTCCTTTGTAAACGCCGTAATGGAAGGATAACTGATTGCCAACTGACTTGCAATAGCAGAATGATCGGTTTGTATAACCAGGTTTTTAAGAGAAGCGCCTTTATCGCTATAGGCCGCCACGCCACTCAACCGTCGCAAATTAAAACCGCTTTTCTCGCTTAGGGAAATCTGATCAATATTGCCGGTATAGGCTGTTGGATCGGCATGAATGGCGGTAGCCCTGATATTTGCGTTCTTCACATTCAGGTGGCTATAATCGATCCCCCGTTCAACAGGTCGTTCGTTGTCGTCGTCGTCGTATTGAAAATTTGTATTGCCAACTTCCAGATCGGCAACGTCAAATCCCCAGTTTCCCGTTCGCGTAACGGTATCTGTTTTTGAAGAAACCGGGCTGACTTTCGGCTTGCTCAGTTTTCCAAAATGGAGGATAGCCGTGGTATTGAACAATTCAATTTTTTTCAGTTTAATCCGGATGTTTCCCAGATCTATGGAGTCTGCCAGCGTTTCAAAATGACCAAGCCGTAAACTGGCATTCAACTTATCTACGTCATTGGCATAGTTCAGGGCAATTTGGTCGAACCCTATCCGGTCAAGTCTCAGCTGCACCGGACTGGCCGCCTGGTTGTGTGCGCTAATGGTATCCGCCGCTTTTTTCAAAATGAGAATAGGATTGTATTGCCTGACGGTTCCGGAAACTCCGGAAAGGGAGATCTCCGGAATCGTATACACCTGCCTGTCCGGATCAAAGGTTTTGAGCCTGGTTTTGAAATCCCCCAGATTCAACTGTACATCATTGCCTGTAGCATCGTCGTGATAAACAGCGCGAACATGTTGGAGATGTATGGTTCCAATGGTGAGCCGGAATCCGCCCGTAGTATCGACAGGTGTTTGGGGTTCCTTCTCCGAAGAAGCAAAGGCATCCGGTATGAACTGAAAATTAAACACCGTGTCCGGCATGACCCGTTTTACTTTGAGCGTAATGTCCCTTAGCTCTATATCATTCAACCGAAGCTCCCGGCGAAGCAGCTGAAACATACTGATGTCCACTTCTATATTGCCACCCGCGATCAGCGTGTCGCGTTGCCGGTCCTCCAGATAAATATTCCGGAGCACGACCTTTGTGGGAAAGCCGATATACAGGTTGCCAACCCGGACGCGGGTATTTAATTTCTTCTGCAGATAGGCTTCTATCTTTTTACGGCCAAAGTCCTGGACGGGGCGGGTTTGTATCAGGATAAGGATAAGAATGAGGATCCCGAAAATGACCAATACAGTTGTCAGCAGGATACGGAAAATGCGCCGGACGATCTTTTTCAATTTCTCACTGATGGTCATGGTGTTGGGCTGCGTTTCCAGGATAAAGCAAAGAGCAGGCCTTTTTCAGGCCGTTTTGCCATCCAGCCTCCTAAAGTTAACAGGATGAATTTGGGGAAAAAAATCTACGAGCGATTTGTGTCGTCCCCTTGAGATCCAACCGGTTTATCTTCCCCTATCAGAATTGCCCAAGCCTTCATTTCGGGAATTTCTTCACTGATAAGTCGTATCATGGCGGTAAGCGGAACAAACAGAAACATACCGGGTATGCCCCAGACCAGGTGGCCCAGCAGTACTGCAAGCAATGTAATAAACGGATTCATTTTTACCTGGCCGCCGACAATGCGCGGCAAAATGATATTGGCATCTACAAAATGTGCGGCAAGGAAAACAATGATCACGGCGACCACTCCGCTGCCACTACTATCGGTTAGCGTAACAATTACCGCCAGGAACATGGACACATAGATCCCGAAATAAGGAATAATATTCAGGATCGCAGCGATCACTGCGAGCAGCAAGGCGTATTTGATTCCCAAAATCATCAATGAAGCGAAGATCAACACCATCAGCACGACCATTTCCATCAGCAGGCCCAGCACGTAGTTGTTGATCAGCAGGCGCACTTTACTCACAATAAGGGTTACCCGGTTATTATGCGCTTCGTCGAAAAGGGTCAGGATAAACCGCATGAAAAGCCTTCGCTGGTAAAGGAGAAAAAAAGTAAAAACAAAAATAAAGATCGTAAGGATCGCCGTTTCTGCTATGCCAAATACCGTGGTCGCTGCGGAGTTGACTGCTCCGTTCAGCATGCCGTTAAGGGTTTTGCCGGCATAAGCCTGCTGTTCCGTATTCGTGATATGATACTTGTTATTGATCCAGTTCTGGATATATTCAAGATGACCGGATAATTTTTGCTGAATAGCAGGAAGGTCGCGTGTCAGGCGATTGAATTGCCTGCTGAAAAAATAAAAAAGACCGGCGATCAGCACTAAAAAGATGATCACGGCTACCAGGGAAGCCAGCACGCGGGGAAAACGGATTTTTTCAAAAAAGCGCACCACAGGATGTAACAGAATAGCTACCAGAAAGGCCAGGAAAAGCGGCACCAATATGGTTCTTCCGAACCACATGAACAGCAATACCAGTGCGATCCCAAAAAGGATCAGGGTGACACGAGCATAAAAAGGCAGCCTGATCAGATTTTTCATATTGTATTGCAGGAATTATAAGCTGCTGGCCAGCGACACAATATTTTCAACGGTAAATCCGAATTCCCGGAACACTTCGTCTCCGGGCGCCGATTCTCCAAAACGATGTATCGCTAATATTTTGCCGTCTTCCGTGGCATACTTCAACCAACCCTGATCTGCTCCAGCTTCAACCACCAGTCGTTTTCTGACCTGTTTGGGCAACACTGATTCACGATAGGCAGCGTCCTGTTTCTCGAATAATTCCCAGGAAGGCATGCTGACCACCCTTGCTGCAATCGACTGTTTTTTCAGCGACTCCTGGGCCTGCAACAGCAAATGGACTTCAGACCCGGTGCCAATGAGAATATGGGTCGGCGCATCGGCCGATTCCGAAAGGATATAAGCTCCCTTCTCCAACCCTGAAGCTTTGGCGAATTTGTCCTGGTCAATAACCGGTATATTTTGTCTTGTCAATACCAGGGCTACCGGACCACCGCTTATTTCCAGTGCAACGCGCCAGGCCTGAGCCGTTTCATTGGCATCGGCAGGACGGATGACCGTCATGTTGGGGATTGCCCTTAAGGAGGCAAGCTGTTCTACCGGTTGATGTGTAGTTCCGTCTTCTCCAAGTCCGATGCTGTCGTGTGTAAACACATAGACCGGCCGGATCTTGCTGATGGCTGCAAGCCGGATCGGCGGTCGCATATAATCTGAAAAAATAAGGAAAGTGGCTCCATAGGGTATGAACCCCTTAGTCACCGCCATCCCGTTTAATATGGCTCCCATGGCATGTTCGCGGATGCCAAAATGAAAATTGCGGCCATATCGACATTCCGCTGAAAAAGATTGATATTTCTCCAGGATGGTATCCGTAGATGGAGAAAGATCGGCAGCCCCGCCAATCAGGAATGGCAATTTATCGGCTATCGCATTAAGTACTTTTCCTGAAGCCTTCCGGGTCGCCATCTGATCGCCGCCTTTGAATACCGGCAGCAGTTCCTTCCATCCTTTCGGCAGCTTGCCGCTGCTTAGTGCGAGCCACTCATTAGCTTCATCAGGATATTTCTCCCTGTACTCCTTAAACAGGTTATTCCACTGCGCTTCTTTTTCACTTCCTTTTTTGCCGGCCTGCCGGTAAAAGGAAAGCACTTTGTCCGGAATAACGAAAGACTGGTCCGGATCAAAACCAAAGAATTTCTTTACCAGCTTAACTTCTTCTGCGCCCAGTGGTGAACCGTGAGCGGCCGCTGTGTCCACTTTATTCGGACTGCCATATCCGATATGTGTCCGGACACGGATAAGCGAAGGCCGGAGAGTTTCCTCCCGGGCATTTTTCAGGGCTTCTGCAATAGCCGCCACATCGTTTCCATCGGCCACTTCCTGAACATGCCAGTGGTAGGCTTCAAAACGCGCAGCCACATCTTCGTTAAAAGTTATCGCGGTATTGCCCTCGATGGTGATGTGGTTGTCGTCGTAGATATAGATCAGTTTTCCAAGCTGCAGGTTGCCGGCAATGGAAGCGGCTTCCGACGATACGCCTTCCATCAGATCGCCATCGCTGCAGATAGCATAGATATGATAATCGAATAAATCGAATCCGGGCTTGTTATAGCGGGCAGCCAGGAAGGCCTGCACAATCGCCATCCCCACCCCATTGGCAAAACCCTGTCCCAGCGGGCCGGTTGTTACTTCGATTCCGGCTAACAGCCCAAATTCAGGATGGCCCGCTGTTTTGCTATGCAGTTGCCGGAATTTTTTTATATCGTTCAGGGTAATATCGTAGCCCGTCAGATGCAGAAAACTGTATTGCAGCATACAGGCATGGCCAGCCGATAGAACGAACCGGTCCCGGTTGGCCCAGTTCGGGTCCTGGGGATTGTAATTCATTACCGAAGACCACAACACGTGGCCTACGGGAGCAAGCGCCATCGGAGTTCCCGGATGTCCCGAGTTGGCCTGTTGAACCGCATCAGCCGCCAATACCCTGACAGTATTGATACAAAGTTGCTCCAGCGACGCAGCCGTTTGATCAGTAGCCATATAATACGTTTATTGGATGAGATAATGTTCTTACTTAACGTTGTAGTGATAAATTTGGTTGAGCCGTTGTTTGCAAAATTATTCGGTACTTTGAACCGGATTTTGCGCTTAGCCCGCAGCGACTGCGTTAACCCGCACCCTGACGCAACATGTTCACTTATGAAACGGATCGGCTTCATCCTCTTGAAAATCCTGAAAATTACCGGCATTACCGCAGCCGCACTTGTCGCGCTTCTCTTCCTGGCGCCAATTATTTTTCCCGACACCGTAGGCCGCCAGATCAAGTCCTGGGCAAACCAATCAATTACCGGAGATCTCAATTTCTCCAGGTCAAGGCTTTCCTTCTTCACGCATTTTCCCTCGCTAACCCTTACCTTGTACGACGTGGACCTGAAGGGCTCGGCTCCGTTTGATAAAGATACTTTATTGTCTGCACGCAAGCTGGGATTCGGCATCAATCTGCAAAAACTGATCTTCGACCACGTCGTCCACATCAACAAAATTTATCTGACCGACGCCCAATGCAATATGCTGGTTAGCGCGGACGGGAAAACCAATTACGGTATTTACAAGTCGACTCCTTCATCTAAAAATGACAGTGCAAACGAAAATTCCGCCGCCTCGCTTCACCTCGAAAAAATAAAAATAGTCAATTGCCATCTCATCTACGACGATCGTTCGGCGCCCATGCTGATCGACG
Organism: Puia sp.; assembly: GCA_035548895.1. Classification (GTDB taxonomy): domain Bacteria; phylum Bacteroidota; class Bacteroidia; order Chitinophagales; family Chitinophagaceae; genus Puia. Next base: position 5,588 of record DASZRP010000026.1, on the reverse strand, counting down.
CCAGGCATATTAACTATCAGGGCACGGGCGATCTCAGTCAGTCCGTATTTGATCTCGCTTCTCATATTGAAAGCGATTCTTTAAGCTTTGCCCTCGACAGCGTTTCTTACCTCTCGCACAAATCAATAGATGCTGATCTCATTACCCGGATCAATACCCAAACCCTTGCATTGATATTCCGGAAAAATGATCTGAAGGTCAATCAGCTGGGCCTGCAGTTCTCAGGAAAACTGGACATACTGCATAACGGATACAATATGGATTTCAAATTGGAATCCGTCAATGCAGGCCTTTACCAGTTGATCACTGCCTTTCCGCCGCAATACATTGACTGGCTCAGCAAAACGACCATTCGCGGCATGGCAGACCTGAAACTCAATCTGAAGGGCAGGTATATTGCTTCTGCAAATGAGATGCCTGACCTTTCACTCACCCTGCGCCTGCGCGACGGATATATCGCTTACCAGGGAGTAAAGCTCCCGTTGTCTGAAATAGGCGGATTGGCCGTTATGCAACTGCCAAAGCTCGATGAGCAGCAGCTCTATTTGAGACTGGACTCTTTTTCCTTCCGGATGGACCAGGATTATTTTCGGGCAGGCTGGGAAAGCCATGGCCTGGATGAGCCGTCGGTCAGGGCAACAGCAAAAGGCAGGATCGATCTCGACAATCTAAAGAAAGCACTTGGCATTTCCGGATTCGACATGCAGGGACGGTTAAGCCTGGATGCCGATGCCGACGGGCGGTTCAGCAGAAAAATCATCAAGACATCGCTGCGAAAAACGGATACCGTGATCGCCAGCATCCCAAGCTTTCATATCAATTGCCAGGTGGACAATGGCACGGTTCGCTATCCACATGTACCCGAAGCTATAAAACAGATCTTCCTGAAAATGGAGGCTTTCTGCCCCGACGCTAATTACCGGCATGCGGTGTTCCGGATCGACACGCTTCACGCAGCCATGCTCAGTAATTTTCTGCAGGGAAGATTTCAAATACATTCAGCGCCGGACTTTCCATTAGAGGGCGATCTGGAAGGTTTGGTAAACCTGGGAGAGATTAAGCAATGCTATTCCTTAGACAGCCTGCAGCTCGCAGGACTGCTTCGGTTCAATATACATACCCGCGGGAAATATGCTCCCGATCATCACCTGTTTCCTAAAACGCGAAGCGATTTCTCGTTGCAAAATGCTTCGGTGCATACCAAATACTATCCTCATCCAATCGAGCAGATCAATATTGAGGCCGACGCGTTCGATGGTGGAGGAACACTGCGCGATATGCACCTGAATATTAGCCGGGCAGCGCTTCTTTTTGAAGGCAAGCATTTCTATGCCAAAGCCAGCTTGAAGAATTTCGACGACCTGCAATACGATATTGCAGTCCGTGGTTATCTGGATATCGGGCGCCTCTACCAGGTTTTTTCCCGTAAAGAGCTTGCGGTTTCCGGTATCGTCCGCGCAGATCTTTCTTTTCAGGGGAAACAAAGCGATGTTGACGCCGGCCGGTTCGATCTTCTCAGAAACAAAGGCACGCTTGAACTAAAAAAATTCAGGATCGTTCATGAATACTTCCCTCAGCCATTATACATTTCCCAGGGCAGTTTTCATTTCGACTCTGATAAAATGTGGTTCGATCGGTTTATGGCCAAATACGGTTCAACCGATTTCCAGCTTGACGGTTATATGGAGAACGCGATCAACTATGCGCTCGGCGGCTCCAAAACCTTAGCCGGCAATTTTAATCTCAGCTCGCCTTTCATCAACATCGGTGAGCTTTCGGTCTATGCGGGCCCGGGCGCTTCCGATGCAAAGAAATCCGAGACAGAGCAAGATTCGCCAACAGGCGTTGTGATGGTGCCGCAGCATATCGATCTGACCTTAAAAGCAGAAATTGGAAAGATCAGTTACAGCGGACTAACCATCGAACAATTCAATGGCGGCGTGCATATCAGCGATGGCAGCGTGGAACTGGTGCAAACCGGATTCAACCTGGTCGGAACACAGATTGGCATGAGCGGCAAATACACTGCGCTCAGCCCCAGGGGTGCCAGTTTTGACTACCACCTGCAGGCGAAAGATTTTGATATTCATCGCGCTTATGCCGAAGTAAAACTTTTTCGTGACCTGGCCAGCTCGGCTAAGTACGCGCAGGGTATTATCTCGCTGGACTATTCCTTAAGCGGCAGGCTCAATGAAAATATGCGGCCGGTCTATCCATCGCTGGCCGGCGGCGGAACGCTTTCTGTGAAACAGGTAAAATTCAGGAACTGGAAATTATTTAATACGGTAAGCAGTAAAACTGAAAAAACGGAATTGAAAGACCCGGACATCTCAAAAATAGAGATCAAATCAACCATAAAGAACAACCTGATCACCATTCCCCGGTTCAAATTCAAAACAGGCGGCTTCCGGGTACGCATAGAAGGACAGACCTCGTTCGACAACCAGCTTAATCTTAAAATGCGGATCGGTCTTCCACCACTGGGTATCATTGGCATTCCCCTGCGCGTAACCGGAAGAGCCGACGATCCTAAAATTAAGGTTGGGAAGAAAGATACCGATCCGTTAGCAGAGAAGGAAGACGATTAAATCCGCGCTGATCAATTCTTAGCGAAACTGTATTTCAGCTGGTTCCTGCAAAGCAAAAATGCTGAAGTTAAAGCTGGTCACAGAACTGATCTGAAAGAAAAAAGTACGTGGACCATTGGCGGCATCCGGTCCATGAGCGACCAGCGGCTGGTAGCTGGCGCTTAACTGAAGCGTATTGAAAGAAAGATTTTCATTTCTGATCTGGCAGCCCATGGTGAACCCGGAATAAAAGGGGCTATTAAATATCGATTCATTTCTATCTGTCAGCAGGGAAGCCTGAAGCAACAGGAAGAAATTGAACTTAAAGCCATAGACATTGATCGGGCTGTAATAATTCGTCTGCGCGCTAACGTTCAGTCTTTTAAAATCATTAAAGAGGGTGTTTCGGTAACCCAGAATACCATTGTCGCGGTTAATGTTTACAGGTTTGTACAATACCGGATTAAAACATTCAATGTAATCGGCATGCAGGAATTCCCGGATCTTTGGATTTCTAAGCCAGAGCAGGTTGCTGTAGTAGTCGGCCGACAAATGCAGCACGGCATCCTGCGATTGATGGTTAAACCAATATGAGCCCAGCTGGAAATTGGCCCGCACAAGGTTCTTGCCGAGCAGCCAGAATTTCTGTCCCTCAACGGCGGTATAGGTGCGATCGTACCCCATCCACTTGTCCACGCCCATCGTGGTGGAAGCGTTGTAGCCAAGCGGAATATCCTCGGTTCTTCCAAATCCAAAAAAATAGTTGGTCTTAAAAAACTCCTGGTGAAAGAGCTCAAACTTACCCAGCATGAACCGATGGTTATTGTACTTGGGGTCAAGAATAAACGCTTCTTCCGTCGGTCGCTTCGAAAAATCCATATAAGATGTTCTTGCTGCAACGGCCAGATTCGGTTTATTGCTGTTGTATCCTGTCCCTTTGAATTGATTCCGGAAATTATAGCCGGCCCAAACGTCCACGATGCTGTATTGATAATTCCGGTAAACGGTATCGGGCAGGTTGTTGATATTAACCGATCTGTTTAGCGAAAGGGTTAACCCGCCGGAGAATTTTGCCCAGGATGCATAGAGCGGGCGGTTGATGGACAGGTAGCTTGATCGTTCATACACGCCGGTATCGGTGGTCGGCCGGTCGTTCAGTACACTGTATCCTGCGCTGACGTCGGTATAGGTTCCGGCGAGATTGTATTTGGTATAGCCAAAACCGGTTCGCCATTCAGGACTGTATAATTTTGTCCACTGAAATCCGAAAAATACCCGCTGCGCCCCGCCCAACAGATTGGTATTGAAAATAGTTGCTGCAGCCGCTGTCGGGCTCAGGTTCGACACCGTTCCACCGTACTCGTACACGTCCTTTGTCAGGACCACAATGTCGATCGAATCCCCCTGATAGCTGTTGATGACGTACAAGCGCGCATCCTGTAAAAAGGGCAGGCTGCGGAGATATCGCTCGTTGTCTACCAGTTTATACGCATTCACCGTATCTCCTTCCTTAAAAAACAGGGCCTCGTGAATGGCCCAGGTTCGGGTATTGTAGTGCAGACGGTTGGCGAACCGAACCAGTTTGGAGCGGACTTCCGCCGTGTCTTCGATCTGCGTGCCGAATACGTCAAGCTGATTAAAGTAAATGGTCCGGATTATCTTACCCCGGTAGGGGCTGAAGGTATTTTCTCTTGTCTTGAGCCGAAGACTGTCTGAAATTGGCGCCGGCTGATGCTGCCGGCCAAGCTTGGCCAGCAGGGAATCCCTTTGCTGCCGGTCGGTAATGATGTCGAAATATTTTGAAATGCCGTTGTGCGTTTTCTTAATCGATGATTTCGGCTCCTTTTTCGGAATAGTATCCTGCATCGCGCTTTCAGTGGGCATGTTGCGCGCCTTCACTCCTGTGCTTAGGCAAACGAACAGGAGCAGGAGACAGAAACGGCCATTGGTATGCAGATATTTTGTCAAATCTCGATAGAATTCGCTGGTTTCGAACGGATCTGTCGAAACCCTTTCCGAAGTAAACGGAAATCCACCTAACCCCAAAATAAATCGAAGCGCCCAAAACAGGTGGTTAATTTTCGAAAATCAGCGGTAAAATAATCATGCCTCACCCGCGTTTTATCCTGTAAAACCCAGACATCCTGCCACCGGCATTAACCCGGTAAATCGCCCTAAATTGTTCCCATGAATCCTTTTTACCGGATCGTATGGCCGGCTTTGCTTTCCTGCTCATCGCTTGTTCTTACCGCACAGACTCCGGTTTACCCCCCCGTACTAAGAAACGGAAGATTAACGGAAGCCGCTTCCCTGCTCCGTAAAAAATTAAATCATTCTCTTTGGCAGTCTGCCCGGTTCAAACAACAATACTTTTTGATCCTGCAGCTCAACCACGCTCCCGACGACCAGACCAGGTCATCGCTGAAGGCAGAAGGCATTCACCTGGACCTGCCTGTTTCAGCCAGGTGCTGGCTGGCTACATGCGACGTACAGGCTGGTGATTCAAAATATAATAACCCGTCCGTTTCCGGTATTTATGTTGTTCCCGCATCGATAAAAATCAATCCGGCACTCGATGAGTTTTTAGCCGGTTCAAAAGATCCTGACAATCTCGTTGCCATAAGCTTTTACGCAGGCATCGACAAGATCACGGTTCAACAGGAGATCCGCAATGCCGGCGCCGAGCTGGTGGATACGAAGATAAAGCCGCCGCATGTTTTGTTTATCCGCGGAAGCAGGGGAATCATCGACAAAATCGCCAAGCTGCCGTTTGTCGTATCCGTCGACCCGCAGCATCTGAAAGATGTTCCGCTGAATAATAACAACCGCGCCACACACGGGGTAGATGCCCTTGCCGCAGGTCTTGGAAGAAATCTGCAGGGAAAAGGCCTGTTCGTGGGTATTGGCGATAATGCCAATCCTTCCACCCACATCGATTTCACGGGCAGACTGATCATGAGAACGGATGAACCGGTCGATTACCATGGAACACATACCAGCGGCACCTTAGCCGGTGGCGGT